>JASUSV010000042.1 GCA_030445865.1 Clostridia bacterium
TTTTTATATTCCTGAGGCGCCTACCCTATTGATTACAGGGTTGCTTCTGTAAGATTATGTCAGGGCCCTCTAAAAAATCGGCCACAACGCAAATGCCTCAAATCCCCGTTCCCCCTGGACTTCTTCGTAGGAAAATTCTACCTCTTCCACCCAGGCCCGGGGCGGCCCCTGGCGGCAGGAAACTAAAAAAGCTTCCACCGCTTCTTTATCTCCCTCCACTACCCCTTCAACTCGACCATCAAAGCGGTTGCGTACCCAGCCTGAAAGGTTGTACTTTTCGGCTTCCTGGCATAAGAAATAGCGAAAGCCTACCTTCTGTACTCGACCTTTAATAAAGAAATGTGCCCGCACCAACTCCATAAAACTCCTCCTCACGAGCACAAAGAGGCATCCGAAACATTCCCCGTGCCGGGGCGCTGGCGCCGGCTCCTGATGGGCTCGCCAGCGATCCGTAGGCTCCCCCTCGCCCTTCGGCGGGGTTCCCGGCCGGATTTAAGCATCCTGCCTCAGTGGCCGGCCTCGGGCCTCCATGCCCTCGGCCCCGCCTCCGGGCTCAGTCTCGCCAACGGCTCTTAAGACTCGCCCAAAGTCGCTTACGCCAGCATCCCCGACATTTTCATACTTCTTTCGGAAGCACCAGTACAAATTATGGCCGTGAAACAAAAGGGTTCCCCTTCAGGTAATAGCGCAACGGCCAGTCGGCAGCCTGAGTGATTCCTACCCTGGGGGCAACCGCTATTTCTCCGGGCAAATCGTGAGGTAACGGTGGGTAGAAGCGTACCGGGCCGTCCACTACGCTCGTCCCGTTAATCTCTTTGTCTATCCCTAAGGCCTGGGCCAAACACCCCGGTCCACGGCAGAGCTTTTTTATTTCCCGCGTCCCCCGGCGTCGGGACATAAGCTCGATGCCCGCCACCGGCTCCAGAGCCCGGAGAAGGACTGCCGCCGGCGTCTTTTCATCTTCTGTAGTGACATTAAAACAATAGTACATTCCGTAAATAAAATAGACGTAGGCCCGCCCTGCCGGGCCGAACATCACGGCATTGCGGGGCGTCGGTCCGCGCGCGGAATGACACGCCGGATCTTCTCTCCCCAGGTAAGCCTCGGTTTCTACTACCCGGCCGCAAACCGTACCTTCGGGCGAAAAACGGACCATATAAGTACCTAAAAGCTCGCAGGCTACGGTCCTGGTGTCCCTGCTGTAAAAGGAAAATGGCAAGGGTTTAAGTCCTGCCCCCAGGATAGCATGTAAAATATCTTCCCGGTCAAGCCCGCGATTTTGGTTCATAAGTTCCTCCTTTAACTCAGCGTTTATGCCTGTTGCGCTTGAGCCGGGCCTGCAGTTTATCCAGGTCCCAGCAGTTGACTATATCCTGCGGTTCCAGCCAGGCGCGGCGGGCAGTCGTTACCCCATACCAGATATCATCCAGGTGGTAGCAATCGTGAGCATCAGTGTTGATGCATACCGGCACGCCATATTCCTTTGCCCGGAGCGCCGCCTCGGCGGTTAAATCAAGACGGTCGGGCGAAGAGTTGATCTCTAAAATTGTCCCCGTCTCGGCGGCCAACTCTATAATGCGCCCTACATCCACGGCATATGGACGCCGCCGGGCCAGCATCCGGCCGGTAGGGTGCCCCAGGATATCGACGTAGGGGTGGCGCAACGCCGCCTCGATGCGGGCCATAAGCTGCTCCTCGCTCTGCTGAAAGCCGGAATGGATGGAGGCAATCACCAGGTCTAAGGAAGCCAGGATCTCCTCAGCGTAGTCCAGGCTACCGTCGCTCAAAATGTCTACCTCTATTCCGGCTAAGATAGTAATATCAGTAAATTTACGGTTCAAGCTCCTGATTTCTTCCTGCTGGGCTAAAAGTTTTTCTACGCTCAGACCCCGGGCTACGCCCAGCGAACGCGAGTGCTCGGTAATGGCCAGGTAAGCATAGCCCTTCTGCCGGGCCGCGGCTACCATTTCTTCGATGCTGCTCAAGCCGTCGCTCCAGCGAGTATGCATATGCAGGTCGCCCTTGATATCTTCTAAAGTCACCAGACGCGGCAGAAGGCCGGCAACGGCAGCTTCGATTTCGCCCCGTCCTTCCCGAAGTTCGGGCACGATAAAAGGCAATTGCAGGGAACGGTAAATATCGGCCTCTTCGTCTAACTTTATCCCCTCATCTTCCAGCCGGTCGAGGAGGCCGCATGCTGCCGGATCTTTTCCCTGCCTGCGGGCCAATTCCTGTAGCTTTCGCCTATGCTCCGCCGAACCAGTCAAATAAAACCACGCGACCGTATATTTTTCCGGCGGCACGAGAAATATTTCTACTTTTACTCCCGTCCAGGTGCGCAGGCACAGGTGGTTTTCTTCCCGGGCCAGAACTTCTTTAACCTGGGGGTGGCCGGCCATGACCTCAAGCACTTCATTCCCGGGCCTCACGGCCGCCAGAAGATCCACGTCCCCTACCATTTCGCAACCCCGCCGGAGGCTGCCTGCGACTTCGACCCGCTCGACGCCGGGTAAAGCTAAAAGTTGCCGCCGGAACATTTCCGCCAGGGACCGGGCTATCCCAATGGGTATTTTTTCCTGGGTCTCGCGTAAGAGCTCGATTCCCCGCAAAATGGCCAGCTCCGTCTTGCTGCCCATGCCCGGCACCTGGCGAACCCGCTTCGATCGGGCCGCCTCTTCCAGCTCATCCAGGGTGGTGACATGCAGGTGCTCGTATAACAGGCGTACGGACTTGGCGCCCAGCCCGGGGATGGCCAGCATTTGCCTTAACCCTGAAGGGATCTCCCGCCTTAAATTATTTAAAAAAGTAGACTGGCCCGTTTCCAGGAGTTCGGCAATTTTTTTGGCCAGGTTTTTACCTATTCCAGGGATTTTTTCCAGTTCGCCGCGACAAAAAAGCACCGAAGCCTCTTCTTCAAACTGCTCTAAAGATCTGGCCGCCCGGTGGTAGGCGCGAACCTTAAAAGGCTCTTCACCTTTTATTTCTAGAAGATCGCCCATTTCCTCCAGAGCCCACGCCAGTTCCAGATTGGTCAAGCCCGCCTCTCCTCCTGGATCAATTTTACCAGGGTAGCATAATCCTGCTGTACCTTGTTCAATTCATCGGCAATATTAAGGGCAGCCAGTATCGCTATCTTAACCGGCGGAAAATGAGGATACTTCTGCCCAATCTGGCGCATTTTTTTATCCACGTAGGCCGCCAGCATCTGCACGTATTCCGGCGATTCTCCGCCTTTAACCACGTATTCCTGGCCCAGGATGGTCACCGTTACCTTTGTATGTTCATTTCCGGCAACGCCTTGTGCCTGCTGCATGCCGCCCAACCTCCCGGGAAATAATTTCTTTACCATTTCGGCCTAAAAAGCCAGACTCCTGCTTACCGGCGTAAAACAGCTCCTAATTTTCGTTCCAAAGTTTCCTGGATGGCCAGGTAGCGGGCATTTACTTCCTGATCGGTAAGGGTGCGGTCGGGGTGCTGGAAAACGAGTTCATACGCCATACTTTTCTTGTTCGGAGGTATCTGGCCGCCGCGGTACACATCAAAAAGGCGACAGGAGCTTAAAATTTCCCCGCCGGCAGCGCAAATCACTTCTTCCAGGGCCACTGACGGTATTTCTTCGTCCACCACGACTGCCAGGTCACGCTCTACCGCCGGAAAACGGCTCAAAGGCCGGTAGGTGGCACCTATTTCTGCTTTTTGGCCAGCCAGATCCCAGTCTAGTTCGAAAACGCAGGTTCTTGCCGGTAAATCATAGGCCGCAGCCACATCCGGGTATATTTCCCCTAAAAAACCCAGGGGGGTATCGCCGCTTAACACAAAGGCCGCCCTGCCGGGGTGCAGGAAAGGATATTCGGAGGCAGGCTCAAAACGGACGTTGCCCACCCGCAGGCGTTCCAGAATCTCTTCCACAATGCCCTTGAGGTAGTAAAAGTCCAGGACCTGGGGCGGCCAGTCCCAACCCTTGGGCAATTCTCCCAGTACCAGAGCGCTTAAACACAAAGGTTCCTCCGGCAACTCGGCATCGCCCGGCTTAAAAACACGGCCTATCTCGAAAATGGTTACCGGCAACACTTTGCGGTTGGCGTTGCGCGCGGCCACTTCCAAGAGCCCCGGCAGGAGGGAGGGGCGCAAAACCGCCTGCTCTTCCCGTAAAGGATTTTGTAACTTCACTACCCGGCGCCAGGGGTGATCGGGCGGCAGGCGCAGCCAGTCAAAAACTTTGGGGTTAATGAAGCTGTAGGTGATGACTTCGCTAAGGCCGCAGGCGACGGCAGCCTCGCGCCCAGCTTCCTCCCACCGGCGGCGCGGCGTCTCTTTTTCATCGGCAGTATTGCTCCCCGGCAGGGTCACCGGAATGGCATCGTAGCCGTAAAGCCGGGCCACCTCTTCTACCAGGTCTATTTCCTGTGTCAGGTCGCCGCGGTAGGAAGGCACCGTCACCTGCAGAACCCTTTCTCCTTCAACCTTTAAGTGCAGTCTTTCCAGGTATTCCCGGATTGTCCCCGGGGTTAAATCGGTGCCTAAAAGTTCATTTAGCCTCTCCGGGCGCAAAGTAATGACGGTCTTCGCCCTGGGGCAGGCGTAACAATCGAGCCGCCCCCTGGCCACTTTCCCGCCGCTCAACTGCGCCATGAGCTGAGCCGCCCGGTCGGCCGCCAGAGCCGCCCCCTCAATGTCCACGCCGCGCTCAAAGCGCAGGGAAGCCTCCGAGCGCAACCCCAACCGCCGCGATGTTCTCCGGATGCTGCTGCCGTCAAAATGCGCGGATTCAATTAATACGTTAACGGTTTCCGAGGTAACTTCCGTATTCAGGCCGCCCATAACGCCGGCTACCGCTACCGCACGGCCAGCGTCGGCAATGACCAGCATTTCTTCATCCAAATCGCGCTCCACGCCGTCCAGGGTAACGATTTTTTCGCCGGGCGCGGCCCGCCGGACGATGATGCGGTGCTGCTGCAGGAGGTCGTAATCGAAGGCGTGTAAGGGCTGGTTTAATTCCAGCATAACGTAATTGGTCACATCAACGATATTGTTTATAGGCCGCATGCCAGCCGCCCGCAACCGGGCCTGGATCCACGCGGGCGAAGGCCCGATGCGTACGCCGCCGACAATACGCGCCACATAGCGGCCGCACAGGTCGGTCGCTTCGATCTCGATCTCCGCCAGGTCGGCCGCCCGCATTTCGGATTCGGTAACCTCCACCGATGGCAGCCTTAAATAAGCGCCGGTTAAAGCGGCCACTTCCCGGGCCACATTTATTATCCCCAGGCAGTCGGCCCGGTTGGGCGTAAGTTCCAGCTCCAGGATGGTTTCATGCAACCCCAAAACCTGGGATACATCGCTCCCCGGCAGGGCATCGGGCGGCAACAAGATGATCCCTTCGCGCTCTTCAGGGGAAATAAGGCTCGTATCCAAGCCCAGCTCCTGGGCCGAGCAGAGCATGCCGGCGGATTCTACTCCCCGGAAGCTCGCCCGCCGGATTTCGACACCTCCCGGCAGCCGCGCCCCCTCCAGAGCTACCGCCACTTTGCATCCCACGGCCACGTTGGGCGCCCCAGTTACCAGTGACAATATTCTCCCGCCCACATCTACCCGGCAGATGAGGAGATGGTCGGCATGGGGATGGGGCTCGATTTCTTTAATCAGCCCCGTGACTACGCCCTTAAATTCCGGCTGCAGGCGCTCTATCGCCTCTACGGCTATGCCGGCGAGAGTAAGCTTATCGGCCAGTTCTTCCGGAGTAAGGGTTATGTCCACATATTCTTGTAGCCAGGATAAAGGTACGCGCAAACATCAGGCACCTCCCACTATCAAAACTGCTTTAAGAAGCGCAGGTCGTTCTCAAAAAACAGGCGCAGGTCGTCAATGCCGTATTTGAGCATGGCCACTCGCTCCACACCCATACCGAAGGCAAAACCGCTCACCTTTTCCGGGTCGTAGCCGGCCATGGCCAATACTTTGGGGTGCACCATACCGCTCCCTAAGATTTCCAGCCAGCCGGTATAAGAGCAGACCCGGCACCCGCTGCCGCCGCACATGACGCAGGAGATATCCACTTCGGCGCTGGGCTCGGTAAAGGGAAAATAGCTGGGCCGGAAGCGCACCCGGCACTCCGGGCCGAACATCTGGCGGGCAAAGGCCATGAGCGTCCCTTTAAGGTCGCCGAAAGTAACCCGCCGGTCTACCAGCAAACCTTCCACCTGGTGAAACATGGGCGAGTGGGTGGCGTCGTCGTCCCGGCGGTAAACTTTGCCCGGAGCTATAATCTTAATGGGTAGGCGGGGCAGCATGGCCTGCATTACCCTAATCTGCACCGGCGAAGTGTGGGTGCGTAGCAAAATATCTTCGGTAATGTAGAAAGAATCCTGCATGTCGCGCGCCGGGTGTTCTTTAGGCAAATTTAAAGCTTCAAAGTTATAATAATCTGTCTCCACTTCCGGTCCTTCGGCAACGGCAAAACCCATGCCTAAAAATATGGTTTTGATCTCCTTTAAGACCTGGTTAAGGGGATGCAGGTGTCCCCTTAGCCGGCGGCGGCCCGGTAAAGTAACGTCGATTTTTTCTTTTTGCAGTCGCTCCTCCTTCTCTCTCTCCCTAAGCCTCTGTCTTGCCGCCTCTAAAGCCGCTTCGATCTCCTCCCGCGCCCGGTTGGCGGCCTGACCGATCCGGGGACGTTCTTCCGGCGGGAGGCTACCCATGCCCCGAAGTATCCGGGTAAGCTCACCTTTACGGCCCAAATATTTCAGCCTGATATTCTCCAGTTCCAGACTATCAGCGGCAGCCGTTAACTCCTGTAACGCCTGCCTTCGCATGGCTTCTATATCGGCCAGCATTAAACTTATCCCACCCCCGTCTATGAAATGAAAAACCTCTCATCCTTCGGGACGAGAGGTTTGCAAACCACCCCAAGCAAACTTTTTAAAGACAATGCTTGATCTTCCTTTAACGGCGGAAGGCCG
This sequence comes from Clostridia bacterium, assembly GCA_030445865.1. Taxonomy (GTDB): domain Bacteria; phylum Bacillota; class DSM-521; order Neomoorellales; family Neomoorellaceae; genus JASUSV01. Next base: position 6,960 of record JASUSV010000042.1, read on the forward strand.
TCAAGGCTTACTCGCCCCAGCTTTCGGCCCTGCTACTCCCGGGCGAACTTCACCTGCCTCTGCTTAGCAGCGCTTGCAGTCCACGGCGCCGCCTCCCTGAAAGCTTGAGCAAGGCTACTCTCCCGCTCATAGTATTTATCCTTTATAATTTTTACCTACTGCAAAACCAGCCTGCGGTAGATGAGGTAGGCCACAATGGAGCCAGTTCGCTCAAAAATCCGCCAGAAAAAATCCGCAGGCAGGAACACAGTACCACAACCTCCCGTTAAAGTTGGGGCCTTGTTGCCATTATAACATAGCCTTAAACCCCTGGCAAGCATCTTCGCCGCTGCCGGGCCGCCTCGTAAAGGAGGATTCCTGCCGCTACGGCAGCATTCAGGGATTCGGCCGCCCCCCATAGGGGGATGCGGACCCTCACTGCCGCCGCCTGCAGTAATATAGCATCCGGGCCCTGGTTCTCGCTGCCGATGACCAGCACCAGAGGGCCGGTCAAATCGGCATCGTAATATACCCTATCGCCCCGGACATCAGCCACCACCAGGCGCCAGCCCGCTCTCGACACGGCGGCAACCAGAGTGCCGGGCTCTACTGCAGTTGCCACCGGCAGGCGAAATATAGCACCCTGGGTGGCCCGGGCTACTTTTTCGTTGTAGAGATCAACCGTGCCAGGGGTAAGAACTGCCCCCCTGGCTCCCGCCGCCAGGGCGGTGCGGAGCATGGTTCCCAGGTTTCCAGGGTCCTGTACCCCGTCGGCTACCAGCAGGAAGGGGTCTCCGGGCCCGGTCAAAAGATCGATTAGGGAACAGGGCTGCTGGCGGGCGATGGCCAGTACCCCCGGCGGGGTAACGGTGGCGCTTAAATTGGCCATAAGGGACTTGGTTACTTGCAGGCAGCGACACCGCCGCCTTCTAAGTTCGGCCAAAAGCTCTTGTCCCCGCTCCGAGCGGCCAAAATCGGAGTCATAAAAAAGGTACTCGAGCCCCACACCCGCATCTATGGCCTCTTCCAGTAAGTGCCTGCCTTCGATTAAAAAAAGGCCATAGCGTTCCCGGTATTTACGCTGCCGTAAAGACCGGGCCAGGCGTATGGCCTCGTTTTGGGGTGAAGTAATTATTTTAAGCATAAAACTTAACCCAGCATAACCTGCTCTTCAGGATAACGAAGGCCGGCTTTATTCTGGCGTTTCCAAAGAGCCATAGCCAGGCTTAACGGGCCCACCCGGCCGGCAAACATGGTAAAAATAATAAGCCAGCGACCGGCAGCCGTCAAGTTGGGCGTTAAACCCATCGTTAAACCGACAGTGCCGAAAGCCGAAGTTACTTCGTAAAGGGTCTTTAAAAAATCATCCTTCTCGGTAACCAGTAAAACCATATTTACCCCGCTTACAACAGCAAAACCTAAAAAAGCCACCGCCAGCGCCTTATAAACCCTGAGGACGGAAATCCGCCGCCCCCAGAATCCAACCTCCTCTTGACCGCGCACGGTAGCCCATATAGCCAGCAAGAGAACAGCAAAAGTCGTCGTTTTTACCCCTCCCCCAGTGCCGGCCGGAGAGGCGCCTATGAACATCAAAGCTATATGCAAAAACTGGCTGGGGGTAGTCATACCGGCAATATCCAGGGTATTAAAACCACAGGTGCGCGGCGTAACGGCCTGGAAATAAGCCGCCATTATTTTAGCAGGCAAGTCGAGGGGCTGTAAGGTCTTGGGGTTATTCCATTCCAGGGCAAGTATCAAAAGAGTACCGGCTGCGATTAAAAAAGCAGTGGTGGTTAATACTAACTTAGTATGTAAACTAAAACCGGAAAACTTTTTAACCTGTATCAACTCTAAAATAACTGGAAAACCTAATCCCCCTAGGATTATAAGGGAGGTAAAGGTGAAATTAACTACCGGGTCGTCCACGTAGTGAGTTAGACTAGAAAATTTACCATAGATAATGCCGAATAAGTCGAAACCGGCGTTGTTGAAAGCCGAGACGGCGTGAAACAACCCGTAATAAGCGCCCCGCCTTAAGCCTAAATCCTGAGAAAAACGCGCCGCCAAAATAAGGGCTCCCAGGCCCTCGATAACCAAAGTGGTCAGTAGTATCTTCTTGCTTAGCTGAACCACCCCGCTTAAATCTTCTCTATTAAGCGCTTCCTGGATTAAAATTCTCTCGCGCAAAGTAATCCTTTTATGCACCAGGAGGGCTACCAGGGTGGCTACCGTCATCCAGCCCAAACCGCCAATTTGGATGAGAAGTAAAATAACCGTTTCGCCGAAAAGGGAATAATGGGTGCTGGTATCGACTACCACCAGGCCGGTTACACAAACGGCAGAAGTGGCGGTAAAAAGAGCCGTCAAAAAGTCGGTCCTCGTATGGTCGGCGGACGCGGCCGGTAAGGTTAAAAGGATCGCGCCCAACAGGATAACCAGTGCAAACCCCAGAACAACGATTTGAGTGGCCGTCAAACGCGGAAAGCGCAGCAACAATGCTTCCTCCTAACACCTAATCTTCCTGCAACCGTTCCAGAGCTTTATTACGGCCGATTACTACCAGAATATCTCCCTCGTTAATTAGGTCATCGGCGCCCGGAGCAGCGATAATTTTACCGTCCTTCCTTTTAATGGCCACCACGCTTATACCGTGCTCGGCCCGCAGTTTAAGCTGGCCCAAAGTACGCCCGCAGATACGCCTGGGGGCCAAGATTTCTATAATACTAAACTCGGGAGATAAGTCGATGTGCTCCAGGACGTTGGCCGAAGCCAGGGTATGAGCCAGACGAACGCCCATATCCCTCTCCGGGAAAACCACTTTATCCGCACCAATTTTGGCTAAGACCTTGCCGTGGAGGTCGTTCATGGCTTTGGCCACCACGCATTTGATACCCATTTCTTTAACCATTAAAGTTACCAAAATATTAGCCTCCACGTTTTCTCCGATAGCCACTATGGCCACGTCCACATTGCGGATACCCGTAGCCTTGAGAGCTTCCTCATCCCTGGCATCGGCCTGAACGGCCTGTGTAACTTCATGCATAATGGCCTCTACCCGACCCTCATCCTGGTCAATGGCCAGAACCTGGTGCCCCATGCGAGCCAGGGCACGAGCAACGCTGGAACCAAACCTGCCCAGCCCAATAACAGCAAATTGCTTCATAGACTTCCACCCTATCCAAAATTTCCCGCCAAACCGGTATCACTTATAAGGGGCAGCTTATCGCTGCCCCTCGACTTCATTTTCTCCTTGAAGTTTAAATCTATACTATACGCTTCTTTAGGCGTTTAATTTCTCCTTGGCCACCTCTACCAGTTGGCTAAAACCGGCCTGGTCGCGCACAGCCATCTCAGCCAGCATTTTACGGTTAATTTCAACGCCGGCCTGCTTCAGGCCGTTGATTAGGCGGCTGTAAGTCAGGCCGTTCATGCGGGCCGCAGCATTAATACGCGCAATCCAAAGCTTGCGGAAATCGCCTTTACGCTTACGGCGATGGGTATAAGCGTAGGCCAGAGATTTCATCACCTGTTCGTTGGCCGGCCGGAAAAGCTTGGACTTGGCCCCAAAGTATCCCTTGGCTAATTTAAGTATTTTTTTATGGCGCCGGCGTTTGGTAACGCCGCGTTTTACTCTTGGCATCTTATAAACCTCCTACAATTTTATGCTCCATATGGGAGAAGCCTGGCAATGCGTTTGCGGTCGGCTGCCGCCACCAGTCCGGCTTGACGCAAACGGCGCTTCCTCTTGGAGCTTTTACCGGCTAAAAGGTGGCTTTTATAAGCCTTAGCCCGTTTAACTTTGCCGGTGCTTGTCAAACGAAAGCGTTTCGCGGCACCGCGATGGGTTTTCATCTTGGGCATTAATTTTTTCCTCCTCTATTTGGGCGCCAGGATCATGGTCATATTGCGCCCTTCAACTTTAGGCGGCTTTTCAATGGAGGCTTTATCCGCCAGCTGGTCGGCCAAACGCTCGCAAAGCCTGGTACCCAGGTGGGCATGCGCCAGTTCGCGACCCCGGAACATCACCGTTACCTTGACCTTGTCCCCGTCTTCCAGAAAACGCAGGGCATTACGCACTTTTATCTGAAAATCATGCTCTTCAATACCTGGCCGTAATTTTACCTCTTTAATGTTGATTACCCGCTGCTTTTTCCTGGCTTCCCGCTCGCGTTTACTCTGCTCGTATTTATATTTTCCAAAATCCATAATCCGGCAAACGGGCGGCCGCGCCGTCGGCGCTACTTCTACCAGATCCAGGCCTTGTTCCTGGGCAATCCGCAAGGCTTCTTGGAGCGGCATAATCCCAAGCTGCTGTCCGTCAACTCCGACCAGGCGAACCTCTCGGGCCCGGATTTCTCCGTTAACCCTTAGATCTTTGCTGATAACCTTTCACCCCCAAATTGATTTGCCGCCGTGTAAAATTAAAAGCGGGCACAAACCACCCGCAGGAGTAATTTAGCCTAAGTTTCGGCCAACCTTACCAGCGCCTGCCGTAAGGTGAGAAGCGGATGGCTTCTTCTTCCTGGCATAGTATAGCACAGCCCCTCTTGAGCGTCAATGCTTTTATCAGCATACCTACTTGGCATAACAATATAAGCATTGATGCGGGCAAGTATACCCGCCCCAGTTCTTGTAAAGCCCCCAGTCCGCCGCATAACAGCAGCCGCATCCCGGCCGGCTGGGACGGGGACTAAACATCCCCTCCAGTTCCGGGCGTAGCGATATCGCCCACTCGGCGTCAGAGCAAGCTGCTTTTTTAAGCCGGGGCAGTTCCAGAATTAAATCTTTACTTTCGGCGCAAACTGCCAGCTCTATATCTCCTGCCATTTTAAGGAATCCGGCGAGTATCTCTATTTTGCGTTGCCGCGAAGGTTTATTGATCTGGAAACCTTTCTGGGCAAGCAGATTCCCTACCCCTTTATATTCCGGCACCAGGAAGTTGGTAATTATGCGCCGGATCCCGTATTTCCTGGCCACCTCCACAGTTTTCTGGAAGTGTTCCGGCCTGGTGTAGCCGTCAACAATGGGATCAAACCGGAGCCGTATGTGCTCGGGCCCGCCCAAAATTTCCACTAAAGGTCCGAGTTCCCTGTCGGCATCCTTGATACCGGGCTCCATTTCGCGGTAATTGTTTAAAGTAACCTGGGCTAAAACCAAGGTACCGTTTTGGCGCAAAGAAGCTATCACCGGTGCATATATATGGCTCACTCTTGCCGGAGCTTTGGTCCAGAAACAGAGAACTCTCGGGGGCCCATGTTTCTTGAGTTTTTCCTCCAGAAGCGCCGCCCCGGCGGGATGGGCCGGGTCGTTACGCCGAGTGAAATCCACCCAAGAAAGCCTTCCTTCCGTTGCCGTCCCTCCCACGGCATATTTACACCTTCTTGCGAATTTCCTCTCTAACTCTAAAAATAAACTCTTCTATTGGCGCCGGGCCTAAGTCTCCGGCCCCGCGCTCCCGCACGGCCACCGTACTTTCGGCTTCCTCTTTATCCCCCACTACCAGCATGTAGGGAATGCGCTCCAGCTGGGCGGTGCGGATTTTCTGGCCGATTTTTTCATTACGCGCGTCTACCTCGGCACGGATACCGGCCTCTACCAGCCTTTCTTTTACCTTATAGGCGTAAGTATGGTGCCGATCGGCAATAGGCAATACCCGTACCTGTACCGGCGCCAGCCACACCGGAAAGGCCCCGCCGTAATGTTCCGTCAGGATACCGATGAAGCGCTCGATGCTACCGAAGATTACGCGGTGGATCATGACCGGGCGGTGCTTCTGCCCGTCCTCACCTATATAGTACAGGTCAAACTTTTCCGGCATGAGGAAATCTAGCTGGATGGTGCCGCACTGCCAGGTACGCCCCAGGGAATCCTGGAGGTGAAAATCGATTTTAGGGCCGTAGAAAGCGCCGTCGCCCTCGTTAATAACGTAGGGCATGCCTTTGCCTTCAAGGGCTTCCTTCAGCGCCGCCGTAGCTGCCTCCCAGATCTCATCTGAACCCATGGAGTTCTCCGGCCGAGTAGAAAGCTCGACGTGATACTTAAAGCCAAAAAGAGCGTAAAAACGATCTACCAGGTCGATCACGCCCTGGATTTCGCCAGTAATCTGGGAAGGCAGCATGAAAATATGGGCGTCGTCCTGGGTAAAGGCGCGGACCCGCATCAACCCGTGAAGTACCCCTGACTTTTCATGCCGGTGTACTAAGCCCAGCTCTGCCAGGCGCAGGGGGAGGTCGCGGTAGCTGTGCTGTTCGCTCTTATAGACCAAGATGGCCCCCGGGCAGTTCATGGGCTTAATGGCGTAATCGGCCTCATCGATCCTGGTGAAGTACATGTTTTCCCGATAATGGTCCCAATGGCCCGACTGTTCCCACAGGGAACGGCTTAAAATAATCGGGGTCTTGATTTCTAAATAGCCGGCCCGCCGGTGCTCTTCACGCCAGAAGTGTTCCAACTCGTTGCGCAGGATCATGCCTTTAGGGTGGAAAAAGGGGAAACCCGGTCCCTCTTCCTGGAGGCTGAAAAGCCCCAGTTGGGTGCCCAGGCGCCGGTGATCCCGCTTTTTGGCCTCCTCCAACCTTTGAAGGTATTCTTCGAGCAGAGACTGCCTGGGGAAGGCCGTGCCGTAGATGCGCTGAAGCATGGGGTTGGCCTCGCTTCCGCGCCAGTAAGCCCCGGCCAGGCTAGTAAGCTTGACGGCCTTGAGGTAACCAGTGGAAGGCAGGTGGGGCCCGGCGCAGAGGTCGATAAAATCCCCCTGGCGGTAGATACTGATTGGAACCCCTTCGGGCAAGTCCTGGATCAGCTCGACTTTATACGGTTCGCCCAATTGACGGAAAAGCTCCAGCGCCTCTTCCCGGCTTACCTCCTGGCGCTCAAAAGGATAGTCCGCCTTAATAATATGCTGCATTTCGGCCTCAATGGCCTGCAGGTCCTCGGGCGTAAACTTATGCTCGCCGTCAAAGTCGTAGTAAAAACCATCGGCAATAGCCGGGCCGATGCCCAAACGCACTCCAGGGAAAAGATGCTTAACCGCCTGAGCCAAGACGTGGGAGGCGCTATGCCGGTAGGTAAGCCGCCCGGCTTCATCTTCAAAAGTAAGGATTTCCAGGCGGCAATCTCCGGTAAGAGGCCGCGTCAGATCCCGAACTTCGCCGTCTATCCTGGCCGCCAGGGCTTCCCTGGCCAGGCGCGGCCCCAGAGTCTTAGCAACTTCCAAGGGAGTAATTCCCTGAGGAAACTCTTTTATTGAGCCGTCGGGCAAAGTTACTTTAATTTGCACTCAATCAACCTCCATTTGCTTTGCTTTAAAAGCTTAAGCAAAAAAGCCCTCGCCCTTCAAGGGACGAGAGCTGGTCCCGCGGTTCCACCCTTCTTGAGTATAAACTCCACTCTCTGCCCGTTAACGGGGGCGACCGGCAAGGCTTACTGAGCCAGATTTTTCAGCCCGCAGCTCCAGGGCGGTCTTCAGCCTTTTACCTCCAGGGTATTCGCAGCCAGGATACCCCTCTCTGATCGGCAGGCTTTCAAGGCTTACTCTCCCTTTCCTCGCTTTTAACGCTAACAAAATTATAGCTACAAATATAAAAATGAGCAAGAAGTTTATTTACCTTAATAAGGCGGCCTGGACTAAACCGATTAAAAAGCCCAGTACCCCTCCTACAAGCTCAATATAACGTAGTTCCCGGCTGGCTACCTGCAAAATAATTTTTTCTGCCTGCTCTAAATCCAGGCTGTTTATCTTTCGAGCCGCAAGCTTTCCAAGAGAAAAGTTTATACCCCTGCTGCTTAGCAATAACTCTTCCAATTCTCTAAGCGCTGCAGGCAGCTCTTGCCGCAAACTGTTTTCTAGAAGGCGCGCGATGGTTTCCTTAACTTTAGGGGGAAGAAAAGAGGGCAGGCGTTCAATAAAACGGCGGCCGGCAACTTGTACTACCGCTTCAGTCAGGCGAGCCTCGATTTCGGGGCGGTACAAGCCTTGAACTATCTCCCGCCAGGGCAAAAGCTCTTTATCAATAACTTCGGCCACCGAAGAAGCGATTTCCTGGCGCCTTCTGGGTATCAAACCCTGTAAGGTCCAACCTAAAAAGCTCCAAGGGCGTAAAGGCCGAAAAAGCAAACGGATGGCCAGGACGTTGGTGAACCAACCTATAAAGGCCCCGATTAAAGGGACGAGCAGCCAACGAAACAAAATAATTCACCCCATCTGACCCGATAATATCAGATGGGGTGAGCAAAAACAAGGTAAGAAATTAAAGCTTTCTTTGGATCTGGCGGCAGCGCTTGCAGCCGGTACAGGCGAGAACCCGGTCGCCAAAAACGCTCTTTATGGTATTGATGGCGTTCCGGTGGCGCCCTTTATCCGCGGCATGTAGCACTATCTGCCTGGGAGCAATGGTAATAAGAGCGCTAATCAATAGATCTTCATAGTTAATCTCGGTCTCACCCATATCCACCACGAAACCCTGTAGGTAATCGCCGTTTAAATTTCGGTCCTCTCCATCATAGAGCTGGAATCCCCCACCGGGCATTAAAACTACATGCACTTTATCTACCCTTATTTCCTGGGCATCGACAAAATAACGCAACAGGCGAATAAATTCATCATATTCTTTTTCAAGAAGAAATTCATCTAAAGCTTCTTCTAGAGCTCTTTCCAGTTCCAGGTAATAATCCGGCAAGCGGAAACGAATAAAACCATCTATGTTTAAATAAGAGTGTTCTTGAAAATAATTTTTCAGTTCTACAGCAATAGGTTCGCCGCGCCATTGCCGGCTCTGAAAAAAACTGGCTTCTCCGCGCTCGAGAATAGACCGGGCGCGTTCGCAAATTTCTTCAATTTCCTTATCCTCAAGATCCTCGTATAAATTGCTCAGCATTCCCGTTAGCAAAGCTTTTTCCCAACAGTGGACAATAAAGGCGGCCACGATTTCGGCCACCTGCTCCTGAAAGTTCTTTCTAACCTTGGGCGAAGGCCGTCCGTTTAAAATTAGCCTTAAGAAATTAAACCCCCCCAGTTGCCACTGGTGGAGACTTACTTGCAAAGTGAAATACTTACTAACTTCATTAATAAAAAAATCTACCGGTTGGGAAGAAACTAAAGTAATTTCCATGGGCCTGCACCCCCTTGTGCTTATATTATATGTGCAGGCCCCCAAAGGTATACAAAAATAAAAATGGAACTTTGACTCCTTCTTGCTCTACAGGAATCACGGTACTATGATACAAAGCATCAGGGGGTTTTTGGCCGTGTTCGGCTTATCCTGGCTGGAAGCATGTGGAATTATAACCCTAGCCGCCACGCTGCAGACCATTACCGGTTTCGGATTTGCCCTTATTTCTATACCTTTACTTTTAACGGTTTACGATGCCCATGTTTCCGTTGCTTTAAACATGATAATCGGCTTCTTTTCACAGTCCTTATTAACTTATCATTGTCGCCGCGATGTCCTCCGACCGGTAGTTAAAAATATCTTTTTAGGAAATTTAATTGGTATACCACTAGGTATATATATTTTTTTAAATTTTAATTTTCGCAGCTTAAAACTCCTGGCAAGTAGCATAGTTCTTTTTTTAGTATTATCCTGGCCTTCAAAAGCAACTTAAAGAAAGTTAATACG
>JASUSV010000043.1 GCA_030445865.1 Clostridia bacterium
AAGGGCTACAGTATAATCCCTAAAGCCAGGAAGGAATAGGCCGTCAAACTAAAAATTTAAGTGGGGTCTCTTTTTGCCTACTAAAGCTTTACACGTACTAATCAGATTGTTATAATTGACTTATACTGAAAAAAGGAGGTATAATTAAAACAAATTAATGGGTCTTTTGGGTATTGGAGGTGGCATAAATTTTTAAACAGGAAGTAAACTAAATTCCCAAGAGCATTTTAGGGATTTAAAGGAGGGGGAGCGCAATGAACCTGGCGGAAACATATGTAGGCGAAAAAGTATTAGAAGAGGGTCTAAAATTTATTTTGCGTAATCCTGAAAGGAAAATTCCCACCCTTTTAAACATCGCCGAAAAATTGGCCAGGGACCCACACCATCGTGAAAGTGTAGCTGCTATCAAACGTATTTTAAACGATAAAAACAGCAACTGGTATAAGTTTGCCCATAATCTTTTATCCCATACCCACCCCAACATCCGTCAGCGTATAGCCGTTAATTTCTTTGTCAACGCTACTTTTATCGGCGTACCCCGCCAGAAAGAAAATGCTAAGAAATTGGGGGTATCCGTTCCTTGGGCCATTCTTATGGACCCCACGGAGAAATGCAACCTCAACTGCATCGGTTGCTGGGCCGGGGATTATCAACGCGCCAAAGAGTTAGACTTCGATACTATGGACCGCATCTGCACGGAAGCCGAGAAGCTGGGTACCTATTTTATCGTCTTATCCGGGGGCGAACCTACCCTGCGCCGCGACGATATTTTTAAGCTTGCCGAAAAACATCCCGACCAGGTATTCCACCTCTTTACTAATGGCACACTAATTGATGAAAAATTCGTTAACGAAATGGTAAGGTTGGGGAACGTGACCGTAGCTATAAGCCTGGAAGGCTTTGAAGAGACAACCGATAACCGCCGCGGTAAAGGGGTCTTTAAAAAGGTCATGCATGCCATGGACCTCTTGCGCGAGGCGGGAACCATTTTCGGCGTTTCGGTAACTTACGCCCGGCATAATATCGACGAGTTGGGCAGCGATGCTTTTATCGATATGCTGGTAGAAAAAGGAGCAACTTTTGCCTGGTATTTTACCTATATTCCCATCGGCAAAGATGTGGATTTAAGCATGATGGCCACTCCTGAGCAGCGTGCCAAAATGTACGAGCGCATTCAGTATTTCCGGCAGACCAAGCCCATTTTTATCGTAGACTTTTGGAACGACGGCGAGGCGAGCAACGGCTGTATCGCCGGCGGGCGCCGCTATTTCCATATCAACGCTGCCGGCGAAGTAGAGCCGTGCGCCTTCGTACATTACAGCACCTGTAATATTAAAGATATATCCTTGGTCGAGGCTTTACAAAATCCCCTTTTCCGAGCATACCAGAAGCGCCAGCCGTTTAATACTAATTTACGTCGGCCGTGTCCCTTGATCGACAATCCGGAAATGTTAAGGGAAATCGTGCACGAATCTGGTGCTTATTCCACACAACTTCAGAATAAAGAATCGGTTGATGAATTTGCTGTCAAACTGGAGCCTTATGCGCGGGAATGGGGGGCGCTGGCGGATAGGATTTGGGAAGAGCACCTCCGGCAAAAGCAATATTGTCAGTGTCAGGCCCAGTAAAAGAATTGAGGTGAAGCGGTGGCAAAAAATATGGATTTAACATCGCTAGGCCGGAACTACTGGGGCGGTCTATTAGCAGTGGTAGCCCTGGGAAGCGCAGGCCTGGCTTTTATTTTTTTTAAATTCCCCCGCCAAAACTGGCAGGCCTTTTTGGAGATACACCCTGTTTATCTTTTTTTGGCTTTTTTTCTAACCGGGGGGTTATGGCTGGTTGAAACGAGCCGAATGCAACTAATTTTAAAATCACTGGGTTGGAGCCTGCCCTGGAAGAATATTTTGGCAGTAAACCTGGCTTTTGCCTTTGCGGCCGCCGTTACCCCCGCCGGTTCCGGCGGCCCCCCGGTGCAAGCCTACTTGCTTTACCGCCAGGGTCTAAAAGCCGAAAAGGCCGTGGTGGCGGCTACAACCCGCATGGCCTTAAGTTTGATTTTTTTTGCTTTGATAAACCCTGTTTTGGTTATTTTTTTTCAAAGCCACTTGGGTTTAGCTGGCTGGTTAAGCTGGCTGGTTTTAACGGGCGTAACGATTAATTCCCTGGGAATGCTCGTTTTTTTTCTTTTGACTTTACGGCCGGCTTGGGTTGAAACCTTTGTCGGCACCTTTCTCCCTTTGCGTTTCCGCGCCGGCTTCCGGCGGCGCGTGGAAGATTTCAGCTTGGCGTGGCGGGAATTGTTCAAATCCAAAAATTATCTCCGCCTTATTTTGATTTTTATATTAACCCTTTTTTACTGGGGCATCTTTTTTTCTTTGGGCTGGATACTGGCGTTGGGGTTGGGGGCTCTTGGTGCTTGGTTGCCTTTTGTAGCCCGCATGATTCTAATTTACTTTTTACTTTCCTATGTACCCCTGCCGGGGGCAAGCGGAGCAGCGGAAGTAAGTTATGCTTACGTTTTTTCAGATTATGTAAGCAGAGATTTAGCTGGCGCGTTGGTGACAGGGTGGCGTTTTTTTACATACTATATTAATATTATTGTTGGTAGTCTGGCTTTATGGTGGCTAATAAAAAGTGAACCTGATAAGGAGAGATAATTAAAATATGCTTAAACAAGAGCTTATTGGCCTGGAAGAAGCTCTCCGATGGGAGAGAAAGGAAATTCGGGATTATTACAGCCGTTATATAAATCCCGGTTTTACCACCCTCCTTTCCCTACTGGATTTCGACCGCCGTTTTGTACGGGCCGAAGGGACAAGCGTATGGGATAGTGAAGGTAGGCAGTACCTCGACTTCTTGGGGGGTTACGGTGCTTTAAATCTAGGCCATAACCCGCCGAAGGTTCTGGCGGCCCTGGAGCGGGTGGCCCAGAGGCCAAATTTGCTCCAGGCTTCTCTGAATCCCCTGGCGGCGGCCCTGGCTCATAATCTGGCCAAAGTTACGCCCGGCGATCTGGAAAAAGTTTTTTTCGGCAACAGCGGGACAGAGGCTGTGGAAGGAGCCCTGAAGCTGGCGCGGGCGGCTACTGGGAGGGTGAAAATAGTTTATTGCGAGAATTCTTTTCACGGTAAAACTTTTGGTTCCTTATCCGTCACCGGCCGCCAGAAGTATCAGAAGCCTTTCGTACCCCTCCTGCCCGGCTGTGAGGCCATCCCTTTTAACGACCTCGATGCCCTGGAAGCAAAACTGGCGCCGCGTGACGTGGCGGCTTTTATCGTTGAGCCCATCCAGGGAGAAGGCGGAGTTAACGTGCCTGACGACGGCTACCTGCGGGGCGCGAGGGAGATCTGCGATAAATACGGCACGCTTTTAATTTTTGACGAGGTCCAGACGGGCTTTGGCCGCACGGGCTACCTTTTTGCCTGCGAACACGAAAATGTCGTGCCGGATATAATGTGCCTGGCCAAGTCCTTGGGCGGCGGTATCGTGCCCATCGGGGCCTATATTGCCCGCCCTTCGGTTTGGAAAAAGGCTTACGGCGGTACCGAGCGCTGCCTGCTCCATACCTCGACTTTTGGCGGTAATACCCTGGCCATGGCCGCAGGTTTAACTGCCCTGGCAGAAACTGTAGAGCAGGATCTGTCCCGCCAGGCGGCGGAAAAAGGCCGCTACTTATTGGAAAAACTCAAGGAAATGCAGGGGAAATATAAATTACTGAAAGAAGTGCGGGGCCGGGGCCTGCTTATCGGGCTGGAATTTGAGCAACCGGTAAAAGGTATCCTGGACCGGTTGACGGGTGGCAAGATTAACGAGTTGACTAAAGAATATTTCGGGGGTCTGGTAGCCGGCGAGCTGATGCATAAATATCATATAATTACGGCTTATACTTTAAATAACCCCAACGTCATTCGCCTGGAACCCCCTCTTATCGTGAAATATGAAGAGTTGGATAAAGTTATTAATGCCTTAGAGCAAATTCTAAAGGCCAGCCACAGTTTTTTGGGCATGGCCTTAAGCGGCACGCGCACGGCTCTCGGCTCGATCCTCCGTCTGCGGGCATAAGTACGGCTTCTTTTTGAAAGAATAAAGGGTGGAAATTCTTTTAAGGTAGGAGGAGAAAAGATGCCCGCCAATGTTATCGTCTACACTACGCCAACCTGACCGAGCTGTGCGGCGGTGAAAGAGTTTCTTTCCCAGAAAGGCGTAAAGTACCAGGAAAAAGATATTGCCCGTGATGAAAGGGCTAGGGAGGAGATGTACCGGAAGACGGGCATGATGGCTGTTCCGACTTTGCTTATAGATGGGCGAGTGTTTATCGGTTTTGATCGGGAAAAACTGGAAAATATGCTTCATTAGGTATAGCAAAAAAACTTAAGGGGAAAATAAAAGCCGGACAACTCTATAAGCAAAGGAGGAATAAATTTATGGCCGGTTTAACCCAGGCAGAACTCATGCAGTTACGCGAAAACTTGAGTTCAGAAATGCTGATGATTCAGAAGTTTGGTTTCTATGCCAATCAGTGTTCCGACCCCCAGTTAAAGCAACTTTTCAGTTCTATTCAACAGGCGCACCAGCGCCATTATAACAGTCTGATCCGCCACCTCGGCGGCCAGCCGCTAATGTAGTGTAGGGAAAGGAGGGGCAATATGCCGTATAACATTTTGGACGATCGAGCTATGGCGAGTGATTGTCTCTGCAGCCAGAAATTCCTTTCCTCGAGTTATAACCATGCTATAACCGAAACGGCATCTGAGGATTTAAGGCGAGATTTTTTAAATATTTTCCAGGATGAACAGAAGAATTTAAAGCTGGTTTTTGATGCCATGTATACCCGCGGCTGGTACCAGTTAAATATGGCCGACCAGCAGGACATTAGCCAGGTGCAGCAGCAATTTCAGCAGGCCCGGGCTCAGATGGCCGGTATAGGCGCCGGGCAGCAGGCCCAAATGCCGGGCGGTCGCCCGCAGCCGTATATGTAAGTTGGTTAAAAGCAAGTTTGTTGTGGAGCCCTGCACAAATTTGCGTGCGGGGCCTTTTATTCTTGCCAGGCTTTTCCCCTAGAGTTAAAATATTTACGGGCACAGGCGTCCTGAAGGCTAAAAAGAGGCCGGGGGACGCTATAATTTTATCAAATCGAGGAGGTTGCTTTTATGGATGCCCAGCAGGTGGTTTCAAACCTGGTGAACTGGCTTCGTGAGCAAACAGAATCTGCCGGCGCCAGGGGTGCAGTAGTAGGTTTAAGCGGCGGCGTGGATTCGGCGGTGACGGCGGCCCTCTGCAAACGGGCGTTTCCCGAAAATACTTTGGGCGTAATTATGCCCTGCCACAGCAATCCCCAGGACGCAGAACATGCCCGCCTGGTAGCCTGCAAAATTCACCTGCCGACTGTTACCGTAATTTTAGATCAGGTTTATGATGCCCTTTTAGAGCAATTAACGAAAAACGAGCCCCATACTTCTAAAGTAGCTCTGGCCAATTTAAAGCCGCGCCTACGCATGCTCACGTTATACTATTTTGCCAACGCGCGCAATTACCTGGTAGTCGGCACCGGTAATCGGAGCGAGCTGGCCGTGGGTTATTTTACTAAGTACGGCGACGGCGGAGTGGATCTTTTACCTTTGGGTAATTTAGTTAAGGCCCAGGTACGCGAACTGGCTTATTTCCTGGAAATTCCGGAAGAAATTATTACCAAAGCGCCTTCAGCCGGCCTGTGGGAAGGCCAGACCGACGAAGGTGAAATGGGCCTCACTTACGCCGAACTCGACCGCTACCTTTTGACGGGTCAGGCCCGCCCGGAGGTAGAGTCTAAGATTAAAGATATGGCAGCCAGAAGCCAGCACAAGAAAAGCTTGCCTTCTATACCTCCAATTTTTTAAAATAAACGGACGGGAACTTTTTTACCCCCCCGGCGTCTATTTTTTAAAAGGGGGGATTTTTATGCGTTGCCATCAGGCGCAAGAGCTTTTTTCCCCTTATCTTGACGGCATTTTGTCTCCAACCCAGAAGTTACTTTTAGAGAAGCATCTGGCTAATTGCCCT
Organism: Clostridia bacterium; assembly: GCA_030445865.1. Taxonomy (GTDB): domain Bacteria; phylum Bacillota; class DSM-521; order Neomoorellales; family Neomoorellaceae; genus JASUSV01. The sequence continues at coordinate 6,040 of JASUSV010000043.1, forward strand.
AATTGCCGGGAAGAATTGGTCGCCTGGGAGGAGACGGTTGCCGCCATCCGTAATTTGAAGTTGCTTGACCCGCCGGAAGATTTTTCTCTTAAGGTTAAAGAGCGGCTGCCGCAAAAAAGGTTTTTGTGGCGGCGTTTTTTGCCCTTAGGGGCTGCGGCGGCGGTGCTTTTGCTTTTGATGGTTGGTAGTTTTGCTGCCGGCCTTTGGGGCCCTGAGGGTCTACAGGTGACCCAGGGGGACAAAAAGGGGCAAGCTGCCGGTACTTATAGGGTTATAGATGCGGGAAAGATTGAGACTGGGCAATTAAAGGATGCCGAGGCGGTAAAGGAAGAGCTGCCGGAGTCTGTAAAGGTTGGAACGGCTCAGGAAGTTAGCGAGGTAGCCGGAAGAAACGAGGCCTGGCATTTAGAGAGGAAGTCGTTCGAAGCAACCGGTCAGGCAGCCGAGCACGAGCGGAGAATAGAGCCGTTGAAGTTAAATTCGCGGAATCAACTTATGTCGGATAGTGCAGAGGAAAAAGGTGTAACAGCACAAGTTTATTCAAAGGAACCTTTCTTTGACAACACATTGAATGTAATTCTGGTTGTAGACAATATTGAGATTGCCCACGGGAATATTGAAAAATTGTTGCTTGCCGCCGGCGGTAATTTGGTAAAAATGAATGGGGAGCAGGTAGGAAATGTAAAAGAGCTCCCAGGAAAACCAGGATCCCGGAATAGAATTATACAGGCATGGTTGCCGCGAGAATATCTACCTCAAATATTATTCTCCTTGGAGCAATTTGGTAAGGTCGAGAAAACAGGAGAAATTACAGGAGTTGAAGAAATTACCAAGACTAGACCCGGGCTTACCGAACCGGAGCCTAAGACAATCTTACTCCAGTTAAATATTATCTTAACCAACCCCAAGCAATAAAAAATGGTCCGGCTCTAAAAAATTTTTATTGACATGATCGACTTCTCCAGTTTATAATTAGGCTAAACTTAAATAAAACGGCAATGGAGCCTTGGAGATAGTGGGGCAATGAAGCCACCCTCTAAAAGAAGAGGGTGGCTTTTTGTTTATATTTTTCATCGTCAGGAGGGTCAGATTATGACACCAGAAGAAATATTAACCTATGTTAAAGAAAAAGGGATCGAGTTTGTAGACTTCAAGTTTAACGACCTGCCGGGCTTATGGCAACATTTTACCATCCCGGTTAGCGAGCTAACAGAAATGGACGACCTGAATAACGGTATCTTTCATTCCGGCGTCGGCTTTGACGGCTCCAGCATCCGCGGCTTTCAGGAGATCCAGGAAAGTGATATGATCCTCATTCCCGACCCGGCTACGGCGGTAATAGACCCTATTTGTGCGGCCCCTACTTTAAGCATTATCTGTGACGTATATGATCCCCTTACCAGGCAACCATATACGCGTGACCCGCGTTATGTTGCTAAAAAAGCCGAAGCCTATCTTAAGTCTACCGGGATAGCCGACACCAGTTACTGGGGGCCGGAAATGGAATTTTTTATTTTCGACGATATCCGCTTCGACCAAAGCGTAAATTTCGGTTATTACTTTATCGATTCTATTGAAGGGGAATGGAATACCGGCAAAGACGAGAAACCCAATCTTGGCTATAAGCCGCGCTATAAGGAAGGTTATTTTCCCGTACCGCCCCACGATGCCTATCAAGACCTCCGCAGCGAAATGGTGCGTACTTTACTAGAAGCCGGTATTAAAGTAGAAGTCCACCACCATGAAGTTGCCAGCGGCGGTCAGGCGGAAATCGATATGAAGTTCGATACCCTGGTAAATATGGCCGATAAATGTATGCTTTATAAGTACATTGTAAAAAATGTGGCCCGTAAATACGGTAAAGTGGTAACTTTTATGCCCAAACCGCTTTTTGGGGACAACGGTTCCGGGATGCATACCCACCAGTCCCTCTGGAAAGATGGTGTCAATCTTTTCTATGATGCATCCGGATACGCTTCTATCAGTCAGGTGGCAAAATATTATATTGGCGGCCTGCTCAAGCATGCCCGCGCCCTGATGGCCTTCTGCGCCCCCACGACGAACTCTTATAAGCGCCTGGTGCCCGGCTACGAGGCTCCGGTTAACCTGGCATATTCCAAGCGCAATCGCAGCGCCGCCATCCGCATCCCGGTTTACAGTGAAAACCCCAAGAGCAAGAGAATAGAATTCAGGCCACCTGATAATTCGGCCAATCCTTACCTGGCTTTTGCGGCTATGCTCATGGCCGGCCTGGATGGGATAGAAAATAAGATCGACCCGGGTGAGCCGCTAGAAGCCAACACTTATGAACTATCCGGCGAGATGGCCAAAAAAATCCCGACCGTACCCGCCTCCCTGGAAGAAGCTTTACGGGCTTTAGAGGAGGATTATGAGTTTTTGACTAAAGGAGGCGTGTTTACGGAGGACGTGATCGAAGTCTGGATCCGCTATAAGCGCGAAAAAGAGATAGATCCAGTACGCCTGCGCCCCCATCCTTATGAATTTCATCTTTACTTCGACTTATAATTTCAGGCCTGATAAGTATATTTTTTACCCCGGCCTGCTCCAGAGAAGGAGCACTGATGGCAAGGATGCCCCAGGTAAATTAAAACCTGGGGCATTTTTTATATCCTGCCGAAAGGGAGGTGGTTTTTAAAAGTTTGGGAAGGAGTAAAAACAATTTTTCAGCAACCGGACTAATTTACACTATGTGAGGGAGGAAGGATTTATGTTGGCTTTTACGAGCGGTAAGCTAATTGGCTTAATAATCTTGTTGTTCGGTTTATCGTTGGGGCCTGAAATGGCACTGGCGGACGATCCTACCACGGCCGAACTGGCCACCGCCATTAACACCATGTGGACGCTCCTGGCCGCTTTCCTTGTCTTTTTAATGCATGCCGGATTTACCATGGTAGAGAGCGGCTTTACGCGTTCCAAGAATACGGTTAACATTGTTATGAAAAACTTTATGACCGTTGCCCTAGGTGTGGTTATCTTCTTCATTGTAGGCTTTGGCCTGGCTTTCGGTGCCGACAAAGGCGGTTTTCTGGGTACCACCGGATTCTGGCTTGCTCAGACTGAGGGCATGGATTTCGGTATCCCCCTTCTGGCCTTCTGGTTCTTCCAGGCCGTCTTCTGCGCCACCTCGGCAACAATAGTATCGGGCGCTATGGCCGAGCGCACGCGGCTCATGTCCTATCTTGTATTTACCGTGATTATTACCGCCTTTATCTATCCTGTAGTAGCGCACTGGGTCTGGGGCGGCGGCTGGCTGCAGAAGCGCGGCTTTATCGATTTTGCCGGTTCCACCGTTGTCCATAGCGTGGGGGGTTGGTCGGCTTTAATCGGCGCAGCTCTCGTCGGCCCGCGCCTGGGGAAGTATGGCCCCCAAGGTGAAGTCCATCCCATTCCCGGCCATAACATCCCTATGGGAGCCCTGGGCACCCTACTACTCTGGTTCGGGTGGTTTGGTTTCAACCCCGGCAGTACCCTTTCTGGCACTACTCCGGCGATAGCTTCTATTGCCACGACGACGCTTCTCGCTGCCTCAGCGGCTGCCATAGCCAGTATGGTTTTCTCATGGGCCCGTTACGGCAAGTCGGATCTAAGCCTTACCTTAAACGGTGCTTTAGGTGGCCTGGTCGCCATAACTGCCGGGACGGCCGTTGTATCACCTACGGGCTCGTTGATTATCGGTATGGTAGCGGGGTTGGTATTGGTCCTGGCGGTAGAGTTTTTCGATCGCGTCCTTAAGGTTGACGATCCTGTGGGGGCGGTTTCGGTACACTTGGTATGCGGTGCTCTCGGTACAATAATGGTGGGGTTGTTTGCGACCGAAGGCGGCCTCTTCTACGGCGGCGGCGCAGCTTTGCTGTTGACCCAGTTGATCGGTGTGGTTTCTGTAGGTGTCTGGACATCGGTACTTGCATTTATAAGTTTTAAATTAATTGATATTATCTTCTGCCTGCGAGTACCTAAGGAAGAAGAAATAGAAGGTCTGGACCTCGGCGAACACGGCATGCAGGCTTATAACTTTAAGTTGGCCACCGAAGTTATAGCCGGTGAAGAAGCTGAAGGTCTGCTGCAGGCAGGGCAGGCTCGACGGCCGGTAGGCCAGGGCGCTTAGGAGGGAATGTAGATGAAGAAAATTGAAGCCATCATCCGTCCTTCGCGATTGGAAGAAGTAAAAGAAGCGCTGGGTAAATTTGGTATTCACGGGATGACGGTTACGCATGTAACCGGTTGCGGCCTTCAAAAAGGGAAGACCGAGGTTTACCGCGGCAGCCAGTATACCATCGACCTCCTGCCAAAAGTCAAAATAGAAATTATCATCCGCGACAGTAGTCTTGAAGAAGTGGTAGAAGTGATCTTAAATCATGCGAGAACAGGCCATATTGGTGACGGCAAGATCTTTATCTACCCGGTGGAAGAAGCCATCCGCATCCGCACCGGGGAAAGAGGGGAAGAAGCGATATAGCTAGTATGATCGGAGTAAAAGCAAAGAAGCTGGCACGGCAAAGAAGCCTTCATAACGCTAGGCTGGTGTTATGAAGGCTTCTATATTCAAGGGCAATGACACCCTTTTGGGCAAAGGCGCCAGTGAGGTTCAAACCTTCTGGCGTTCTTTTATATTTTGGGGAACCGTGAGATTGAAGGAGGAAATAAAATGGCTATCAAGAGAATTGAAGCGGACGTTGTTATCATTGGTGGCGGCAGTGCTGGTACAATGGCAGCCATTAAGGCCAAGAGGAAAGATAATTATACCCGGGTAGTAGTTCTGGATAAGGGTCCCATTGAGACCTCCGGGGCTATTGGCCGGGGCATGGACGCCCTTAACGTGGTTGCAGTACCCGGTTATGCTACGCCGGAAAATGTTGTTGAGGCTTTGACGAAGGTTACAGAAGGTGTTCTTGACCAGGAATGTGCTTATATTCTCGGCGAGAAAAGCCTCCAGTGTATGAAAGACCTGGAGGCAATTACTGGAAGGAAACCTGGCGACCTATTCCCCTTAGACGAGTACGGCCGTTACAAGCCCCGTTACCTGCACCCTGTAGATTACCCGCTCTACATGCCCATGGATGGCGAGGATATCAAGCGTGCTCTGGCCAGAGAGGTGCGGCGTTTAGGCTGCCAGGTATTGGACAGGACTCCTGCGGTAAAAATTTTGACGCAAGATGGAAGTGTTGCCGGAGTATTAGCCTTTAATATTCGCAGTGGCGATTTCTACCTCATTTCTGCCCCAGCCGTAATCCTTACCGCTGGTTGCGCCGGCAAATTTGGGATGCCTAGGGATGGGTACTTAAGTGGTACGTATGAGTTTCCTGGGAACACCGGGGACGGATATGCACTAGCCTACCATGCTGGCGCCGAGTTGGTCAACATGGAATGTTTCCAAACCAATTTATTAATGAAGGACTTTAACGGGCCCGCTTGTGGCTACGTGGTAATTCCGCGGGGCGGGTATGGCGTTAATGCTTTAGGTGAAAAATACTGGAGCCACGGCTATTGGTCAGGAGATATGTTCCTGGCGGTCTGGAAGGAGTTCCAAGAAGGGCGGGGACCGGTCTATCTTAAGATGGACCATCTGCCTGAGGAAACCATTCGGGGTTTGGAAAAGATCCTCTGGGGCACAGAACGTACCGTCCGGGGGCTCTTTCATAAGCAGCGTAATGAGGATTACCGGTGCTGGGATTCTGTAGAGCAGGGTTTGGAGGAAATCTCTCTCTGCAGTGGTCACAGCGGCTCTGGAATTTTGGTCAATAAAGATACAGAAACTACCGTCCCCGGCCTCTTTGCTGCCGGAGATTGCGCTGCTGTACCCCATCAGTATTTAACGGGAGCGTTTGTCTTCGGAGCCATTGCGGGTGAAAAAGCAGTAGAATACGCTCGCTCTAATAAAGCCAAAAAACCCGAAATAGACTTAAAAGAGGCCCGAGAAGACTTTTTCAAGCCTTTGCGCAGGGAAGCCGGATTGCCGGTCGAACAGGTAGAGATCAAAATCCGTACTAAAATCAGCCAGTATCTGACGCCTCCCAAGAGCGATCCGCTGATGCAAAAAATGCTTTGGTGGGTGGAACGGATGCGGCGGGAAGATGTTGATAACATTAAGGTTGTGGATTATCACGACCTTATTAAAGTAACCGAGGTTAAAAGCATCATTGATTGCGCGGAGATGGCTACCAGGGCCTCATTATTCCGGACAGAAAGCCGGTGGGGTTTAAGCCACTTCCGTTTGGCCTACCCCAAACGAGATCCCAAGTGGGATGGCAAATGGGTGGTTGTTAAAAAAGATCCTAATAGTGGAGAGATGATCTTGTCAGCCAGAGAAGTACCCAAGTATAAGTGGAATTTCCCAACCCGTCTGGAGTACGAATATCCAGAGGTAAAAATAGATATTGGCAAAGGGTACGCCCATCCTCCCAATGATTCTACGGATCCATGGGTAACGGAGAAATTAATCAGAGAAGGGCTTGAGATCCCACCTAGAATGATTCCAGAGGAGGAAGAGTAAGCATGGAAAGGTATGGGCAGAGATACTACGAGTGGATTAAAGTTGACAAGGAAAAGTGTGTCAGCTGTGGCGTCTGCGTGGAGTACTGCCCCCGGGATGTTCTAAGGTTGGATAATCAGGGTTATCCCTACATGGCTTACCGGGATGATTGTTGGTATTGTGACGTCTGTACTTTTATGTGCAAGAGAAAGGCTATCAGCCTAGAAAGCGTTCCTTACTTGATTAAATAGCTTTGTATAACCGAAAGAGATTATTAATATTAAAGCAAAGGTGCTTTGGCCCATTTTCAGGGCCAAGTACCTTTTTCAATGCCAAGGGGGAACAACAATGAGAAAGTTTATAGTTTTTTTCTTGCTTATCAATCTTTTAATTACCGGTCTGTACGGCTGCGGAACTACTAAGAAAGAGGAGGGTAAGGTCAATGCTATCCCACAAGAGCAAACCGATAAAAATAACGAAGGAAAAGTTACCATTGGCATAGGCTACCAATCGCCTACGGCACAGACCTGGGGAGCTTTAATAATGAAAAACCAGCAACTTTATGAAAAAGAATTAGCTGCCAAATTTCCTAATAAAAATTTCCAAATTGAATGGTTTAATTCACCGTCGGGACCCCCTTTAACCAATAATATGATTGCAGGCAAGTTACAGATTGCATTTATGGGTGATATGCCCCTGTTAATTAACGGAGAAAAGGGCCAATCAATGCCAAATTACCGGTCGGTCTTTATTGCTTTTGACGGTAAAGGTAAGGACGGTTCTAACCAAGCCGTAATGGTGCCTATAGATAGCGATTTGAAGCCTCAGGACCTGCAGGGAAAAACCATTTCCACTATTCTGGGTTCCAGCGCTCACCGCATGTTACTGGCAGCCCTTGATAAATATGGGCTAACCGGAAAAGTAAACATCGTTAATCAGGATGTCATGGTTGGTATGAGCAGTATCGAGCAGAAGAAGATAGCCGCCCACGCAACCTGGGAACCCTATCCCACTCTGATGAGCTACCGTAAGGTAGGGAAAGTTTTAATTGATGGCAAGGAGACCGGAGTTGACTACCTGGACGGCGTAGTAGCAGATCGTAATTGGGCGGAGAATAACCGGGAGTATGTAGTAGCCTTCGTGAAAGCGCTGATCAGGGCCCATCAATTTATTCGTAACAGCCCCGATCAGGCAGCGGCTATTTTTGCAGAGGAGTCTGGTTATCCACTAGAAGTTACGAAGCAGATGGTAAAGAGTATTCGTTTTGATGCTGCCATTTATGAAAAGGATATCAAAACCCTCGAAGGCAGTATAAATTTCCTGAAAGAACTCGGGCAACTCAAGAATGTCAACTTAACTAGGTTTATAGATCAAAGCTATCTAGAGCAGGCTGTTCAAGAGTTGGGCATGCAAATATTAACCAGCGTGGAACTAGCCGGGGAATGGGTCGACGAAAAACCTTATTAATAAGAACTGGTTCAAGTTGCGCAATAGTAGTCAGGGAAAGGCGGCTTTGGCCCCGGAAGGCTTGCGCTGGTAGTCAACCACCTTGAGGTTAGATAAGGAGTGAATTAAGATTGAGAAGTCAAGTAGAGCATTTTTCCCTCCAGTTAGTAAAAAAAACAGCTGCCCTGGGGGTATTTCTTTCGCTCTGGCAACTAGTGGTCTCCCAAAATTTAATGACACCACTTATGTTTGGTAATTTGCCCTCCCCGTTAGAGGTTTTGGCGGCTATTAATCAAGCCTTTCAGAATCAGGAGTTTTACTTTCATATTTTGTCTAGTATGGCAAGGGTGGGTACAGGTGTAGTCCTGGCATTGGGACTGGGTATACCCCTTGGTTTGATAATCAGCCTTTCGCGATTGGGGAGAGATTTTCTTTTCCCGTTATTTGAGCTTTTTCGGCCTATTCCCCAAATTGCATGGATACCTACGGCGATCCTCTTGTTTCCTACAGTTGAAGCAAGTATTGTCTATATCACCTTTATCGGGGCATTTTTCCCGATTTTAATTAATACTATCTCAGGAGTTAAAAGCATTCCCCCTGTGCTAATTACTGTAGCCAATTGTTTAGGAGCGACCCGCTGGCAGTTGGTCTTTAAAGTGGTACTTCCGGGAGCACTACCCGGTATCTTTACTGGTCTTACGGTTTGGAGTAGGAGTTTCTTGGATGGGAGTTATTGCGGCTGAAATGATTTCCGGCAAGTACGGCTTGGGTTATTTTACTTGGATTTCTTACACCCTAATGAACTATCCGGATACGGTTGTAGGGATGTTCTCCATTGGGGTTATGGGTTCGCTATGTTTTGGGCTGATTAGGATTCTTGAAAGGTCTTTTATTCGCTGGCACTATTAAATACTTTTAAAAAGCATTCCTGTAATGAATTAAGGTTGGTGTTGCCAATAAAAAAGCCTCCTGGTAAAAACATAATAGACCCAAACCAACCAGGAGGCGAGAAACC
>JASUSV010000044.1 GCA_030445865.1 Clostridia bacterium
GCGCAAGGTCACCGGCGAAGGCATACCCGTGCCCTTCTACCACGCCGTCATGCGCATGCTGGGCGTAGACATCGGCGTGCCCAAGCTGCCTTTCGAGCCGGTTTCGGAAGAGGAGTACCGGCGCATCTACAATACCCTGGTAGAACTGGGCATGATCCGGCCTCAGGAGTAAATTAGAGTACTAAATAAAAAGGCCCGGATAACCAGGGTTATCCCCCTGTCGATACCCGCGCCGCCCAAGGCCGGGTGTTAAGTTTGCCACCTAGAAGGAAGGGCCCCGTTCCTGTTTGCCGGCCGGTGTTATGTCGAGCGTACCTTGCAGTTGGCGGCCGAAAGCTGTCTCGATATCGGCAGCCATACCGCAGCAGTAAAGAATAAGCTGTTGCAAAACGCTGATTAAACGGCCTCTCTCGAGGCCGTTATTTTTTGCCCCTGAAATGCATGCCTTTTTTTGACCCGGGCATACTAAAACTGGGTGAAGTTGGCATGGCAGCCTGCGAACGGCGCTCGGAGGTATCCCGGGCAATATCCTGCGCTGGAGGCGGCGCGGTCATCCGGGGGCGGGTACGGCTGGACCGGTGTACCAAGAACCTCCTTTACCGCCTTAAGCCCCAGGATATCGCCGTAATCGATCACGAGGACCTGGACGTGCTGGCGGCACAGGGGCTGGCCCGCCTGCGCCCCCGCGCGGTAATCAACGCCAGCCCCTGCTTCTCTGGGCGCTACCCCCATACCGGAGCCCTGCCTCTGCTGGAAGCCGGCGTTCCCGTGCTGGATGCCGTGGGCCCGGAGATTTTTAATGCTTTGCAGGAGGGGCAGGTGGTGGAACTGCGCGGCGGCGCCGTCTACCTTGATGGCCGGGCCCTGGCCCGGGGCCGGTGGCTTAAATTAGAGGACGTGCAGAAAGCCTGCACCCATACGTCGGCCCGCTTCCAGCAGGAGCTGGAGGAATTTGCCCGCAACACTTTGAAGTTTGCCCAGCAAGAGCTAGAAGTTTTCCTGGGGAAACTAACCCTCCCCGACCTCAAGCTGCCTTTGCAGGGCTGCCAGGTCCTGGTCGTCGTGCGCGGCCAGGACTACCAGGCCGACCTCAAGGCCCTGCGGCCTTACATTGAAGAAGCCAAGCCGGTGCTTATTGGCGTTGATGGCGGCGCCGACGCCATCCTGGAGCTGGGCTACCGGCCGCACCTGATCGTAGGCGATATGGACAGCGTTAGCGACCGGGCCCTGCGCTGCGGCGCCGAGCTGGTGGTACATGCCTACCCCGACGGCCGGGCGCCGGGACTGGCCAGGCTGGAACGGCTGGGTTTGAAAGCCGTTCTCTGCCCGGCCCCGGGCACCAGCGAGGATCTGGCCCTGCTCCTGGCCTACGAAAAGGGCGCCGAGCTCATCGTCGCCGTAGGCACCCATACCAATGTCATTGATTTTTTGGCCAAAGGCCGTAAAGGTATGGCCAGCACTTTTCTCGTGCGGTTGAAGGTGGGCTCCATTCTAATAGATGCCAAGGGAGTGAGTCGCCTGTACCGCAGGCGCTACCGCGGCCGTTACCTGGCGGCTGTTGTGGTGGCAGCCCTGTGGCCGCTGGCGGCCCTCATTTTGGCCTCCCCTCTGGGGCGACAGATTACGCGCCTCCTCTGGCTACGGCTGCAGGTTGCCCTGGGTTTATGATCGGCGCGGAACCACAAGGGCAAGGAGGGGGATTTACCTGCTACCTACGGCAAATCTATCCGGCATCCGGCCGGCAGTCTCGGTGGTAATCCCGGCCTATAACGAGGCGCCGGCAATAGGCGATACGGTGAGGGCGGCAGCGGGCATACCGGGGGTGACGGAAATATGGGTGGTGGACGACGGCTCCGACGACGCCACCGCGGAGATCGCTGCCGCCGCCGGTGCGGAAGTTATACGCCTTAAGCGCAACAGCGGTAAGGGGGCGGCGCTGAACGCTGCCGCTGCTTACCTGAACGGCCAGGCCGTCCTCCTTTTAGACGCTGATGTCGGTTCTACGGCCCGGGAAGGGGAAAAGCTGCTCCGGCCCCTTTGGTCCGGGGAAGCCGACCTGGTAGTGGGCCGCTTCTCGGGCCCTGCTCCCGGATCGCCTGGGGAGCAGGGCGGGGCGAAAGCAGGGCTTGCAGCAGGCGAAGCGGTCCCACGGCATGCGGCCGGGGACGGCGGCGGCCTGGGGCTGGTTAAAGGGCTGGCTCGCTGGGGGGTGCAGCGCCTTACGGGACGGCAGGTGGGAGCCGTCCTCTCCGGCCAGCGGGCCATGTGGCACCGGGTGTGGGAAGCCATACTCCCCTTCCCGGCCGGTTTTGGCGTAGAAGTTGTAGGCACCGTCAGGGCCTTGCGCCGGGGTTTCCGGCTGAAAGAAGTGGAGGTAGAGATGACCCACAAGGCAACCGGGCGCGACTGGGCCGGCTTTTACCACCGGGGGCGCCAGTTTTTACACGTAGGCGCGGCCCTTTTATCCTGCCTCTCGGAAAGAGGGGAGGGCCCTTCTTCTTGACTTTAGGCAAGGTTATGGCCGCCGTCTTTTCCGCCTACATACCTACCATCATCCTGGTGCCGGCCATATTTAAGCTTTTGAAGCGGGGCGGGGCGGTAGTTTATAATTACCGCGGCCGGCCCGTAATTAATGCCGGAGGACTCGGCCTCCTTTTAGGTGCCATCCCATCTCTTTTCTTTTTGGGTGTCCCCCCCTTCTTTTTGACCGCCCTGCTAGGCATGGCCCTTTTAGGGCTGCTCGACGATTTGTTGGGTTCGGGCGAGGCGCGGGGAATGCGCGGCCATTTCGCCCGGCTTCTCCGGGGAGAGCTTACTACCGGGGCCGTCAAGGCCCTGGGCGGCGGCTTCCTGGCTTTATGGCTGGCCACCCGGATAAAAACATCTATTGCCGAAATCCTGCTGGCCGCCCTCTGCATAGCCCTTATGACCAATACTTTAAATCTCCTCGACCTGCGGCCCGGCAGAGCCCTTAAATTTTTCTGGCTGGGCGTTTGCGCCTTTATCTGGTTTCACCCCGGCGCGGCCCTCTACCTCTGCCCCCTGGCAGGCGCGTCCCTGGCCTATCTGCCGTACGAGATGGCCGAAGAGGGCATGCTGGGCGATACCGGCGCCAATGTCCTGGGCCTGGCTTTAGGCGCTGCCGCTGCCTGGGCCCTGCCCGCCGCGACCCAGGCGGCGCTGGTCGCCTTCCTTCTACTCCTGCACCTCTACGCCGAAAAATATTCTTTGACCCGGGCCATCGAGACGAGGCCCTGGCTTGCCTTTTTCGACCGTTTAGGAACCGGGCGGCAGGATAATTAAGGCAGGTGGCGAAAAAGATGTACCTGTTGCGGCGCCGCGGCCGCGTGCTGGCGGTAGAAAGAGAAATGGATGGGGTAGCCGAGCTAAAAGTTGAGGTTGAAGGCCGGGAAGAGCGGGCCTTAAATTATCCCGTCTTGACGGGGCCGGCCCTGCCGGGGGACGAAGTTTTGTTGAACGTGACGGCCGTACGTTTGGGCCTGGGAACCGGCGGTTATCACTTTGTTATGGCCAATCTCACCCGCCCCGAAGGAGGTGAGGTGGCTCCCGGCCATATCATGAAACTCCGCTATACTCCTGCCCAGGCGGCGGTGCTGGCGGCGGAAGAAGAGGGCAGCCCGTGGAGGGAAGCCATGCTCGCGGCGCGGAGCCTCCAGGGTACGCCGGTGATCGCCCTGGGCCTGCACAGCCAGTTGGGGCCGGCTGCCGCCGGCGTCAAGGCCGCCTCCGTTGCGGGCGCCCCGCTGAAGGCAGGCCGGCGCCCCGGCCTGCGCGTCGCCTACGTCCAGACCGAAGGCGGCGCCCTTTCGCTGCCTTTCAGCCGGCTGGTAATTCAACTTAAGCAGAAGGGATTTATAGACGGCGCCGTGAGCGCCGGTCAGGCCTGGGGCGGCGACCTGGAGGCCGTGAATCTTTACAGCGGCCTGCTGGCCGCCAAGGAGGTCTTCCGGGCCGAGGTGATCATCGCCGGCCCCGGCCCCGGCGGCGCCGGGACGGGCAGCCCCTGGGGCTTCAGCGCTGTAGAGCAGGGGCAGATTATCAACGCCGTGGCCGCGCTGGGAGGGCGGCCCCTGGCCGTGCCCCGCCTTTCCACGGCCGACGCCAGGGCCCGCCACCGGGGCATCAGCCACCACACCCTCACCGCCCTGGGCAGGGTCGCCCTGGCGCCGGCGGTAGTCGTCTTTCCCTATCTCCGGGGCGGCCCAAGCGCCAGGTGGCTGTGCCAGGCCAGAAAGGCCGGCCTGTTTCGATTGCACCGCCCCGCGCTGGCCGATGGCCGGCCGGCCCTGCGGGCCTTGGAAGCGGCGGGCATAGAAATCGAGAGCATGGGGCGCAAATTTATCGACGATCCCCTTTTTTTTCTGGCCGCCGGCGCCGCCGGGGCCCTGGCGGCCCGTTTCGCCGGGGAGATAAAAATTGCGGGAGGGGGAAGAGATGGATCATCTTAAGGAGACCTGCCTGGATTCCAGGAGGATTTACGAGGGTAAAATCTTAAATTTGCGCTGCGACCGGGTGCTCCTGCCCGGCGGCCGCGAGGCGACCCGGGAAGTGGTGGAGCACCCGGGCGCGGTAACCATCGTGGCGCTGGATTCTGAAGATAACGTCTACCTCGTCCGCCAGTTCCGTTACCCTGTAGGTGAAGTTACCCTGGAATTGCCTGCTGGCAAACTGGATTGCGGGGAAGAAGCCGAGGCCTGCGCCCGTCGGGAACTGGCCGAAGAGGCGGGGCTTAAAGCCCGTAGCTGGCGCCATCTTTTAAACTTTTATACTACCCCCGGCTTTTCCACCGAAATTATGTACCTTTTTTTAGCGCAGGAATTGAGCCGGGAAGAGGCGGAAGCCGATGCCGACGAATTTTTGGAAGTGGAAAAAGTGCCCCTGGCTGAGGCGGTGCAGATGGCCCTGGAAGGCAAGATACGCGACGCCAAAAGCATCGTCGGTATCCTGGCCGCCTATCTCATACTGCGCTCCGGCAATAAAGAGACTTGCAACGCAGGGCGCTAAGCCCTGCCCACCGGTGCCCATTATCCATGAAGGAGGCCCGTGACCTTTGGCCCAAGGACCGCAGCTTTTTGCCCCAGAGCTGCCGGTTATAACCCTGGCAGACGCCAGCGGCGCCGCGCAGGCGGCCCGCGAAGGCCTGGTGGTGGTAGTCGTGGACGTGATCGATATGGCCACCACCCTGGAGGCCGCCCTGGAAGCCGGGGCGGCCTCCGTGTACGGGGCCAGCCCGCGGGATATTTCCGCCCCCGTAAGGCTCGATCCGGAAGCCATCGGGCTGGCGGCAGGTCGGGAGGCGGCCGCCGCCGGCAGGGAGGTGGTGGTGGTGGCCGAGCCGCGGGCCGGCACGGCGGCCGAGCGTGAAGACCGCGCTGCCCCCGTAATCCGCGGCCTGGCCGCGGCCGGCGTCAGGCCGGTGGCCGTGCTGCCCAACCTGGGGGCCGAGACGGCGCGGCTGGTCGATTTCGGCGGCAAGGTGGTGGTAGCCGTGTCGGCGAGCGGCGGTACGGCTTTTGACGCCGCCTGGCAGGCCGGGACCAGGCCGCTTACGGCTACGGTGGCGCGCACGCTGCAGGCTAGAGGCACGGCCCCGGCGCTGCGGGGCGTGGCCAGGGCTTTAAGCCTGGCCCGCCAAAAGGGATGCGGCCTCGCCTTCGTGGCGGCCAGCTCCCACGCGGTGGAAGACGTGCTGGCTGCCTGGTATTTAAAGCTTCTGGCCAACGGTCTGAAATCCCGGGCCCCGGTTTTGTAAATATTGTACTTCCCGGTAAACTTCTGGCGGGGTGCGAGCCTGAAATCCCAGCTTCCGGTTCTATAAATCGGGGGGGCAAGCATACTCATGGTAGGGGAGTCTAAAAGCTTTAATTGAAAACCGGCGCGGGCGGTTTCTGCCGGCGTTGCCATCCTAAGGAGCTGGGTCAGGTGGAGCGGGTCTTTATTCGGCATATACGGGATAACCTGGGCCTTTATCTCTTGGTAGGCTTTTTTTTCCTGGCAGGCATCGCCGGGGGCGCCTTTACGGTCTGGCTTGTAAAACCCAATCAGGAGGCGGCTCTGGCTGCCTACCTCAACACCGTGCTGGAACAGCTCGGCGTAGCCCGGCCGGACGCCTACCTGAGCTTAAACCAGGCCTTTCTGGCGGGGCTTAAGGAGATCGGGCTCTTCTGGTTTTTCGGGCTCACGAGTTTCATGGGGTTGCCCCTCATAGCCGGTTTTCTTTTTTTTAAAGGGTTTGCCTTGGGATTTACGGTGGGATTTTTGGTCCAGGAAAGATCCTGGCAGGGCGTAGCCCTTTCCTTTTTCTCGGTCTTGCCGCCCAACTTAATTGCTGTTCCCGCCCTCTTCCTGGCCGGCGTCCTGGCAATTTCTTTTTCCCTGGAGCTTATCCGTTCGCACCCCGGCCGCGTCGGCATCTGGCGCCGTTTTACGGCCTACACTTTTATTATGAGTCTGCTCGGCCTGGCTCTGATGGCCGGGGGACTGCTCGAAGCCTTTCTTTCTCCGGCTATGGTGAAAATAGTGTTGAACCTATGGTGAACATTTACGGGGAGGAGGGTGGAGGATGATTGTGGTTACCATCAGCAATTGGCGGCGGAAAATGGTCTGGCTCCTGGCCATATTGCTCATCGCGGTGGTCCTGGCCGTAGGGCAGGCCGGCTGGCACCAGGACAAAGGTATGCCGGCCCAGACCCGGCCGACATTGACCACCCCTGCCGAGAATAACGCAGCAGTTGAGAAGGGTGGGTTCTGGGAGAACATCTGGCTGAAGTTAAAGGAATATTACCGGGGAAAATAGTAAAAGATAGACGAATTTCAGGCAACAGAATCTGACGTTTGTTGCTACGGGCGGGTATAATTTTGCCGCTTTATTGGAACAATGGCAAATGAAAGGAGAGATACCCCTGTTCAAGCACGAGAAAAACCTGTTACGGATGGTGAGGGTCGAGAAACCAAATCCCAACTATGCGTCGATGCTTCAAGAGCAATTAGGTGGTCCCCACGGTGAGATGAAGGCCGCGATGCAATACATGTCTCAAAGTTTTCGAATTAAAGACCCCGAAATCAAAGACCTCTTTTTGGACATCGCTGCCGAAGAAATGAGCCACATGGAAATGGTTGCCACGGCCATCAATCTCCTAAACGGGCACGATCCCGACGCCGCTCAAGTCGCGACCGGGAACATCCAGGCCCATACGCAGTTTGGTCTGGGTCCAGGGCTGACAACTTCTTCGGGTTTCCCATGGACGGCGGCCTACATCGAGACCACGGGTGATCTGCCTGCTGATCTGTTATCCAACATCGCTGCTGAACAACGGGCCAAAGTGATTTATGAATATCTTCACCGGCAGATAAATGACAAGTACGTCCGTGAGATGATCGACTTCCTTCTGAATCGGGAGGAAGCCCACAACGGCCTGTTCCGCGAAGCGTTGCGGAAAGTGCAAAATACGGGATCAAATCTAGACTACGGCGTCGATGAGAACGCTCGCCTCTACTTTAACCTCTCAACTCCTGGCCAATATTTCGCACCTCCTCAACCGACCAAACCGACCTTCGAGGATCCTCGCCAACCACAAACCCGGCACTAGGAGCGCAACGCTGCAGCAGCCCGCGTGACGAACGCGGGCATTTCTGTTCTTTGAAGGGATGTCCCGAAGCGCGGAGGTTGAGCTAACGATTACAATATTTATTTTTAGCTTCGGTCAAGAGTTTTAAATGAAGCTCTTCATCTTGAATTATTCGTTCAAGCATGGCTTGAATGTAAGGGTCATCAATCATGTTAATATGATTGCGGTAATTCGCTATCGCCGCCCTTTCAGCAGCAATGTCATCTTCCAGCTGACGGCACATATTACCGGTGTCATACATTACATAGTTACCATTCCAGGCCGAACGACCACTATTTTCGTAGCGAGGGTCTCCACCCAAAAGTACAATTGTGCGGCCCAGCATTTCCAAGTGGCGCATTTCAACCAGGCTAATATTTTCAAGAAGACGTGAAACTTCATCGTTGGCTATAGTCAAATGGTGGTGGAGGTACTGGGTAATAGCCGTTAACTCGCTAACAAAACCAGCATAATCATCCATCAGTATCCTTGCGTAATCCAGATTTTTTCCTTTTACCCTCACAGGGGGGTAAGGGCCAGGTGCGCTGTGTCCCTTGCGAAAACCGTCTAACATTTTAATCCTTCCTTCCTTATACAATTTTCTTCTTTATTTATTTATATGCCCCAGAAAACAAAAGCTCCCTACCTCCTCCTGTCAAGATTAGTTAAAGATGTAACTTTTTTGGAGGTAATTCAGGCGGTCTTCCCCGTAGCACTCCTCCCTTGTTGGCATTTCCTTAAGTATATGTAGGTATTCCCGCAAATACGGCTCGGTCAAACCGCGATTTTTTTGCTGGCTTAAACAGTTAAGGCGGCTTACGGGCCGCGGGGCAACCGTTTTTTAACAAAACAGTTGTTCGCTAATTTTTGCGTTCCCTGCTAAACTTTAAGGCAGGTGCCAGGGAGAAAGGAGGTGAGCCTGATGGCAGTAATAGCCACCCCGGTTGATTCCAGTTTGCGCCTCATGGTGCAGACGGGCACCGATGCCTCCGGCAACCCCGTATACCGCTACCGCACCTTTAACCGGGTAAAGCCGCAGGCAGGGGACCAGGAAGTTTACGATGTAGCCCAGGTTCTGGCCGGGTTACAGGTCCACACGCTGGTAGGCATAAACCGGGTCAATGAAAACGAACTCGTAGCCGGAGCTTAAAGTCGGGTAACGGCGCAGGGCGGCTGAAATTGCCGCCCCGGTGCATCCGAAAGAAGTTGGAAAATGCCGGGGATGCTGGCGTAAGGCGACTTTGGGCGAGCCTTGCGAGCCGTTGGCGAGACCGAGCCCGGAGGCGGGGCCGAGGGCATGGAGGCCCGAGGCCGGCCACTGAGGCAAGGATGCTTAAATCCGGCCGGGAACCCCGCCTTAAGGCGCGAGGGGGAGCCATACGGATCGCCGGCGAGCCCATCTGGAGCCGTCGCCAGCGCCCCGGCATGGGGAACGTTTCGGAAGTATCGCCGCCCCGGAAAGGAGGTGTATTAGATGGTTACGCGACGCCTGGAAATGATCTTTCAAAACGCGGCCGGCAGGCGCACTACCCTGGCCGTCCTCGATCCCAGGGAGGATCTCTTGGAGGCCGACGTGCGGGCGGCTATGGAAACCATAATCGCCAAAAATATCTTCACCAGCCCCGGCGGCGACCTGGTGGCCATAGCCGGAGCCCGTATAGTGGTGCGCCAGACGAACGATGTCATTACGATGTAATTTTAGTAGGGTTCATCTGGTAGCCGCAACGCATTTTGGCTTGTAAGCGCCGGAGCGCCGGCGGCCGGAAAGGGCGGGCTTTGCGGGGCGAGATCGAGCCTGGCAGGGGGCCGGACCCGGCCGTGGACCCCCGGAGGCGCCGGGAGAAAACCTGCCGACCGGCCACCTAGGGCAGTGAGGCCGGATGGCCGGAAACCCCGCCAAAGGGCCAGGGGGAGCCCCGGCTCGAAAGCCGGGCCTATAGGACCGGCCGCCTCCGCTCCGGCATAAACGCGTATCTCGGAAAGCATCTCGCAAAAGAAAGAAGGGTTGATAATGCTACGCCTGGTCCTAACCGTCTTCGCCAGGCCCCGGCGCAAAAAATGCAACTGTTGCGACCGCGCGGCCCATATTGAGCATAAGGCGCTACTTTACGATGGGAAAACCCTCCTGGGCGACCTGGAGCTCTGCCCCGATTGCGCCGCCGCCTTCTCCGAAGTCCTGCAAGCGCCGCCGGAGCAGGTGGAAGGTGCTTCCGAAAAAAGTATGAAAATGCCGGGGATGCCGGCGTAAGGCGACTTTGGGCGAGCCTTGTGAGCCGTTGGCGAGACCGAGCCCGGAGGCGGGGCCGAGGACAGGATGTCCGAGGCCGGCCACTGAGGCAAGGATGCCGAATTGGCCGGGAACCCCGCCGGAGGGCGAGGGGGAGCCATACGGATCGCCGGCGAGCCCATCAGGAGCCATCGCCGGCGCCCCGGCACGGAGAATGTTTCGAACGCATCAGGTGGAAAAACAATGGAGTTTCTAGGAGGTGAAGAGCCGTGGAAAATTTGTGGGCCCAGGTGGGGAACTACGGCTTCCCCATGGTCATAACCCTTTATCTATTGATGCGGGTAGAAAAGAAGCTCGACGAGCTGACCGGCGCCATAAACAGCCTCGCCCGCATTCTGGCCAAAAGCCCTTGAGAGGTCCTTGACACCAAACAAATGTACGCTTATAATAAAGGTAAATTAAGGAAAGGGGAAGGGAAATGAAACCCAGATTGGAAGAACTTTGCCTTCACCTTAACTGCATGGTGCCGGTTTACGGGCAGGGGGACGATGCCGGTAACTATACGGAACTCTGGCTTGATGACGGCAACAGGGTCCTTATCAGGAATAAGACTAAGACGGTCCTGCACCGCCTGGCGGAATTATTCGGCGTCAGCATCCACCAGCGGCGGGCTTACTGGCGGCGGCTAGGCTATCGCCACCACGAGGCCCCCTTGGTGTTCGGCCCTGATCTGGTCTTCATATCCTTGCGCCTGCGCCGCCCCCGTTTTCGCGACGAGGGCGGCAGCGGCTACGCCGTACTTCAGAAGGTAAAAACCTGGGAAAAATATACGGAAGGAGATTACCGGAGCCGCCTTATTTTTCATAACGGCGACATTCTGCCTTCCCTGCTCACCCCGCAAAAAATAGCCTGCCGCCTCAAGGAAGGTGAAGAAGCCCAAAGGCGCTGGCAGGAGCTGGTGGAAAAATTTCAGGTATCCGGGAAGGCAAGGGAAGAAAAGGATTATGTTTTAGAGCTTCCCGGCGGCCGGAAGGCCAGGGCCGAACTGGTCAGCCAGGAAGGCTCTCTGCTGGTGTTGAAGGTGAACCAGCAGGATTTTTTTCAACGGCGTGGAAATAATTAGCTGAAAATCGGCAATTCAAAGCTGATGCGAAAATTAAGCGGGGGACAAAATTGAGGCAGCAATTGGACGATTTTCTTTATTACCTGGTCATAGAGAGAGGCCTCTCCGAAAATACCCTGGCCTCATACCACAACGACCTGGAGCAATATCTAAATTACTTGCGGGAAAGAAAAATTGATTCTTTTCGGGAAGTCAACCGAGGCGTAATTATCGCCTACCTGGTCAAGCTCCAGCAGGAAGGGCGTTCGCCGGCCACCCTATGCCAGCACCTGGCGGCGCTGAAGTCTTTTCACCATTTCCTGCTGCGGGAAAAGATCTTAGACGAAGATCCCACGGCCGCCATGGAATCCCCCCGCCCGGTCAAGCGGCTGCCGCGGGTGTTAAGCGTGGAGGAAATAGAGCGCCTTCTGGAGCAGCCGGATCTCTCCGATCCTGCCGGCCAGAGGGACAGGGCCATTCTGGAACTCCTTTACGCGGCCGGTTTGCGGGTTTCGGAATTGGTTTCTTTAAATGTCGGCCAGGTAGATCTGGATGGGGAATACGTCCGCTGCCTGGGAAAAGGCAACAAGGAGCGCATAGTGCCCATAGGTTCGCTCGCCTGCCATTACATCGGCGTATACCTTCATAACGGCCGGGAGAAGCTAATTAAAAGGCCGGGAGAAAAGGCCCTCTTTTTAAACCAGCAAGGCATGCGCCTCACCCGCCAGGGGTGCTGGAAAATCATTAAAAATTACGCCCGCCTGGCCAACCTTTCGCAGGATATTACGCCGCATACTTTGCGCCATTCTTTTGCCACCCATCTTTTGGAGAACGGCGCCGACCTGCGCTCTGTACAGGAACTTTTGGGACATGCCGACATAGCCACGACGCAAATTTACACCCACCTCACCCGGAAAAAAGTGCGAGAGGTATACGACCGCACTCATCCCCGCGCCTGAATTGGAGGTTAGCCAATGACTCTCGACCGCGTGATCTGCATAGTATTGGACAGCGTAGGCGTCGGCGCCCTGCCCGACGCTTATAAATATGGGGACGAAGGCAGCAACACCCTGGTCAACATCGACCGGGCGGTGAACGGTTTGAAGATACCCCACCTGGCGGGCCTGGGCCTTTCCAGTATTGTCGAGCTCAAGGGCCTACCGCCGGGAGAGCCCCGGGCCGCCTACGGCCGTATGGCCTCGCAGACGGCGGGCAAGGATACTACCAGCGGCCACTGGGAGCTCGCCGGGCTAATCCTGAAACGGCCCTTTCCCCTTTACCCCCATGGTTTTCCCCCTGAAGTGATACGTCCTTTCGAGGAGGCCATCGGCCGGCCCGTGCTGGGCAACAAGCCTGCTTCCGGCACCGAGATCATCCAGGAGCTGGGGCCCGAGCACATGCGCACGGGTTACCCCATAGTTTATACTTCCGCCGACAGCGTCTTCCAGATAGCCGCCCACGAAGACGTGATCCCCGTTTCCGAGCTCTACCGCTACTGCAAAATAGCCCGGTCCATCCTTACGGGCGAGCACGCCGTAGGGCGGGTAATTGCCCGCCCGTTTATTGGAGAGCCGGGCCATTTTGTCCGCACCGACAGGCGCCAGGACTTTTCCTTGGAGCCCCCCGGGCCCACTCTGCTGGATAAAATCAGCGCTGCCGGCCTGGAGGTTATGGCCGTGGGCAAGATCAGGGACATTTTTGCCGGCAGGGGGATCACCCGCTGGATCCACACCCACGACAATATGGACGGCGTTGACCAGACTTTGAATTTAATGCGCGAAGGCAGGCGGGGACTCATTTTGACCAATTTAGTCGATTTCGACATGCGCTACGGCCACCGCAACGATATTTTAGGCTATGCCGCCGCCTTGGAGCAGTTCGACCGCCGCCTGCCCGACCTTATGGAGGCCGTAGGACCTTCCGACGCGCTGGTGCTGACGGCCGACCACGGCTGCGACCCCACCACGCCCAGCACCGACCATTCGCGGGAATACGTGCCCCTGTTGCTTTACGGCCCGGCCATAAAGCCCGTAAACCTGGGCACCCGGCCCACCTTTGCTGACCTGGGCGCCACCATAGCCGATTTTTTAGGCGTGCCCTACGGCCTGGCCGGCGAAAGCTTTGCGAGGGAAGTTTTGAGGTGGTAGTAAACTGGGTTATCGCCAGCTTTCGCCGTGGGAGGCCTGCTTTGGCTTGAGAGCGAGCGACTAAACCCGAGCGGTTAGCCAAACTTAACGAGGCCGAAAGCGGAGGCGGACCCGAGGGCATGGATGCCCGAGGCCGGCCACTGAGACAGGATGTCGAATTGGCCGGGAAGTCCGCCGGAGCTTGAGGCCGAGCGCTAGTTTGGCCCGCGAGGGTTTACGGAGCGAGCGTAAGCCAAAGCAGGCTGAAAAGTGGGATACGCTCGGGTAATAACCTAATGCCAAGCAAAAAAACATCTAAGGTGGTATTGCTCCTCATGCGCGTTTACGAACTCATTCTAAAAAAGCGGGACGGCGGGGCCCTGGCGCCGGAGGAGATCTCTTGGCTGGTAAAAGAATACGTAGCCGGAGGAGTGCCCGATTACCAGATGGCGGCCTTCCTCATGGCCGTATTTTTCCGGGGCTTAAGCCCTGAAGAGACCGCGGCCCTGACCCTGGCCATGATAGACTCCGGCGTCAGGCTCGATCTGTCCCCCATCTCCGGTGTAAAGGTAGATAAGCACAGCACCGGCGGCGTAGGCGATAAGACCACCCTGGTGCTGGCCCCCCTAGTGGCGGCGGCAGGTCTGCCTTTTGTGAAATTAGCCGGCCGGGGTCTCGGGCATACCGGCGGGACCATTGACAAGCTGGAGTCCATACCGGGCCTGCGCACCGATCTCTCGCAGCCGCAAATATTGTCCCAGGTGCAGGCCATCGGGGTGGCGGTGGCCGCCCAGACGGAGGACCTGGTCCCGGCCGACAAAAAGCTCTACGCTTTACGGGACCTGACCGCTACCGTGGAAAGCCTGCCCCTGATCGCCGCCAGTATCATGTCCAAGAAGATCGCCGCCGGCGCCGATGCCATCCTCCTGGATGTCAAGGTGGGCAGCGGCGCCTTCATGAAAGACGAGGAATCCGCCGTGGCCCTGGCCGAAACCATGATCGCCCTGGGCCGTTCTGCAGGGCGGAAAGTAAGGGCGGTGGTTACGGCCATGCACCAGCCCCTGGGCCGGGCCGTGGGCAACGCCCTGGAGGTAGCCGAGGCCATAGCGACCCTTAAAGGCCGGGGGCCGGAGGATTTCCGCGAGCTGTGCCTTACCCTGGCCGGGCACCTGATCGAGATGGGAGGAGCGGCGGCCTCGCCGGCCGAAGGGTACCGCCGGGCGGAGGAACTGCTGGCAAGCGGGCGGGCCCTGGAAAAATTCCGCCAGATGATTGCCGCCCAGGGAGGCGATCCCGGGGTGGTGGAGGAGCCGGAAAAGCTGCCGGCAGCGCCTTTTATCTTTACAGCCCTGGCTCCCGCCGATGGATACGTGCAGTCGGTTGATGCCCGCTCTGTAGGGCTGGCGGCCATGGCCCTGGGCGCCGGCAGGAGGCGCAAGGAAGATAGCGTGGACCCGGCCGTAGGCATTACCCTGCAGAAAAAGGCCGGCGACCGGGTAAAGGCCGGAGATGTTCTGGCCACTATTCACGCGCGCGAAAGAGGGGCGGGGCAGGAGGTAATGGAGCGCCTCTTAAAAGCTTTTAGCCTGGGACCGGAGCCCCCCGCGTCCCGGCCGCTAATCTACCGGGTGGTGTCATAATTCCCCTTCCGCTTTAATATACTTAAAAGGGATGAGCCGGTGGAAGGGTGCTTCCGAAAAAAGCATGAGAATGCCGGGGATGCTGGCGTAAGGCGACTTTGGGCGAGCCCTGCGAGCCGTTGGCGAGACCGAGCCCGGAGGCGGGGCCGAGGGCATGGAGGCCCGAGG
>JASUSV010000045.1 GCA_030445865.1 Clostridia bacterium
TTAAACCTAAAGCCGGCAGGGCCGGGCCGCTATGCAGCATAATTCCCGTTCCGGAAACGGATACCCTACCACCACATCCCCTGCCTCTGTACACCCTGTCCTGGAATCAAAACAAAAAGGCGGCTCTCCACAGGAAACCGCCGCCAGGCTACTGGCGGCCAAAAAAAGCCGGCTATCACCCCACCACCAGCCGCGACCAGATAAAGCGCAGGAGGATGCGGCCGATACCCGCCACAGGTACGGCCAGCAAAAGGCCGAGGACACCGAAAAGCTCTCCTCCGGCAAGCAGGACAAAAATTATAGTTAAAGGGTGTAGGCCTACGCAGTCGCCTATTATCCTGGGAACCAGGATACTCCCCTCGATCTGCTGCACGACGAGCACGACTATAAGGGCGTAAAAAGCAGCCCATTTAGACTCCAATAAAGCCAGGGCCACGGCCGGAATAGCCCCCAGGATGGGGCCGAAATAAGGTATGAGATCGGCCAGCCCCACCACGATACCTAGAATTACGGCGTATTCTAGCCCGATCAAGTTAAAACCGATCCCCGTAAGCAGGCCGACGATCACCGATACTAAAAGGTGGCCGCGGATAAAATTGGTCAATACCTGGTCTATTTCTTTCCATATACCCAAAAAATCCTCACGCCAGGACAAGGGCAGGATATGGATGGCGGTACGGGCCAGAAGGTCGCGGTCGCGTAAAAAATAATAGGCCAGGATGGGCGCTAAAATCAGGCTGGCCGCGCCCGACAATAGCCCCATAACGGCTCGCCCGACGGCACGGGCGCCGTCAAGAGCCAAGGCTTCAAAATGGCCAAGGGTTTCCCCAATTACCCGGCGGAAAGCAACAGGTATGGCCAGTCGCTGGTAGCGCTCGTTGAAGTCGTCGATTAACCGCTGTATTTCCAGGGTGTAACGGGGCACCTGATCGATGAAGTGGTTGAGTTCGCGTAAAAGCTGGGGAAAGACATAGACGGCCAGGGGTACGGCAGCTATAGCTGTAAACCCGTAAAGGACCAAAATGGCCGCCGACCGCGAAAGCCCCTTGGCCTCTAAATAGGCCGCCCAGGGCTTCAAAAGGTAGGCCAGCAAAGCGCCTAGCAAGAAGGGCAAAAAAATTTGCCGCACACGGTAGAAAAATAATAAGGCCCCGGCCAAAATTAAAGTTGCCAGGGCCAGACGCCAGAACTTAAGTGGCAGGTTCAAAAAAACCTTCAACTACGTTCACGTCTCCTCACGATACCGGTGACGCCGCGGCTCACCCGCATCATTATATCCCTGGGTCCTTCCAGCAATCCTCCCCGACCTTCTTCACCCGCCCTCTGGGCGGCTCCACCCCCTCTTTGCGGCCGGGCAAACATAGCAACAACAGCTCCGATAAGGCTACCGGTTATCAGGCCGCTTAAGAAATTCCTGCGCCCGAACATAATCTCACCTCCTAACCTTTATAGGCAATCAGGCTCCCGTCCTCGGAAACTTCGTAAACCCGGTTCTGACTGTCAAATTCTACAAAACAATCCCAGCAGTAATACTGCGCTACCCCTACTCTACCGACAGACCTGCCGCCGCAGAGGGGGCAGGCGGGAATGGCAAGCATTAATTGACCTCCTCCTGGACTATAATGGCATCTGGCCCCCAGGTCAACACCCTGTCTATACCAATAGTCTTGCGGCCGTCCAGGATATCGCTTATCAGGCCTCCGGAAACTTCCATTGCCTCCATTTTACCCGAAGGCACTTCCACTATTATATCTTCTAGAGTCCCGATTTCGCTGCCCTGGACGTTAAAGATAGGCGTACCTTTAATTTTCTGCCACTTAACGAGGTTGTCAGGAGCAATGCCGGCAAGTAAGCGGGAGCTGCTTACAGCGAAAGCATCGGCGCCTTGAGTCTGGACCTGCTCGAATTTAACCAGCCGCGTCCCATACGGCAATTTAGCGCTGGCGAGAACTAAACTGTTCACCAGGCGCCGGTGGGGATCACAAAGCAAATCCTGAATGCGCCCCAGTTCTTCGCCCTGTTCCAGGTCAATGACCGGCAGGCCTACAATTTCCCTCCCTCGCGGCAAGCTTGCTCCCCCTTTTGTTCAAAGTATTGCCGGAAAAGGTCAAAAAAATGCGCCGGGGAAACCGGCGCTGGGTTTATTTTTGATCTAGCGGTAGGCCCTTTCGATAGTTCCCCCGCCCACTACCAGGTCTCCCTGGTAATAAACGACGGCCTGGCCCGGCGCTATGGCGCGCTGGGGCTCTAGGAACTCCACCTCCACTCCTTCATCTTGCGGTCTTAGAATAGCTTCCGCCTCCGGAGCACGGTAGCGGATTTTGGCGGTTACTCTGGCTTCGGCCGGCGGCTTTTCCCAGAGAATAAAATTATTGTCACGCGCCCACAACTTTTTTTGTAACAGTTCTTCCTCGGTGCCGACAATTAAGGCGTTACGCTCAGGATCCAGGGCCAGGACGTAGAGCGGTATACCGGCGGCCAATTTCAGACCCCTTCGCTGGCCCACAGTATAAAAAGGAAGGCCCTGGTGCCGTCCTAAATAATTTCCCCGGCTATCAAAAATAGGCCCCGGCCGGATGGGCTTTTTCGCCCTAACCTCTAAAAATTCCCGGTAGCTTCCCTGGCTTACGAAACAGATCTCCTGGGATTCTGCCTTGCGCGCCACCGGCAGCCCCAGTCCTTCGGCAATTTCCCTTACTTCGCTTTTTTTATAATTCCCCAGCGGCAGGAGGGTATGCGCCAGCTCAAACTGACTGAAAGTATAAAGGGCATAGCTCTGGTCCTTATCGGCATCCCGACCCTTGGCCAAGAGGTAGCGGCCGCGACCGGCATCATAAAAAATACGGGCGTAGTGGCCGGTGGCGATATAGTCCATGCCCAGGGCTAGCGCCTTCCTCAGCAAAGCCCCGAATTTGATATAGCGGTTACAGGCTATACATGGATTAGGCGTCCTCCCGGAAAGGTACTCGTGGATAAAATAATCTATTACCTTTCCCTGGAAAACCTGGCGAAAATTCATAACATAATAGGGAAAGCCCAGGATCTGGGCCACGCGCCGCGCATCTTCAACAGCCTGCACGGAACAGCAGCCGACTTCCCCCGGCGGCGGAGGCATATCTTCCGGCCAGATCTGGAGGGTGACACCTACCACTTCGTACCCTTCTTCTTTTAATAAAGCAGCGGCGGTAGAACTGTCTACGCCGCCGCTCATAGCCACCATGACCTTGCCTTTAGACACCATAAACAACCTCTCGGTCCTACAGTTATCCTTAGGAACCCCCGGCCTTGAAACCCGGCAGGCTAAATCACCTGCGGTTAAGAGGCGGTTCCAGCGTTTCCCTGGCCGTTCCGCCGCTTTTTATAATCCTCGATGGCGCGGTGAAGGGCATCGGCTGCCAGGTTAGAACAGTGCATCTTGTTGGGCGGGAGGCCGCCTAGGGCTTCGGCTACAGCCTTATTGCTGATTTTCATGGCTTCTTCCAGGGTTTTGCCCTTCACCATCTCGGTAACCATGCTGCTGGTGGCAATCGCCGCCCCGCAGCCAAAAGTCTTAAATTTTATATCTTCTATTTTACCGTTATTAACCTTGATATAAAGGCGCATGATATCGCCGCAAATAGGGTTGCCGATTTCTCCTATACCGTCGGCATCCGGAATTTCTCCCACATTGCGTGGGCTGGTAAAATGCTCCATAACTTTTTCGCTATACATCTTTTTACCCTCCCCTGGACAAAACAGGCCTAATTGCTGGCCCGCCGTTGGTATAAGGGCGACATGGCCCGCAGCCTCTCGATGATACCCGGCAATACTTCCAGGACGTAATCAATGTCTTCTTCGGTATTATCTTTACCTAAAGTCATGCGCACCGAGCCGTGGGCAACTTCATGGGGAATGCCCATGGCTAAAAGTACGTGGGAAGGATCTAATGAACCGGAGGTGCAGGCTGAACCGCTGGAAGCGGCAATGCCATGCATATCTAAACTTAAAAGTATAGATTCTCCCTCTACATACCGGAAACTGAAATTGGCGTTATGCGGTACCCGCAGCGTCCTGTGACCGTTAAGCTGGACTTCGGGAATCCTTTCCAGGACGCCGTCAATCAGCTTATCTCGCAAGCGGGCCAGGCGGGCGGCCTCTTCTTCCAACTCCTTTCCGGCCAGCTCCGCAGCCTTGCCAAAGCCGACGATGCCCGGCAAATTTTCCGTCCCCGGCCGCCGCTTGCGCTCCTGGCCGCCGCCGTGCAGCTGGGGTTGAATACGGGTGCCCTTGCGAATGTATAAGCACCCCACGCCTTTGGGGCCGTAAATTTTATGGGAAGAAGCTGTCAAGAGGTCAACGCCCAGATCATCGACATTAACGGGGATTTTGCCAACGCTCTGCACAGCATCGGTGTGAAAGATTATACCTTTTTCGCGGGCCAGCCTCCCGATTTCTTTTATGGGTTGAATGGTGCCCACTTCATTATTGACGTGCATAATGCTGATGAGGATGGTCTCGTCGGTGATGGCAGCGGCAACATCCTCTACCCGCACCAGGCCTTCAGGCGTAACGGGCAAAAAGGTAACCTTGAAACCGTGGCGCAGTAAAAACTGGGCGCTATCCAGGGCAGCATGATGTTCAATGGAAGAAGTAATAATATGACGGCCCTTATCGGCGTTGGCGTAAGCCGTGCCGATAATTGCCAGGTTGTCGGCCTCCGTGCCACCGCTGGTAAAAGTTATTTCTTCCGGCCTGGCGCCAATCAGGCCGGCGACTCTTTCCCTGGCCTCTTCCAGCGCTTTTTTAGCCTCGCGCCCGAAACTATGAATGCTGGAAGGGTTGCCGAAGTTTTCTTTTAAGTAAGGGAGCATGGCCTCCAGAACTTCCGGCCTTACCGGTGTGGTGGCGCTGTGATCTAAATATACCTTCCTCATAGAATAAGACCCCTTTTTATCTACGAAGTTAAATATTATTACATACGTACTGGGCATCGCCCGACTGGAGTCTGGCTGCCTCATCGCACATATCGGCTAAGGTTATGGAATCCAGCACATCGCTGATGCTGTCCCGAACTTTCTCCCAGACGCTCCTGGCAACGCAGGTTTCAGAACGGGTACAGCAGGTTTCTCCTCTCTTTTCGCTTACACATTCGGTCGGCGCAATGGGCCCTTCTAAGACTCGGATTATATCTCCTACCCTGATCTCGCTGGGCTCCCTGCCCAGTATATAACCACCCTGGGCTCCGCGGACGCTGCGCACCAACCCGGCTTTGCGCAGGCTGGCTATAAGCTGCTCCAGGTAGGGAGCAGATATACCCTGGCGCTCGGAAATACTTTTCAGAGATACCGGCCCCTGGCCGTAGCGTTGGGCCAGTTCAAACATGGCTCGCAGCCCGTATTCGCCCCGGGTCGAAAGCTTCATGACGCCACCCCCAATCCCAACCAATTTCCTCGGAATATATCTTAGCAATCTACTAGGGTATTGTCAAGGAAAAAGCCGGGCATTTCACTTTAAATTTTAAGATATACCTTTAAAGCTACGCTTATTCACGCGGTTCGCTATTAGCTATCAAGCGGGCAAACCCCGAATCTCGTGCCGGAGCGGAAGCCCGGCAGTTAACAGGCGGATACTACCGTTACGGTTGATTGTGAAGTATAATTATAATTGGTGGCGAAAATATTATTAAAATCCGGCGGCAAGGAGCTAACCCGGATATCAAGGTGAAAAAAATGAACCTTTTTGAAGAAGCGCGCCAGGAACGCCAGAATATAGAAGCGCCGTTAGCCGTACGTATGCGGCCGCGTACCCTGGACGAATTTGTAGGCCAAGAAAAGGTTGTCGGTCCGGGCACGCTTTTGCGGCGGGCAATAGAAAACGATTCCCTTACTTCCATAATCCTTTGGGGGCCCCCGGGATGTGGCAAAACTACGCTGGCCCGGGTCATAGCTAATCTAACCAGAGCCCATTTCGAAGCTTTAAACGCGGTCCTGGACGGCGTTAACGACATCCGGCGCGTAGTGGCCGCCGCCAAAGAGCGCCGGGCTTATTACGGCCAGAAAACCCTTATCTTCGTAGACGAAATCCACCGCTGGGCCAAAAACATCCAAGACGCCCTCCTGCCTTACGTCGAAGATGGCCTGCTCACCCTTATCGGCGCCACGGTGGAAAACCCCATGTTCACCGTCAACCCCGCCCTGCGCTCGCGCTCGCGCATCTTCCGCCTCGAACCCCTAAGCGAAAGCCATATTCTCCTTCTCCTCCGCCGGGCTTTAGAAGATGCCGAACGCGGCCTGGGAAGGTATAACATTATACCGGAACCCGGGAGCCTGGAGCACCTGGCTAAAATCGCCGACGGCGACGCCCGCGTAGCCCTTTCTGCCCTGGAATTTGCCGCTTTAACCACGCCCCCGGAGCCGGACGGCAGCAGGCGCCTGACCCTGGCCGCCGCCCAGGAAGCGGCCCAAAAGCGCGCCGTCATCTACGACCGCGACGGCGACCAGCATTACGACGTGGTCTCGGCCTGGATCAAAAGCATGCGCGGTTCTGACCCGGATGCAGCCCTCTACTGGCTGGCCCGTATGCTTTATGCCGGGGAAGACCCCTTGTTCCTCGCGCGGCGATTAATGATCCACGCTGCCGAAGATGTCGGCCTGGCCGACCCCCAGGCC
The DNA here is from genome assembly GCA_030445865.1 of Clostridia bacterium. Lineage (GTDB taxonomy): Bacteria > Bacillota > DSM-521 > Neomoorellales > Neomoorellaceae > JASUSV01. The sequence goes on from JASUSV010000045.1 coordinate 6,648, forward strand.
CTGGTCGTGGCTACGGCTGCTGCCCAGGCAGTAGAACGCGTGGGCCTGCCCGAAGGCCGCCTACCGCTGGCCGAAGCCACCCTTTACATCGCCCTTGCCCCTAAAAGCAACTCGGTCATCAAGGGGATTGACGGTGCCTGGGCAGCCGTAGAAAATGAAAGGGCCGGAACAGTTCCGGCCCACTTACGGGATGCCAGTTATAAAGGCGCTGCTACCCTCGGCCACGGCAAAGGCTATAAATACCCCCACGATTACCCTGGAGGGTGGGTGGAGCAACAATACCTGCCCGACAATTTACGGGGCAAAACTTTTTACCATCCTTCTCCCTACGGTCGCGAAAAAGACCTGGTGCAAAAATGGCGGGAGCGCACGGGGAAACATTGCTAAGCCTTATGCCTCAAGGTCGTTTTGCAGGATTTTCATCAACTGCTCCTTCGTGTGGTAGCCCACTACACGGTTGACGGCCACACCGCCTTTAAATAAAATCAGGGTCGGGATGCTCATAATACCCAGTTCTGTTGGCGTTTTGCTGTTCTCATCTACATTAAGCTTGCAGACTTTAAGCCTGCCGTTAAACTCTTTTGCCAGTTCCTCTACGACCGGGGCGATCATACGGCAGGGACCGCACCAGGCAGCCCAGAAATCGACCAGGACGGGCGTAGATGCCTGAAGTACCTCCTCTTTAAAATTGGCGTCCGTTACAGTAACGATCGCGGTGCCAACCAACTTAAAACCACTCCCTTCTGTAAATTATTATCCACTATAACCCAGGAGCCTACGAATGACAACCCCGGCCATCAGATACCCGGCTACCGCCGGCACAAAGGAAATGCTCCCCGGCACCTGTTTTCCCTGGTACGGGTCGCCGCATACCTGACAGGGCCGCAAGGGAGGCTCCAGGGAAAAAACGACCTCCACTCCTTTCTCTATCCCTTTTAATCTCAACCCCCGGCGAACCGCTTTGGCTAAAGGGCAGACGGAAGTAGCGGAAATATCCGCTACCCGGAAAGCTCCCGGGTCCAGGCGGTTACCGGCCCCCATACTGGAAATAATAGGAACATTGGCTTCCAGGCAGCGGGCAATGAGGTCGACTTTGCTAGGTACTGTATCGATAGCATCGATAACGTAATCCAGGTCTTTATGAATAAAACTCGCACCGTTTTCCGGACGGTAAAATTCCTGGCGGGCCACAATCTGGACCTGAGGGTTGATGTCCAGGAAGCGCTGGCGTAAAACCTGGACCTTGGGTTGGCCGATGGTAGAATGAAGGGCAGGAAGCTGGCGGTTAATGTTGCTTGGAGCCACTACATCGCCATCAATAAGTTCCAGGTAGCCAACACCGGCCCTGGCCAGGGCCTCGGCCGCATGGGAACCCACCCCGCCTAGCCCAAAGATAGCTACCCGGCTATTGGCCAGTTTGGCTGCGCCTTGCTTGCCGATGAGCATCTCCGTTCGCGTAATAAAACTTTCCAAAGAAACACCCCTAAAACGCAAAAACCCCACGGATGCCGTGAAGCGCCGCTGTTTTTGGAACCCGCTCTCGCAGGTGGGTGCCCTCCCGATCGCTTTTTGTTTCCTCTCCAGGGAGGCCTACAAGCCACGACCGGAGTCCAGGCTCCCTATGTTTTGGTGTTGGCCCAAAACACGCTGGCCTTTCACGCGCATCGCAGGGTTACCCAACCTTTTCGTTTCTTATCTTAACACAAACTTAATTTAATTGCAAGGCACCTGGCCGAAAAGTACGTGTAAAGCTTTAGCAGGCAAAAAGAAACCTCACTCAAACCTTTAGCTTAACGGACCGGTTCCTTCCTGGCTTTAGGCGCGGCGGGGCCGGTTTCCTGCCGGGGGCCTGCCCAAAATAAAAAGCAGTCTTTGCATTGTATTTCACCCCTTTTGTGTGCTATAATGAAATCAAAATAGCATACAAAGGAGATGACAATGATGAGACAAGCGATCACCGTTCGGTTGACCGAGGACCTACTGCACCTTATTGAAGAGGTGCGGGACCCAAAAGAGCACCCCACTTTAAGCAGTTTCATCCGAAAGGCCGTGGAAACGTATGCGAGGGAAATGAGGCGCCGCAAATTGGCGGCTGAATGCCGTAGCCTGGCAGAAGAAGATTTATCCCCGCTGGCGGAAGCTGATATTTCCGACTACGCCGAGCGCATGGCCCGAGCCGAGCGGGGTGAGTTCTAAGTGGAGAAGATTCCAAGGCCCGGAGAGGTCTATCGCGTAAGCCTCGAGGGTTCAGGGCATGAGTTCCGCGGCCCGCATTACGCTGTTATAGTTTCAGATGAGCCCTTTAACTATCTCTCCACGGTAGTAGTCGTGCCCCTTTCCACGGGGGCCAGGCCCGCTTCTTTCCGGCCGGAGACCGAATTTCTTGGCAAGCGCACCCGCGCGCTCGTGGACCAGGTCCGCGCCCTAGACAAAAGACGGCTTAAAGAATTTCAGGGCAACTTTCAAGGTACGTCATTTTTTGTCGAGATAAAGGCCGCGTTAAAAGAGTTGTTTAACCTCTATGAGGAGTATATTTGATTGAGCCTTAGCCTCTCAAAAAACAAAAGCCGCCTTTATGGAGCGGCTCAAAAGCGAATTTTCTTACGCCTAGGCCAAGTTTTTCTTATTTAACCCACCTTCCGCACTTTCGACTTAAAAACCCAGTAATATCAAGGCATTCCGGTTTTGGTTAGTCACTATCCTTGTTTTAACCACGTCTTCTTCGGTTTAATTGATTCAGCGGGCACGCCAAGCTTGGCATACAGTTCCATCTGCTCCGGTTCCGGTTTTGTCGCCCGGCGGATCTTTAGAACCTTGCCGTCCGGGGTGGGAAGCACCACGGTTACCACCTGGTGGGTTTTTAGTATCTCCCGCACCGTTCCCCAGGAAGTGTGTACCCCCTGGTCGTGCAGGGTCTTCTCTATGGTCACCAGGAGGTGATAGGCCAAAACGCAAAGGAAGATGTGGGCCCGCACCCGGTTCTTAAGCTGGTGGAATATGGGCTTCTCGGCAAGGGGGCTTTTCATGGCGCGAAAGGCGTTCTCGGTCCGGGTCAAAAGAGAGTAGATGTGCCAGGCTTCTTCGGCACTGATGTCGGTACGGTCGGTTTTTCGAAGGTAGCTGCCGTCAAGTTTTTCTGCCGCCGCCCTGTCACAAAGAAGGCGTTTTTCTTGAGTTTCCCTTATGGCCCGGTCCTTGGCCGCTCGTTCTTCGCTTATCACCAGGATAAAAACTTTTCCGCCGCACTCCTTCTTTTTTACCTCTACGCGGGTCTTCTTCTGGTAGGGGTTGGTGGCCGCAGGCAGGCGCTTTATTTCGATAAATCCTTCTTCCCCTTCAAATTCAAACTCTTCCAGCCAGCGGTCACGCTCGCTTTGCCTTGCGGCTATAACGTAGTGATAACCCCGGCCGGTGATTAGCTGTAGGTTCTCCTCGCTTGCCATGCCCCGGTCCACAACTACCGTAACCACCTTCTTTTTTGCCCTGCCTTTTCTCTAGGGCGTCGAGCATGGCCCCGATGGTGGTGCTGTCGGCCCGGTTTCCTTCAAAGACCTCGTGCATGATGGGAAAGCCGCATCTATCCACCACCAGCCCCACCAGAACTTGTTTTGCATCTGACCGCTTATCTCTCTGGAATATCCTCGTTTGGTCTCCTCGTTCTTTTAACACTGCTCTTCAAAATAGGTGAGTCCGTTGCGGCTTGCCTTGCCGTCTTCTTACCCCGCCTTTTTACCCGGGCCAAAATCTCCTCAACGCGGGGATCGGGCTCCTCCAGAGAAAGCTGACCGGCCAAGGCGGCTTCCAGCTTCTTTGAGGGCATACCACTGCTCCGGCGGGCCGGGCTCGAGGGCGCCTAAAGAGCAAACGGTCCTCTGTCTTGGCCCCTTAAGGGTAGCGATGGACTCCACCAAAAGGTAATTAATATATTCTTTACCGTTTTTGCCTTTGCGGACGGTTTTGCGGATTGTACATGCCGCTGTCATAGCATATAAACATAAATATTGCCCACTAGTCGTCACTATTTTGGGCTTGCTTGATGTCGTCTCTAGGTTTCAATACTTCCCGGCTACGAAAGGGGCAAAATCCGCTAAAACCCAGCCCAAGGTGCGGAGGTTGGGTTAGGCTACTGTTTCTGCCCCTACCATGGATCCTAGGGCCCAGCATTTGCTTAATCATCCTGCCGATCGCCGGCGGGGGTGACCGGCTGTTGCAGGCCGGTCTAAATATTTCCGGGTTCTCCCGAGATCCTTAGCCTGGGGGCCGGCCGCAAGCGCAGTTCCTGCAATTGCTCTGGCGCTACCGGCGACGGCGCGCCGGTCAGGAGGCAGGTGGCGCTCTGGGTCTTGGGGAAGGCGATTACGTCGCGGATGGTTTCCCGCCCGGCCATCAACATCACCAGGCGGTCCAGGCCGAAGGCGATGCCGCCGTGAGGTGGGGCGCCGTACTCAAAGGCCTCCAGGAGAAAGCCAAACTTTTCCCTGGCAGCCTCGGGCGCAAGCCCTAAAACCCGGAAAACCCTCTCCTGTACCGGCCGCTGGTGGATGCGGATGCTGCCGCCGCCTATCTCCACGCCGTTTAAAACTAAATCATAGGCCTGGGCACGGACCTTCAGGGGCTCCTTTTCTAAAAGCTCCAGGTCTTCTTCCCGCGGCGCTGTGAAAGGATGGTGCATGGCCACCAGGCGCTTTTCCGTGGCGCTGTATTCAAAAAGGGGAAAATCCACCACCCAGGTAAAAGAAAGTTGCCCCGCCTCTACGAGATTTAGGCGCCGGGCCAGCTCCAGGCGTAAAGATCCAAGGGAAGCCGCCGCCACTTCCGGCGTATCGGCCACGAAAAGCAAAAGGTCACCGGCCTGCGCCCCCAGGCGCTCTTTCAAGGCTACCAGTTCTTCGGTTTTAAAGAATTTAGCGATGGGAGAACGCCAGCCGCTTTCTTCCAGGGCCAGCCAGGCCAGGCCCTTAGCCCCGAAAACGGCTGCTGCCCGAGTCAATTCCTCGAGCTCACGGCGGGAAAAGTCGGCGCAATTGGGCGCGCACAGGCCCCGCACCACGCCTCCGCGGCCGACCGCCTCAGCAAAAACTTTAAACTCACACCCGGCCACCAAGTCGGAAACGTCGGCAATCTCCAGGCCGAAGCGGAGGTCGGGTTTATCCGTACCAAACCGCTTCATGGCCTCGTCGTAGCTCAGGCGCGGAAAAGGGACACGGATGTCTACACCCAGCGCCTCCTTGAACACGTAGGCTACCAATTCCTCCACCAGGCCTAAAACGTCTTCCTGCTGGACAAAAGACATTTCCATGTCCAGCTGGGTAAACTCCGGCTGCCGGTCGGCCCGCAGGTCCTCGTCCCGGAAGCAGCGCACGATCTGGAAATAACGCTCCATCCCGGCCACCATCAAGATCTGCTTGAATAATTGGGGCGACTGGGGGAGGGCGTAAAATTCGCCCGGGTGCAGGCGGCTGGGAACGAGGAAATCCCTGGCCCCTTCCGGCGTGCTTTTGGTTAGCATGGGCGTCTCGATTTCTAAAAAGCCCTTTTCGTCAAGAAAGTCGCGGATGGCCTTGGCTACGCGGTGGCGCAAAACTAAAATCTTCTGCATCTCCGGGCGGCGCAGGTCCAGGTAGCGGTAGCGCAATCGCAACGTTTCATCTACGTCAATATCGTCCTGGATGTAAAAAGGAGGGGTTTGAGAAGGATTGAGGAGGCGCATTTCCCGAGCGTAAACCTCAATCTCGCCGGTGGCCAAACTGGGGTTGGCCGTCCCGGCCGGCCTCTCGCCCACCTGGCCCTTAACGGCGATTACGTATTCTCCCCGCACCCCTTCGGCTTTACGAAAAGCCTCGGCATCGACCTCGGGGCTGAAGACCACCTGGACGATGCCGCTGCGGTCGCGCAAATCTATAAAAATCAAGCCGCCGTGATCGCGGCGCCGGTGAACCCATCCCATAAGCACTACATCTTCGCCTGCGTGTTCTTTACGGAGTTCACCGCAACCATGAGTCCGCTTCCAGCCTTTCAGGGTTTCAACCAAGATCTCTACATCCTTTCCGCTTTTGGCAGTAATCGATCAAACCGTTTAAAGGCACTTCTTCCTGCCAGCCCTCGGCCAAATCCCGCACCAGGGCCCTGCCGCGCCCCCATTCTTCCGGGCCTAAAATCACCGCCAGTTTGACCGGGTAGCGGCCGGCGTATTTCATCTGGGCCTTTAAACTCCGGCCCAGGTAATCTTTATCCGCCGCCAGGCCGGCGGCCCGCAAAGCTGCGGTGAGCCGGAAAGCCTGCTCTTCCAGGCCCGGCCCTGCCGTGAGTACCAGGACGTCCGCCCCGCCTCTCCTTTCCGGTTCCCAGCCCTGGGCTTTTAAAGCCAGCAAGATGCGCTCCAATCCCAGGCCGAAGCCTACCCCCGGCGTCGGAGGGCCGCCGCAGGCTTCTACCAGGCCGTTGTAGCGCCCGCCGCCGCCTATGGAGCTCTGGGCACCGATGCCCTCTACCATAATCTCGAAGGCCGTGTGGGTGTAATAGTCCAACCCCCGAACGAGGTAAGTGTCAACCTGAAACTCTATTCCTATGGCCCTTAAGTACCGCTGCACCGCCTGGAAGTGCGCGGCGCAATTCCCGCAAAGAGCCTCCGTTATGGTGGGCGCCCTGGCCACCATCTCCCGGCAGGCCTCTTCTTTGCAGTCGAAGATGCGCAGGGGATTCCGCTCAAAGCGTTCCCGGCAGGTCGGACAGAGTTCGGATAGCCTGTCCCGTAAAAACTCCTGCAACCTCGCCCGGTGTTCGCTCCGGCAGGCAGGGCAACCTACACTGTTTAAGTGCAATTCCAGGTTCTTTAATCCCAGGCGCCGGTAAAAATCCATGGCCAGGGCGATTACCTCGGCGTCGATGGCCGGGTCTTGAGAGCCGAAAGCCTCGACGCCAAACTGGTGAAACTGCCGCAGCCGGCCCGCCTGGGGTCGGCCATAGCGAAACATGGGGCCGAGGTAAAAAAGCTTGACCGGCTGCACCTGGGCATAAAGATGGTGTTCCAAAAACGCCCGCACCACCGGCGCCGTACCTTCGGGGCGTAAGGTTATACTGCGGCCACCGCGGTCGTCGAAAGTATACATCTCCTTGGATACTATGTCGCTAGTTTCGCCTACGCTGCGGTTAAACAGTTCCGTATGCTCGAAAATCGGGGTACGGATTTCCCGGTAGCCGTATTGGCGGCACACCTCGCGGGCCGTAGATTCTAAATAATACCATGCTTCTATTTCCTCAGGCAGGATGTCCTCCGTACCCCGCGGCCTCGTCGTAAGCATGCTCAAACCTCCACTGCGGATTTTTAGAAGAAAGGATTGTCTTCTTTCTCCGTACCGATGGTTGAAGCCGGGCCGTGCCCCGGGTAGACGGCGGTAGCCGGATCGAGGATAAAAAGCTTTTCCTGCACGGAAGCAATCAGTTTCTCAAAAGAGCCGCCGGGAAAATCCGTTCGGCCGATAGAGCCGGCAAAAAGGGTGTCGCCGGTAAAGACCAGGCCATCGCCCAGCAGGCATATTCCTCCCGGCGTGTGGCCGGGCGTATGTATCACCTGAAGTTGTATGCTCTTGCCGACGGCAATCTTGTCTCCTTCGCGAAGGGTTCTATCCGGCTCCGGGCTACCTCCCGGCTGCCCGGTAAAAGCCATTAAATTGCTCCGGCTATTAACAAGCATGGGCGCGTCTTTTTCGTGGATTAAAATTTCGGCGCCCGTCGCTTTTTTAACTTCAGAATTGGCGCCGATATGGTCGCCGTGGCCGTGAGTGTTAATGATATACCGGAGACGCAGGCCGGCTTCCCGAAGGGCCGCAAGGATACGCCGCCCTTCAGCTCCTGGGTCGATGACGGCAGCTTCTTTAGTTTCTTCGCAGCCTATAATATAACAATTGGTGGCCAGCGGCCCTACAACCAGGTTACGGAAAAACATGGCGAAAACCTCCCACAAATCTAGGAGATGCTTCCGAAACATTCCTCGTGCCGGGGCGCTGGCGACGGCTCCAGATGGGCTCGCCAGCGATCCGTAGGCTCCCCCTCGCGCCTTAAGGCGGGGTTCCCGGCCGGATTTAAGCATCCTGCCTCAATGGCCGGCCTCGGGCCTCCATGCCCTCGGCCCCGCCTCCGGGCTCGGTCTCGCCAACGGCT
>JASUSV010000046.1 GCA_030445865.1 Clostridia bacterium
AGGGCTACAGTATAATCCCTAAAGCCAGGAAGGAATAGGCCGTCAAACTAAAAATTTAAGTGGGGTCTCTTTTTGCCTACTAAAGCTTTACACGTACCAGTGATCGCAGATTCTTGACAACGTTTGTTGCTTAGGATATACTTTACTTGCCGGAGAAATGTCGGGGCGTAGCTCAGCTTGGTTAGAGCGCTTGCTTGGGGTGCAAGAGGTCGGGTGTTCAAATCACCTCGCTCCGACCAGCTAAAAGGCGCCAGAAATGGCGCCTTTTTATTTTATGAAAAAAAATTTTTTAGCCTTAGGGGTATAAAGCAGGAAAAAGAAAAAAGACAACGAATTGTATTTGCAAATAATAATTTATATTATATTTGTAAAGGAGGAGTACTGTTTATGGCTGAGGTGCACCAGGTTTACAAGTGTAATATTTGCGGTAATATTGTGGAAGTCTTGCATGCCGGTCGGGGCACTCTGGTATGCTGCGGCAAGCCCATGGAGTTGCAAGTGGAAAATACGGTAGATGCCAGCAAGGAAAAGCACGTTCCTGTGGTAACCCGGGTTGATGATAGCTATAAAGTTGTGGTAGGCAGTGTACTACACCCCATGGAAGAGAAACACTACATCGAGTGGATTGAGTTGTTAACGGCAGACGGTAAGGTATTGCGCCAGGAACTAAAGCCTGGGGAAGCCCCGGAAGCAGATTTTTGCACGACGGCTACCGCGTCCGGGGCACGGGCTTATTGCAACCTGCACGGCCATTGGAAGTCTGGCGAAGGGAGTAATCAAAAATAATGAAGAGATATATTTGCACGGCCTGCGGTTATGTTTATAATCCTGATGAAGGCGACCCGGATAGCGGCATAGCTCCAGGAACGACCTTTGAGGAGTTACCGGAAGATTGGGTTTGTCCTGTTTGTTTTGTGGGCAAAGATATGTTTGAACCGGAAGAATAAGGTGGTTTTATATGCATAAATGGCGCTGTTCGGTTTGTGGTTTTGCCTTTGAAGGAGAAACGCCGCCGGAAAAATGTCCTTCCTGCCAGTCAAGTTGCAGTTTTGTTGACGCTAATTGCTACATTCCAGATTGTGGCTGCAATAGCTGCAATACATAGAAAAGGTTGAGAAAACATAAGACCTCATATCAAAGTGTGGCCTTATCCGTGGGGAGGGGAAGCTATGTTCCGGGCTGCGGAAATTTTTGCTTTTGCGCTGGCCATTGAAAAGAACGGTCGTGATTTTTACCTGGCCATGTCTGCTGCCGCTGAGGAAGAAGCTGTAAAAAAACTGTTTAACAGATTGGCAGCCGAAGAGGAGCAGCATATCCAGGACTTTAAGAAACTGGGAGAACAGGCCGCTGTCTATGATCCGCCAGAAACCTATCCCGGCGAATACGAAGCTTATATGCAGGCCCTAATCGCAAGCAGCGTTTTTTCGAAGGAGTTAAAGCCCGAAGAGCTGACGCGCGCGATCAAAACAGATCACGAGGCCTTAAATTTAGCCCTAAGTCTGGAAAAGGATGCCATTCTATTTTTTAGCGGACTGGCGAATCTGATTTCCTCAACAGAAGTAGCTCTTGTCCAGGAATTGCTGCGCCAGGAAAGAAGACATCTTTATGAGTTGCAGGGGGCTATAGCAACCTTGGGATACAGTAATGTAATAAAGTATTAGGTTTAGCGGGCAGCCTACGCCGTCATGGCAACACCGAGATACTCTTGGATGAAGCACTCCGAATAATCATTTCCACTCCAATCTTTTTTACGGTTTGCTAGGCCAGGCTAAAGCTGTGGTCGAGCGCTGTCAGCTCTTTTGGAACCGGAAATTATAGCCTGCAGGCGTGCATAAGAAAGGATTGTAAGCCGGTCAGAGGGAGTTTAATTGTTGCCGGTGCGACTCGGGGCGAAAAAACATTTCCTTGGTGGCTATCTTGTCGGTTAAATACTTCTTTGAAGCCCTGGATATAGAATACTTTAGCGAGTTACTGGTTCGTGGCGTTGATGCTCCAGGCACCGTGCGTGATTGTCCTGATGAACTCGGACGGGCCTATAAGTTGGGCAGTGAGTTGGTTAGGGGGTAAAAAAAGAGGAAGAATAAATACCTGCCTTGGAACGGGCAGGTATTTATATTTGTAAAAGGCCGCAAGCTCTTAACCCTGGCTACAATTAAACCGGCGTTTAAAAAGCTAAACTACCTTCTCGAAGGCATCTTTCCCGGCGCCGCAGATGGGACAGGTCCAGTCGTCCGCTAAAGCTGTAAAGGGGGTACCGGGAGCTATGCCGCGTTCAGGGTCGCCTTTTGCGGGGTCATAGACGTAATTGCAGATACTGCACTGGTAGCTGGGGCCGGCAACAGGCGGCTTTTCTGCTACGGCTACAAAAGTGGGTGCCGTCTTGGGCGTGGTACCACGTTTTACCTGATGGTAATAAGCGTAGGTCATGGGTTCCCCCGGCGCCAGAACGGCAGCTTCGGTTAATTCGCCGATGAAGATGGTATGCGTGCCAGCGTCGACTGCCTGGATTACTTTAGCTTCCAGGTAGGCCAGGGTATGCTCGGTGACGTAGGGAAGGCCGGCCGGGGTGAGTTGAAAGGCAACGGCGGCGAACTTGTCCACTTCGCGGCCGGATTTAAAACCGAACTGCCCGATGAGGGATAAAGGTGCTTCTTTAGCCAGGACAGAAACAATAAAGGCCTTACCTGCCTGAATGAATTCATGGGTCAGGTTTTGCTTGTTGATGCTGACGGCTAGCGTCGGCGGATCAGAAGAAATCTGGAAGACGGTATTCGCGACCTGGCCGTTAAAATGGCCCTCTTTTTTAGCGCTGACTATGTACAGGCCGTAGGAAAGGTTATGCAAAGCCCTGATATCCATAAATGGAATTCCTCCTTTGGCTTAGTCTTTTATCCTGGCGGCTATTTCCCGGCCAAGTTCATAGCAGCGTTGTAAATCATCTGCAGTCGGCACCCATTGAACTGCAATACCTGGCTCGATTAAATCAATTTTAGCAGCTTTAAGCCGCTCTGCGATAATTTTTTGGGCGCCGCCGCCCCAGCCGTAAGATCCAAAGGCCATGCCTATTTTGTTCTTGGGCCTTAGGCCTACTAAATCGTCGAGCAGCGGCGACACCACCGGCAGGATGTCGTTGTTTATCGTAGGGGAGCCGACCAGGATGGCCCGGGCGTCTAGAATTTCCTTGATGATATCGTTGCGGTCCGAAACGGAAAGCTTAAAGAGTTTGACCTCAGCGCCGCCTGCAACCAGGCCGTCCATGATAGCCAGTGCCATTTTTTCGGTACTCAACCACATAGTGTCGTAAGCAATAATGGCTTTCGCAGTGCCCCGGCTTTCTGACCAGCGGGAATAGGCCTCAATAATGCGACCGGGATCGCGGCGCCAGATGATGCCGTGGCTGGGGCCGATGGTTTTAATATTTAGTCCCAGCTTCTGGATTTCCTCGAGTTTTTTCAGGATCAAGTTGCTGAAGGGCATAAGGATGTTGGCAAAATACTTAGCGGCCTCATCCATAACCAGGCCTATATCTACTTCGTCGTCAAAGCGGTTTGTGGTGGCAATATGCTGGCCGAAAGCATCGTTGGGAAGGAGCAAGGCTTCTTCAGGGACGTAAGTAAACATACTGTCCGGCCAGTGAAGCATGGGTGCCTCAATAAAGGTCAGCGAGCGGCGCCCCAGGCTGATGCTGTCGCCGCTTTTGACGATAGTATAATCAAATTCCGCGTTATAGTGGGCCTTAAGGCTATCATAGCCGCGCTGGGTGCAGAGCACCCTGGCTCGAGGGCAGAGCTTCATGATGGCCGGGAAAGCGCCGGAGTGGTCGCTTTCGGTGTGGTTAATAACCAAGTAGTCAATTTTGACGGGGTCGTTAACCCTTTTTAATTTGGCCACCAGCTCTTCTGTAAAAGGACCATAGACGGTATCTATCAGGGCTACCTTTTCGTCAACAACCAGGTAGGCATTGTAGGTGGTGCCGCGGTGGGTTGAAAAAGCAGGCCCATGGAAAGAGCGGATATTCCAGTCTACAGCGCCCACCCAGTAAATTCCTTCGGCCAAAGCGGTAATCTGGCTCACCGAGTTCACTCCCAATCTTTAATAGTTGGTGGTTTTAAGTTCAAAGAAGGCGCGCGGGTGGGCGCAGGCGGGGCAGGCTTCCGGAGCCTCGGTGCCTTCATGTAAGTAACCGCAGTTGCGGCAGTGCCACATCACTTTCTGCTCACGCTTAAAGACGCGATTGCCTTCTATATTCGCCAACAGGGCACGGAAGCGTTCCTCATGGCCTTTCTCGGCCGCCGCTATGGAGCGCAGTACGGCAGCTATTTCCTTAAAACCTTCCTCTTCGGCAACCCTGGCAAATTCCGGGTACATTTGGGTATGTTCGTAGTTTTCGCCGTCGGCGCTGGCGGCGAGGTTGAGCGCCGTAGTGGCGACGGTTCCTGCCGGGAAGGCAGCCGTAATCTCTACTTCACCGCCTTCTAAGAATTTAAAGAGGCGCTTGGCGTGCTCCTTTTCATTATCCGCCGTTTCCAGGAATATAGCGGCTATTTGCTCGTAACCTTCCTTTTTAGCCTGACTGGCATAGAAGGTATAGCGGTTACGGGCCTGAGATTCGCCGGCAAAAGCGACCATCAAATTTTTTTCCGTGCGGGTTCCTTTAAGGCTGGGCATAAATTTTCCCTCCAATTTTAGTTCTTATGGTAATTGTAGCTATTTTAAATCACATGGTCAAGGATGGTAACAAATATAACTTATTCCATAAGTTACATACATAAATCTAGGAAATTATGGTAAAAATACGGGCATGACCCGAATTTTGCAAGTTGTGCGCCGTATAGCCGGGGGCGTCCGCGGTCATGTTGCTACCATCTTGAGGCATTTAACTAATGAAGAATTTGAGTTCAGCGTGGCCTGCCCGCCCCAGGACGGCCTCCTCGCTTATTTTACCGCCACCGGCGCCAAGGTTTTCCCCGTCAACCTGGGCGAGGAAAGAAACCCCTGGCGCGACTGGCAGGCGGTGCGAGAGATAAGCCATATTATCCGCAACGAAGGTATAGACCTCATCCACGCCCACGGCACCAGGGCCGGTACGGTAAGCGCTATTGCTTCCCGGCTTGCAGGTGTGCCCTGCCTGATTACCCACCATAATTTCCGCTACGCGCCGCTCAAACCCCCGCTACGCCCGCTCCTGGCGGCCTGTTTTCGCCCCGTAAACCGGGCGGCCCGCCGTTTTATCGCCGTCTCCCATGCCCTGGCCCGGGAATTACAGTACTACGAGGGCATAAGGCCCGAACGCGTTCACGTCATCCCGAACGGTATAAATTGGCGGGAGTTTGACCTGCCGGCGCCTTTTTTTAAAAAAGAGCCAGTCCTGGGCGTTGTGGCCAGGCTGATCCCGTCCAAGGGAATAGCCTATTTTCTCCGATCGGCTGCCGCCGTCCACCGCCTTTGCCCGGAAGCCCGCTTTTTAATCATTGGCGATGGCCCGCAGCGCCCTTTTTTAGAAAACATGGCCCGGAGCCTGGGTTTAAACGGAGTTTTAAAGTTTACCGGCTGGTGCGCCGACATTAGATCCGCCCTGGCCGGAATCGATCTGGTGGTCGTCCCCTCCTTGTATGAAGGGTTTGGGATTACGGTGCTGGAGGCGATGGCCGCAGCCCGCCCGGTAATTGCATTTACCGGCGGGGGCCCCGAAGAAATAATCCTGCACGGCGAGACGGGCTTCCTGGTGGAACGCGGTAATTGCCAGGCCCTGGCCTCGGCCGCCCTGGAGCTTTTAAGCGATCACAAAAAGGCCCGCGCCATGGGATATGCCGGCCGCCGCCGGGTGGCAGAACATTTTAACCTGGAAAAGATGCTGCAGGAAACGGTTAAAGTTTACCGCGAATGCTTGGAAAATAGAGAGGAAATATTTCCATGTTTCCAAGAAAGCTGCTGACCTGCCTGATTTTTCTTACTTTGTTCCTCCCAGCCTTTTGCGCCTTGATTACACCCCAAACTTCGTGGGCCGGGGCGTTTCAGGGCCAGGCGGTAGTCGTCCTTTTGGATAGAACTTCCTTTCCCGAGATAATGGCCGCGCCTGCGCCTAACCTGCACCGCCTGCTGCAGGAAGGAGCCGTGGCCTTAATGAACACCAATAACGCCGGTAAAAAGGCGCCTGCCGGCGCCTGGGCTACCCTTGGAGCCGGCCGTCCCGCCCTGGCGCCGGAAGAAAAAGCCCAGGCGTACAACCGGTGGGAGAAATACGGCCATGAGGATGCCGGCTCGGCTTACCGGCGGCGGCTGGGCGGTCGGGGAGGTACGGTAGTTGTACCCGAAATTTACGCCCTGCAACAGGCCAACCGCCAGGCCAGGACGGGGGCAGAGATAGGGGCTTTAGGTGAGGCGTTGTCTTCTGCCTCCCTGAAGATCGCCGTGCTGGGGAACGCCGACCTGCCGGAAAAAAAGGAGCGGCTGGCGGGGCTCCTGGGTTGCGATAGCCGCGGGAGCATCCCCCTGGGGGATGTAGGCCCGGATTTGGTGCGGCCCGGCGAAGGAGTCCTGCCTTTTCGGACCGACTACCCACGCCTTATAAAAGCTTTTAAGGAACTAAAGGACCAGGCCGATTTAATAATCATAGATCTGGGGGACACGGCCCGGCTAGACAACCTGGCCCCGGGAGCACGGCCCGAAATCATCGCCGCGGAAAAAGAAAGGATTTTTAAAGAAATAGATAACTTCCTGGGCGAGTTGCAAAAAATCGCGCTGGAAAATAAGGCCTCGCTCCTGCTGGTTTCTCCTTACCCCGGCAGAGAGGCCCTAGAAAAAAATAATTCCCTGGGTTTCATAGCCCTGGCCGGCCCCGGCATTGGCCCGGGCCTTCTCACCTCGCCTACGACCCGCCGGCCGGGGCTGGTGGCCAATATCGACCTGGCGCCAACCCTCCTGGCCGGTTTTGGCCTCACGCCGCCCCCTTCTTTCAGCGGCCGCCCCTTCCACCCGGTAGAGGCTGCCGGCGCCCTTGACTTCCTGCTGGCCGAAAACCAACGCATCGTCGCCCTCCACAACCTGCGACCCGCGGTAATTAAAACCTACATCGGCCTACAGATTATCCTGCTAGCGGCCATACTCCTGCTGCTTTTGTGGCGGCCCCGCTTAACTTATTACCTCAGGCCTTTTTTGCTCTGGCTGGGAGCCGTTCCCCTGGCCATGTTGTTCCTGGGCGCCTCCAATCCCGTGCCAGACGGAATCCTCTACCCCCTATACGTCGCCGGGTTAAGCGCCCTGCTAGCCTTGGCTGCGTCCCGCTGGTCGCCAACCGATTTGGGCGCATGGGGGCTGCTGGCCGGCGGGACTACCCTGGCCATTATGCTGGATATAGCTGCAGGCTCCCGGCTTATGAGCTATTCCCTTTTGGGCTACGATCCCCTCGCCGGAGCTCGCTACTACGGCCTGGGTAACGAATATGCCGGCGTACTGCTCGGCGCGGCCATTTTCAGCAGCACTGCCTTCCTGGAATTGACGAAGGGGAAGAATAGCCGGCTACCGCACCTGTTCTTGCCCTTCTTCTTGCTCCTTATATATTTGAGCGGCTCGCCGTCTCTGGGCGCCGATTTCGGGGCTACGGTGGCCGGACTTACCGCCGCCATTTTTACCTGGCTGCAAATTAAAGGCAGGAGCCTTAACTGGCGCCTGGTTTTAACCGCAGCGGCGATCACCCTGTTTATTACCGCCAGTTTCTTTTGCTGGGACTTAAACCGGCCGGTGCTCGCTCAAAGCCACCTGGGGAGGGCAGCCTCCATGGTGAAGGTGGGAGATTTTTCCGGGCTTTACCAGATGGCGGTCGGCAAGGTGGCTATGAACCTCAAGCTCATCCGGTATACCATTTGGAGCCGGATATTGCTGGTATCCCTGGCCGTCCTGGGTATGATCGCCTATCGCCCGGTAGGCGTTTTGCGTAAACTTAGCCTGGAATATCCGCTTCTGTTTGGCGGTTTTAAAGGGCTGTTCGTAGCCGGTGCCGCCCTGTTGGTGGCCAACGATTCCGGCATCGTCGCCGCCGCCACCTTAAGCATTTTTGGCGTGCCGCCTCTGGTTTATCTTGCTGTCGGCCAGAGCGAAAGAAAATAGATTTTTTCCGAATTAATTTATTGACAAAGGGGGGGGTGGGGTTTACAATTGGATTTGATTGATTTTACGGAAGGAGGAATGATAATTGCGCGCTTTGGGCCGTCATGTTTTAGCTGAGGTTTATGGGTGCAGCTTCGAGGCTCTCAATGACATCGACAAGGTAAGGGAAATTATGGTTAACGCAGCTCTAGTTGCGGGAGCCGAAATACGCGAAGTCTGCTTCCATAAATTCAGCCCTCAGGGCGTCAGCGGCGTGGTGGTCATTTCGGAATCTCATCTGGCGATTCATACGTGGCCGGAGTTAGGGTATGCTGCCGTAGATGTTTTTACCTGCGGGGAAAAAGTTAACCCCTGGGAAGCATGCAAGTACTTGTCGGAAAAATTTCAAGCCGCACAAGTGCATGCTACCGAGATCCAACGGGGTGTGATTGAAACCTTGCAGGCGGCAGCGGTGTAAATTTTTAGGAGGGGGATATTTATTTTATTACCTAGAAATAGGGGCTCCTAATAGGCCTGGTGGCGTACATAAGCGGCCAGGCCTATTACATTTTTGGTTATTAATACAAGCAGGAATGGAGTGCTTTAAGGCGAAATATAAAAATGTTTAAGGTATTGAACTCGAATCCAGGAGGTCTAAATTTGTCTGATCTATTTAAGCCGGTAAACGCCGAAATCAGAGAAATATGGCGCCAACTTGAGATGTCCTGGAAAGTTAAAGGCCGGGGGATCTGCGCGTTCCCCCCTTTAAGTTTTTGGGATCGAGAGCTCATCCCTGCCTTGACCGTCCTCATAGCCGGCCTTTACCGCCAGCAGGGCCCCAAAGTGATATCCCTGGCGGTGATAATGGAATATATCCACCTGGCCACCCGCGTCCACAAGAGCGTTAAGGCCAACGTGGCCCGCCCTACCCTGTGGGGTGATTATCTCTACGCCCGCTTTTTTGAGCTGGTTTGCTCGGAGGGCAATTACCGGTTGCTTACGCCCCTGGGCAAACTCATCAGCTCGATTCATCTAAACGAGGTCAAGCGCGCCCGGGCGGGCGCAGGCATTGAAGAGATCGTGGCCGGGGAAAGGGGGAGGCTGCTGGCCGAAGTGGCCCGTTTGAGCGGCCTGCTTGCCGGTAGCGAGGGAGTGGAGGAAGCACCCCTGTATAATTTCGGTTTTACTCTGGGCATGTGCTGGGGACTGGAAGAAGTTCTTCCCGGCAGCAGTAAAAAGTACGCCGCTCAGGCCCGCGCCTGCCTGGCCTGTCTGCCGGACGGCTGGCAGCGCGGGGTATTGCTGGAAACCATCGCCTCCCTGACTGCCGGTGACCGGCAAGAAAGGAGCCTGGCCCTTTGAGCAGCAAAGAGGAATACGTGCGCCAGATATTCGACCGTATTGCTCCCCGCTACGATTTGATGAATACCCTTTTAAGCTTTAATCGCGACAAAGCCTGGCGGCGGGTAGCTGTGAAATTAAGCGGGGCAAGGCCAGGGTTTAAAGTCCTCGATGTCTGCTGTGGTACGGGCATGCTGACCCTGGAGCTGGCCAGGGCCGTAAGCCCGGGGGGCAAAGTAACGGGACTCGACTTCAGCCCGGCCATGCTGGCCATTGCCCGTGAGCGGGTTAGAAGCAGTCCTTTCGGCCGGTCCATTGAGTTTATACAGGGAAACGCCATGTCGCTGCCCTTTCCCGAAGGGAGTTTTGACTGCGCAACTATTGCTTTTGCGCTGCGCAACGTCCCGGATATAGAAGGCGCGCTACTCGAAATGAAGCGCGTCCTGAGGCCCGGCGGGCGCCTGGTCTCCCTGGAGCTGGCCAAACCTTCCTGGCCGCTGTTTAAGCAAATTTATTACCTTTACTTCGACCGCCTGGTGCCCCTTTTGGGGAAATGGGGCTCCGGCGCAGACGGGCCCTACAGCTACCTGCCGCGGTCTCTAAAAGCTTTTCCCCACCAGAGGGAGCTACTGGAAACTTTTAATAATATCGGCCTTATAGATACGGTCTGCCTTGAGCTTACAGGGGGAATAGCCGCCGTCCATGTCGGGACAAAACCTTAAAGAATTAATAAGGGGTAAGAAATGGCCTACCGTGATTTGCGAGCTTACTTAGAAGCCGTCGAAGCCAGGGGTTTATTGCACCGGGTCAGGGTAGAAGTGGACCCGATTTTAGAAATAGCCGCCTTGAGCGACCGCATGGTTAAAAGCGGAGGGCCGGCGCTTTTTTTTGAAAAGGTGCGCGGCAGCCGCTACCCTGTAGTTACCAATCTTTTCGGTAGCGAAGAACTGGTTAAACTGGCCCTGGAAGTAGACGATTTAAAAGAGCCGGCCCGGCGCCTTGAGGAAGCCCTTTCCCTGCCAGCCAGAGGCGGCCTGAAAACCGGTTTGGCGGCTCTTGCCAGGCTGGTGGAAGCCGGCCGCTGGTTGCCCAAAAGAGTTAAAAAAGCGCCCTGCCAGGAGGTAGTTCTCGACCCCCCTTCTCTCGATGAACTGCCGGTTTTGCAACTCTGGCCGCAGGATGCCGGCCGTTTTATAACCCTCCCCCTGGTCTTCACCCGCAACCCGGAAACGGGGCAGCAAAACATGGGCATGTACCGCATGCAGGTTTTCAATTCGCTTACCACTGGCATGCACTGGCACCCCACCAAGGACGGTGCCCGGCACTACCGGCTGGCAGATAAAAAGTTGGAGGTGGCCGTGGCCCTTGGAGCCGACCCGGCCATCATTTATGCGGCTACCGCACCGCTGCCGCCCGAATTTGACGAAATGCTTCTGGCCGGCTTCCTGCGCCGCGAGGGCGTCGAAATGACACGGGCCCTGACTGTAGACCTCGAGGTGCCGGCGCAGGCGGAATTTATTCTCGAGGGCTATGTGGAAATAGGCGAGAAACTACTGGAAGGCCCCTTCGGCGACCATACCGGTTACTATTCGGCGCCGGATTACTACCCCGTCTTTCACCTCACCTGTATGACCGCCCGGCGCGATGCCATTTACCCGGCGACGGTGGTGGGGGTGCCGCCCATGGAAGATGCTTTTTTAGGCCGGGTTACCGAACACCTTTTTTTACCCCTTATCCGCCTGCAACTGCCGGAAATAAAAGACATTCATTTCCCGGTGGCCGGCGTCTTCCATAACTGCGCTATAATCAGCATTGAAAAGTCCTACCCCGGCCAGGCCCGCAAGGTGATGTATGCCTGCTGGGGCCTGGGGCAGTTGATGGCCACCAAATTTATAATCGTGGTGGATGCCGACGTAAATATACGCGATCCGGAAGAGCTGTGGTGGAGGGTGTGGGGTAATGTCGATCCGCGCCGGGACACGGTCATTGTAGAGGGACCCCTGGATGCCCTAGATCATTCTTCGCCTCACCCGGGATACGGTTCCAAGATGGGGATAGACGCCACGCGGAAGTGGCGGGAAGAAGGGCACCCGCGGCCCTGGCCGGACGAGGCCCGCCCGGACGATAAAACTCTGGCTTTAATCGCCAGGAGGTGGAAGGAGTATGGCTTTAAATAAGCTAAAAATTTTTTTGGAAATGATTAAAGTGGAGCACACCGTTTTCGCCCTGCCCTTTGCCTACCTGGGGGCTTTTATGGCTGCCGGGGGAAGGCCATCCTTTCACGACCTTTTCTGGGTGACCGGGGCTATGATCGGCGCCCGCACGGCAGCCATGTCCCTAAACCGCCTCATCGATCGCCACCTGGATGCCTTAAATCCGCGCACCGCCAACCGCGCCCTACCGCGGGGTTTGATCTCGGTTGCCGAGGTGTTGTTTTTTATTTTTCTGTCCTTCGCCCTTCTTTTCTACTCCGCCTGGCAACTGAACATGCTCTGTGTGAAATTATTACCCATCGCCGTTTTCGTGCTGACCATTTATTCTTATACCAAGCGCTGGACCTGGGCCTGCCATTTTGTCCTGGGTTTCGCCGACGGCATGGCGCCCCTGGGGGCCTGGATCGGCGTTACCGGGAGCATCGACCTTCCCGGCATCCTTCTGGGGCTGGCCGTAGCCGCCTGGGTAGCCGGCTTTGACCTCATTTACGCTTGCCAGGACTACGAGTTCGACCGCGCCTACGGGCTCTATTCCATCCCGGCGCGTTTTGGCCGCCCGGCGGCTTTAAGTTGGGCCCGATACCTGCACGTGCTGGCCGTAATTCTTCTGGCCGCTACCGGTTACGCCCTGGCTTTAAGCTGGCCCTACTATACCGGCGTGGTGGCGGCTGCGGTCATCCTGGCCTACGAGCATTACCTGGTTTCACCGGAGGATCTGTCCCGGGTAAACATGGCTTTCTTCAATATGAACGGCTACCTGAGCATTTTAATGTTTGCCTTCACCCTCCTGGCTCTGCTGGTATAAAAGGAACTATTTTGCATTGCCATATAATTATATAAAGGGTTATAATGGGGCCAGAATAAGGTAGGTGCTAAACTAATATGGAAGATAAATCTATGACCTTAACCGAGCACCTCGCAGAGCTGCGCCGGGTAATTATCATCTCTGCCCTGGCCCTGATAGCGGCGACGGCGATTACTTATTTCGGCTTCCGCGACCGGCTCATGGCCTTTTTGACCCGGCCCATGCAGGAAATGGGCTACCAGCTGATTTTTATTACGCCCTGGGAGGCCTTTTTTACTACCATTAAAGCCTGTTTTTATGCCGCCATTTTTTTGGCCTTTCCGATAATCATCTGGCAGGTCTGGAGTTTCATCCTGCCGGCGCTGCATCGCCATGAGCGCAGGTATCTCTATATCTTTACGCCTTTTTCCATCATTTTATTTCTTCTGGGCACCACTTTTTCCTATTACGTAGTATTTCCGCTGGCCATCCGTTTTTTGCTGGTGGTGGCCGGTTCCGGATTTCAACCTATGATTACCGTTTCCAGGTATATTTCTTTTGTAATTACTTTTGTGTTGCCTTTTGGCCTGGTGTTTCAACTGCCCCTGGTGGTAATGCTTTTGACCCGTCTGGGTTTGATCACACCGCGCTTTTTAGCCCGCAAGCGCAAGTTTGCTATTTTAATCATCTTTATCCTGGCCGCCGTCCTTACTCCGACGCCGGACGTTATTTCTCAATTGCTCATGGGACTACCTATGGTAATCCTGTACGAAGTGAGTATCTGGCTTTCTTATCTGGTGCAGGCGCGCCACCAGGCGAAGGCTGCTGAAGAAGGAAGAACTTAATTTTAAATAGGGAGTTGGGAAAATGTTTAATGTAGGCCCCTGGGAATTAATTCTGATTTTGATTATAGCCTTAGTCATCTTTGGCCCCGGCAAGCTACCTGAACTCGGCAGGGCGCTTGGCCGGGGGTTGAACGAATTTAAAAAAGCTTCCAGCGCCCTAACCAGTGAAATAAACGAGGCTTTCAAAGAAGAGGAAAAACCGGCCGGGCAGAAAAACGAAAAATCTAGGGAATAGCGCCGGTATTTTACTATGGTAACTTTTTAGGGAATTGGGACCTGGGTTAGCCCCAGTTTTCGCTGGGGGAGGCCTGCTTTGGCTTGAAAGCGAGCGACTAAACCCGAGCGGTAGCCAAACTTAACGAGGTCGAAAGCGGAGGCGGACCCGAGGGCATGAGACCTTCGGCCGGCAACTGAGACAGGAGGTCGAATTTGCCGGGAAGTCCGCCGGAGCTTGAGGCCGAGCG
>JASUSV010000007.1 GCA_030445865.1 Clostridia bacterium
CGGACTTCCCGGCAAATTCGACCTCCTGTCTCAGTTGCCGGCCTCGGGCATCCATGCCCTCGGGTCCGCCTCCGCTTTCGGCCTCGTTAAGTTTGGCTACCGCTCGGGTTTAGTCGCTCGCTTTCAAGCCAAAGCAGGCCTCCCCCGGCGAAAACTGGGGATAACCCAGTTAAACCATTCCCGGAAAGCCCAACTGGCGTAGAGCCTCGTAAAGGACCAGGGCCACGGTATTCGCCAGGTTAAGGGAACGCAGGCCGGGAAGCATAGGCACGCGCAAGGCCCTCTCGCCGGCCTCGGCCAGAATTTCCGCTTTAAGCCCCCGCGTCTCGGGGCCGAAAATTAAAAAATCGCCGTCGCGGTAGCGAACTTCGTGGTAGAAGCACCTGCCCTTGGTGGTGAAGAAATAAAAGTTACCCTGGGGATGGGCTTCTTTAAAGGCAGCATAACTGGCGTGGGTTTTAAGGATTACCTTATCCCAGTAATCCAACCCGGCCCGCTTGAGATGTTTTTCGTCGAGCCGGAAGCCTAAAGGGTGGACTAAATGAAGGACGGCGCCGGTAGCGGCGCAGGTGCGGGCGATGTTGCCCGTATTCTGAGGTATTTCCGGTTCTACCAGGACGACGTTAAGGGGCATATTCTACCTCTAAATAGGGATAATTTCCGTGTGATAACCGAGAACCTCGATCTCACCGTTGGCATCTAGGAAGCGTACCACTGCGGCCAGCACCCGGTCGGCATGGGCTTTTTCGTTGCTTACGCAGGCAAAGCCCAGGGAGGCCAGGTGATGGTTTTCTTGGTGATCTACTTCGGCCGCCGCGACTTCAAAGCGCCCGCGCACCCGGTCCAGGATGCTCTTTATAATCCTGCGTTTATCCTTGAGCGTCATGGCCCCCGGTAGGCGCACTTCTGCCTCACAGATGCCAACCAACATTTACACCAACTCCGTCTTTTGCTATATTATAAAAGATAATCCGGAGAGGAGGAACCCCAGCTTGAGCCAAAATATTGTTCAAAAAATCATAACCAGCCACCTGGTAGCCGGCCGGCCCATACCGGGCGAAGAAGTGGCCATCCGCATCGATCAGACCCTCACCCAAGATGCCACCGGCACCATGGCCTATTTACAACTCGAAGCCATGGACATTCCCCGGGTACGCACCGAGCTCTCGGTCAGCTACGTGGACCACAATACCCTGCAGAACGGCTTCGAAAACGCCGACGACCACCGCTTCTTGCAAGACATCGCCGCTAAATACGGCATTATTTTTTCCCGCGCCGGCAACGGGATCTGCCACCAGGTACACCTGGAGCGTTTCGCCGCGCCCGGTAAAACCATCCTGGGCTCCGACAGCCACACCCCGACTGCCGGCGGAGTAGGCGCGCTGGGCATCGGTGCCGGCGGGCTGGAAGTAGCCGTAGCCATGGCCGGCGGCCCCCTCTATCTTATCATGCCGGAAGTCGTACGCGTCAACCTCAAAGGGAAGCTTCCGCCCTGGGTCAGCGCCAAGGACGTAATCCTGGAAGTTTTGCGCCGTTTAAGCGTTAAAGGCGGCGTAGGCAAAATTATCGAGTACGGCGGCGAAGGGGTTAAGACCCTTTCGGTCCCGGAAAGGGCCACCATTACCAATATGGGCGCCGAACTCGGCGCCACCAGCTCCATCTTCCCAAGCGATGAAGTGACCCTCGCTTTCCTGCGCTCCGTAGGGCGGGAAAAAGACTGGGTGGAGCTGCAGCCGGACCCGGACGCCAACTACAGCCAGGTTATCGAGATCGACTTAAGCACCCTCGAGCCTATGGTCGCCAGGCCCCACAGCCCCGATAACGTGGCCAAAGTGCGGGAAGTAGGGCCTATTAAAGTTGACCAGGTGGCCATCGGCAGTTGCACCAATTCTTCTTATACCGACCTCATGCGCGTAGCCGCCATCCTCAAGGGCAAAGTTGTACACCCCGATGTCAGCCTGGTCATTTCCCCCGGCTCGCGCCAAGTCTTCCGCATGCTGGCCGCCAACGGCGCTCTGGCCGACCTGATCGATGCCGGAGCCCGCATCCTGGAATGCGCCTGCGGTCCCTGCATCGGCATGGGACAGGCCCCGCCCTCGGGCGGAGTTTCGGTGCGCACCTTTAACCGCAACTTCCAGGGCCGCAGCGGCACGGCCGATGCCTTAGTGTACCTGGCCAGCCCGGAGGTAGCAGCGGCCACCGCCCTGCGCGGCGTCTTAACCGATCCGCGCGAGCTGGGCGAAGCGCCGGTAGTGACTATGCCGGAACGTTTCCCGGTAGACGATAAAATGCTCATTTTCCCGCCGGCCGACGGGACCAAGGTGGAAGTGCGCCGCGGCCCCAATATTAAGCCTTTACCTAAAGCCCAGCCCCTAGCAGGCCGCATTACCGCCCAGGTATTGCTGAAACTCGGCGATAATATCACTACCGACCATATATCCCCCGCCGGGGCCAAATACCTGCCCCTGCGCTCCAACATCCCGGCCCTGGCGGAACACGCTTTTGAAGGCGTAGACCCCACCTTTGCCAGCCGCGCCAAGAAAGCCGGCAGCGGCATCCTTGTGGGCGGGCAAAACTACGGCCAGGGGTCCAGCCGCGAGCACGCCGCCCTCTGCCCCATGTACCTGGGGGTTAAGGCCGTGATAGCCAAATCCTTCGCCCGCATTCACCGGAGCAACTTGATTAATTTCGGTATTTTACCCCTGACCTTTGTTGACGGCAACGCCTACGAGCAGATCGAACAGGAAGATATACTCGAAATCGACCTGCAGGACGGCTTCGCCGCGGAAACCTTGACGGTGTACAACACCACCAAGGGCACTTCCTTCCAGGTACGCCACGATCTCACGACGCGCCAGCAGGAGATCATCCGGGCCGGAGGCCTGCTGAACTATACCAGGGAGAGAAATTAACGAAAATGAGGGGCCGAAAAGGCCCCTTTTTAATCTTCCTTAGCCAGCCCTTTAATTAACCGTGGATCAAGGGCGGCAGGCAGCGGGCGCAAAACCAGGCGCTTTCTCCTTTATAACGGGCAAAAAACAGGACGGCCTCGTCGTCTTTGACCCCACAGCGGTGGCAGACCGGCGCGGCTCCGCGAGCCTCGCGCTCTTTCAAGTGCCAGGCAGCGGCTTCGGCGTCAAAGGCCGGCGCCTCCCGCTCTTCAATGCTCAAAGCCCCTACCGGACAGACGTCCAAACAAACACCGGCGCCGTCGCAGAGCTCTTCCCTCAAAACCTTGGCTTTACCGTTAATAATCTCTATAGCCCCCTCCGCACAGGGCGAAACGCAAAGGCCGCAACCGGTACATAAATCCTCGTCTATGCGAACGATCTTCCTTTTAGCCATTAAATACACCTCCGCTTGCTTTTTATTTTAACCAATCCCGGGCAAGCGGCTGTGATCTACAGGAACAACCGAACGTGACCTAGATCACTCTCGGCCTTGGCGCGTATATCCAACACAAAGATCGGACAAAAAACATTCCTGGCATTTAGGATTACGCGCCTTGCAGACTTCGCGCCCGTGCTGGATCAAAAGGTGGTGAACCAGGCCCCGGCTCCCAGATGGGAGGACCTGCATAAGTTGATCTTCTGCCTGGCGTACATTTCTGGCCTTGGTCAACCCCAGGCGGTTGGCTACTCGAAAGACATGGGTATCAACAGCAATGACATCCTGCCCAAAAGCGTTGCTTAATACCACTAAAGCTACTTTGCGGCCTACGCCGGGCAGGCGCAAAAGTTCTTCCAGGCGGCCGGGCACTTTCCCCCCGTATTTTTCCACCAGCATCCGGCTAAGAGCCACGAGCTGGCGGCTTTTAGCACGGTACAGGCCGATACTTTTTATCTCTCCGGCCAGTTGCTCCGGCTCGATAGAAGCCATGGTCGCAGGAGTAGGGTATTTTTTAAAGAGGCTGGCCGTCACTCTGTTCACCTGGCGGTCGGTGCTCTGGGCCGAAAGCACAGCCGCAACCAAAAGCTCAAAAGCATTCCGGTAGCTCAAGCCCGAACGGGCTTCAGGGTAACGTTGCCGCAGCCTTGCCAGAATTTCCTCTACGCCAGCATTATTTAAATGCATAAACCAGCCTCACCCAACAGAGAATAGAAAAAAGGAGTCCTCCGAAAGAATGAACAATGCCGGGGATGCTGGCGTAAGGCGACTTTGGGCGAGCCTTGTGAGCCGTTGGCGAGACCGAGCCCGGAGGCGGGGCCGAGGACAGAGAGGCCTGCGGCCGGCCACTGAGGCAAGGATGCCGAATTGGCCGGGAACCCCGCCGGAGGGCGACGGGGAGCCATACGGATCGCTGGCGAGCCCGAAAGATACCGTCGCCCGCGCCCCGGCACGAAGAATGGTTCGGAAGCGTGAAAAGAAGAGGGGAGAGAAACCTCAGTGCTCTGCGCAGAAGTAAGCCTCTATCCCCAAAAAACCACCCAGGCCAGTGAAATCATTAATACCTCGGTTCAATCATTGGCCAAACATGGGGTCAATTTTGAAGTGGGCAGCATAAGCACCCACCTGCACGGGACAGATGAACAGGTCTGGTCGGCGCTCCGCTCCATGTTCGACCTGGCCAAAGACAAAAGTGAAGTAAGCATGGTCGTTACCCTCTCTAACGCCGCGCATTAGAAAAGGCCCTGGAACTGCGCACCGGGCAGTCGGATTAAAGGCTAACCTGCCGCGGCAATTTGACCGTTACCCGGTCCCGCCTCGATGACCTCTTGCTGTATACCTTCAAACCTGGCAAAGTTTCGGCAGAACCTCCCGGCCAGCTCCCAAGCCGCGCGGTCGTAAGCCTCTTTATCTTCCCAGGTCTGGCGCGGGTCCAGAATTTCGGCTGGGACGCCGGGGCAAGAAACCGGCATCAAGATCTTAAAAACGGGGTGCGGCCTGTATTCAACCTTTTCCAGACTCCCGTCCAAAGCCGCCCGCACCATAGCCCGCGTAAATTTCAGGTTTATACGATGGCCTACTCCATAGGCACCGCCGGACCAGCCGGTATTGACGAGGTAAATTTTAGTCCGGTGCCTCTGTATACGTTCCCCCAGCATCTGGGCGTAAACTGTAGGGGGCAAAGGCAGGAAAGGAGCGCCGAAACAAGCTGAAAAAGTGGCTTCGGGTTCGGTAATACCCCGTTCGGTTCCAGCCAGTTTGCTGGTATAACCCGAAAGAAAGTGGTACATGGCCTGTTCCGGGGTTAACTTAGCAATAGGCGGCAGGACGCCGAAGGCATCGGCCGTAAGAAAGATGATCGTTTTTGGGTGACCGCCCACCCCTGGGATTACGGCCCCGGGGATAAAATCTACAGGATAGGCCGCCCGCGTATTTTCCGTCAAAGTGTCGCTGTCGAAATCTACCACCCGCGTCTCCGGGTCTACAACTACATTCTCCAGCACGGCTCCAAAGCGTATGGCCTCCCAGATCTGCGGTTCGTTTTCCCGCGAGAGGCGAATGCATTTGGCGTAACAGCCGCCCTCCAGATTGAAAATACCGTCGTCCGTCCAGCCATGCTCGTCGTCGCCAATCAAAAAACGGTCCGGATCAGCCGAAAGGGTAGTCTTACCTGTTCCGGAGAGACCGAAAAAGAGGGCAACACCGCCGTCTCTGCCCACATTGGCCGAGCAGTGCATGGGCAGAACGCCTTTTTGGGGAAGGAGGTAGTTCATTGCCGTAAACATAGATTTTTTAATCTCCCCGGCGTAACTGGTACCGCCGATAATGACTACTCTTTTTTCAAAGTTTAAAATTATAAAGGCTTCCGACCGGGTGCCATCCAGTTCCGGTGTGGCCCGGAACCCAGGGGCGCTGATGACAGTAAATTCTGGTAGGTGACTTTCCAGTTCTTCCGGGGTAGGGCGTAAGAATAGCTGGCGGGCAAAAAGATTCTGCCAGGCGAACTCATTAATCACGCGTATGGAAAGGCGATAACGCGGGTCTGCCCCGCAAAAACCGTCAAAAATAAAGAGGTCCCGGCGCTGCAGGTAAGCAGTCAGGCGCGCATACAGGCGATCAAATTTTTCCTTACTGATGGGGCGGTTGACAGACCCCCAGGCTATTTTTTCATGCACTCCCGGTGTATCCACGATAAATTTGTCCTTCGGCGAGCGGCCGGTATATTTCCCCGTCCTAACATTGAGGGCCCCGCTCGGCGTAAGAATGCCTTCACCGCGGGCCAGAGCCATCTCAATCAGGCGGGCTACCGGCAAGTTGTAGTAAATTTTTCCCGGCTGGCTAATACCCAGTTCCTCAAGCCCCAACAATTGCAATATTTAACCAACCCCCCTGTACAAGCGGTCAAAGATAAAGTTAACACAAATGGAACGAATTCATCAAATTTTACCCCAAGGTTCACAAAAATGTCAATAGCTGGCTGCTGAACGCTAATAGCTCATGGCTAAAATATAATAGCAGCAGCATCAAGGTATTCCAAACCCCGTGGGCCACAAAAGGAGCAAGAAGCGAGCCGGTCCTTTCGTAAAGATAGGCGAGGCCGGCCCCTCCCAGGACCAGAGGCAAAAAACGGATCGGATCAAAATGCAGGAGGCCAAAAACGGCCCCGTTCACCAGCAAAGCCGGGGCCAAACCCCAGCGGGAGCGCAGAACCGGATAAAGAAAACCCCGGAAGTAAGCTTCTTCGCCGGCCGGAGCCAGGAAAGAGGCCAGGAAAAAAGGTAAGATTAAGTCCTTTGGACTTTTAGCCTCAACTATGAGGCGGGCAAAAGGCTGGGGAGCCGGAGGGGTTGTGACCCATAGCTGGACCATATAACTGACCAATATTATTGATAAAAACAGGAAAAACCCTCCGGCCAGGCCACTTAAAAGCGCCCGCCCTGACCCCGGCTTCTTAAGCCCCAGCGTTTCTGCACCTTTACCGTAACGTACCCGGATAAAATAATAAAGGCCGGAAAAGACGACGATAGCCTGAATCAGCCCGATTAACAAGAACTGGTGTTTAAGTGACAAAATTATTCTTCCCATACGTAATACCCAACCGGTTCCGTAACCTGCTGCAGCTAGGCCAGCGAGTAGAAAAGCGCAATCTCGTAAGTTCCAGGGAGGATTAGATATTTTTTCCAATTTGACCACCTCTCAGTTTTTTTCGAGAACTGGCCCAACTTCTCCTGCATGGAGAATAATCCCGTGGTATTCTCTTAGCTTCTTTTCCTGATTTTTATTTATAACTGACAGCAATAAATTGCTTTCTTCTGGAGATAATAAGCCAAGAAGAAAGTCTTTAGCATTATTCCACCAATACCCCCAGATTATCAACAAAGGAGAACGCCGGCATGGTAACCCTGGTATTTATAATTTTGCTTGCCTTACTTGCCGGATTTCTAGGCCTTTACTGGCGAAGATTGTTTCCCCGCCCGGCTGCCAAGCTGCAGACCGGCACCCAAGAAACAGAAAGTAAACCCGGCGAATTACCGGCAAGTTACGGAAAAGATCAAATAGTAGTAATGGTCAAAGACCCCTACTGGCTTTATGCCTACTGGGAGATTACCGATAAAAAAAGGGCGGAATTCCGCCGCCAGTTTGGGCCAGATTCCTGGGAAAAATCCCAACCCATGTTAAGGGTCTATGACTTAACCCATAATCTTTATGATTTTTTACACGCCCCCTTTTTTGAAATAGCTATTACTGAAAATGCCGATAACTGGTATATTCAGGTCAACCGGCCATGCCATACTTTTTGTGTAGATATCGGGCGCCTGTTGCCTTTACACGGTTTTGTTACTCTGGCGCGCTCCAATATAGTTACGACGCCGGCCGATCAGCCCAGCAGCAAGATCGACCCCTTGTGGCCGCCCCTTCAGGCGTGTTGGGAAGCTGTCGCCCAACAGCGCGGGCTGCCACCAGGTATCAGTTCGGCAGAACTCCTGGCCTTAATTAGAAAGGATTGAAGCGATGTCTCAGGGATACGTAGCTTTAATTTTGCATGCTCACTTGCCTTACGTCCGCCACCCGGAAGAAGAATTTTCCCTGGCCGAAAAGTGGTATTACGAAGCAGTTACCGAAACTTACATCCCCTTAATCCGAATGTGCCAGCGGCTGGCCGAAGATAAAGTCTCTTACCGACTGACCATCTCCTTAAGCCCGCCTCTGGCCTCCATGATGGCCGACGCTTTCATCCAGAAGCGCTATTTAAAATACCTCGAGAGCCTGCGCGAACTGGCAGCCAGGGAGGTCTGGCGCACCAGGCGCGATCCCCATTTTCACCCCCTGGCCCGCATGTACCAGCAATTATTTGAAGAGGTATACCGTTTCTATCATCTGGTATATAAAAATGATCTTATTTCGGCCTGGCGAGAACTACAGGATGCCGGTCAAATAGAGTTTATTACCTCGGCCGCCACCCACGGTTACTTACCCCTTATTGGCCTGCAGCGCGAAGTAACCCGGGCCCAAATATCCATCGCCGTAAACAACCACCGGCGCCTTTTTGGTCGCCCGCCGGCGGGGCTGTGGCTGCCGGAATGCGCTTATAACCCCGGGGATGACGAAATCCTGAGAGAATTTGGCCTGAGGTATTTCTTTGTTGACGCCCATGGCCTGCTCTACGCCACGCCTCGGCCCCGTTACGCCATTTTCGCCCCTGTGGCCTGCCCCGCTTCCGGCGTGGCTGCCTTCGGCCGCGACTTGGAATCTTCCGAGCAAGTCTGGAGCGCCCAGGAGGGTTATCCCGGGGATTTCGACTACCGCGAGTTTTACCGCGACATCGGCTACGATTTGGATTACGAGTATATTAAGCCTTATATTCATCCCTCGGGCTTACGTGTAGATACCGGCTTTAAATATTACCGTATCACCGGCAAATCTAATTATAAAGAGCCCTACATACCAGAATGGGCGAGCGCCAAAGCCAGGATTCACGCCGGGAACTTTCTGTTCAACCGCGAAAAACAAATCGAGTACTTAACCTCTTATATGGACCGGCCTCCTTTAATCGTATGCCCTTATGACGCCGAGCTCTTCGGCCACTGGTGGTTTGAAGGTCCGCAATGGCTGGAATCCCTTTTTCGCCAGGTATCCGCCTTGCCGCACCAGCCTTTTGTATTTATAACCGCAAGTGAATATCTGGATCACTTCCCTGTCAATCAACCGGCTACGCCCTGTAT
The DNA here is from genome assembly GCA_030445865.1 of Clostridia bacterium. Lineage (GTDB taxonomy): Bacteria > Bacillota > DSM-521 > Neomoorellales > Neomoorellaceae > JASUSV01. Next base: position 9,111 of record JASUSV010000007.1, read on the forward strand.
GTCCTCCTGGGGCAATAATGGCTATAACGAAGTCTGGCTGGAAGGATCTAACGACTGGATCTACCGCCACCTGCACAACGCCGCCGAAGCCATGATCGCCCTGGCCAACCGCTTCCCACAGGCCGAAGGCCTGCAGCTCCGCGCTTTAAACCAGGCCGCCCGCGAGCTCCTGCTCGCCCAGAGTAGTGACTGGGCCTTTATAATGAAAACCGGCACTATGGTAGATTATGCCGTGGCCAGGACTAAAAAACACCTACTCAATTTCTGGGAGCTAAAGGAGGCCGTAGAGGCCGGCAAAGTAGACGAAGAAAGCCTGACCGCCCTTGAGGAAGCCGACAATATTTTCCCGGATATAAATTACAGGGTTTTTGCCAGCACATAACTCCTGGGCTTTGTCTTCTACCAACCCTCCCGCCAGGCCATTTTCCTCACAAACCCCGCCTTTGATACCTCCCAAATACCGAACCTTAATTTTAGAAGTTTTTCTTTCTATAAAGAAAGGATTCTAGCCAACTTGGTCGAATATATAGACCTTAAATTACCTTAAGGGAAGCGATTTCGTGCGTATAACCATAATCGGAGCCGGCAAGGTGGGCTTTAAACTGGCGGAGATGCTTTCATACAGGGGCCATGACGTGCTCGTTATCGAGCAGGACCCCGAAAGACAGAGAATTATCGAAGAAAAGCTGGACGTACAGACTCTTCGCGCCAACGGCGCCAGCCCCGCTGTGCTTAAAGAAAGCGGCATTGCCACTACCGACCTCTTAATTGCCGTGACCGAGAACGACGAATTAAATATCATCGCCAGCCTTTTTGCCAAAAAGCTGGGCGCAAAGAGGACCGTAGCCCGCATCCGTAACCCTGAATATCTCTCCTGCGCCGAAATAGGCCTCGACAATACGCTGGGTATCGATCTGGTTATCAACCCCGACTATGTAACGGCTGCAGCCATTGCGGAGCTGGTCGAGGCGCCCGAGGCCATTGAATCCGAGTACTATGCCGACGGCAAGATCCAGTTACTCGAACTCCGCCTTCCTCCGGAGGCCCAGGCGGTAAACAAAAAGCTTAAAGAACTGCCCTCGCCAAACCCTTACTTGATAGTAGCCGTCCAGCGCGGAGAAAAAATACTGATCCCTCGGGGAGAAGACCGCCTCCTGGCCGGAGACCTGGTATTCGTCCTCGCGCCGGCCAAGCAGATGGAACACGTAGAGCACCTTTTGGGCCAAAAACGCATGCACGTGCAACAGGTGGTAATTTTGGGCGGCGCGCGGACGGCCTACTACCTGGCGCAAAGGCTCCGTGGCAAAAAGATTGAAATCAAAATTATTGAAAAAGACCGGCACCAGTGCGAAATCTTAAGCGAAAAATTGCCCCAGGCCATAATCATCCACGGCGACGGAAGCGACCTGAGCCTCCTGGAGGAAGAAGATATTGGACAGGCAGACCTCTTCGCCGCCGTTACCGGCGACGATAAAGTAAACCTGCTCGTCTCCCTCCTGGCCAAACACCTGGGAGCCAAAAAGGTGGTAGCTAAAGTAGGCCGTTCGGATTACGCCGGTCTCATGGAAAAATTGGGCATAGACGTAGTCATCAGCCCGCGCCTGCTGACAGCAGCGGCCATTTTAAAATATGTCATGCGGGGAGAAATTGTTTCCGTAAGCCTGCTGGGGCAGGACAAGGCGGAAATGATAGAATTCATCGCGCCGCAAGGATGCCGGGTAGCAGGCAAGCCTTTAAAACAAATTAATTTTCCCCGCCACGCCATTATCGGTGCCATCGCCCGGGGAGAGGAAGTAATTGTCCCCGGAGGCAATGACTTTATTATGCCTGGTGATCATGTTATCGTTTTTGCCCTACCTGAAGCGGTAGCCAATGTTCAAAATTTCTTCGGTAGCAACCGGTAGAGGACTAATATGCGTTATAACCTGGTAACCCGAATTCTGGGAAAAATTATAATCTTGGTCGGTTTTGCCCTTATAATTCCCGTAATATTGGCCCTATACTTCCAAGAAAAGGAATGGAAAGCCTTCGCCTATAGCACAGTTATAGCTTTAGCCATCGGTTTCCCTTTAAGCCGTTGGCCTTATAACAATGGAGAAATCCGCCGGCGCGAAGGTTATGCGATTGTGGCCTTGAGCTGGGCAGCAGCCTCGATTTTCGGCTGCCTGCCTTATCTTTTCGCCGGGACTTTTACAAACTTTGCCGATGCCCTCTTTGAGACCGTATCCGGTTTTACTACCACGGGTGCCAGCGTCATGACGGACATTGAGATACATGCCCGCTCCATCCTTTTCTGGCGCAGCCTGACCCAGTGGCTGGGCGGCATGGGGATCGTCGTGCTTTTTGTAGCCTTGCTTTCCCAACTCGGTGTTGGAGGTCTACACATGCTCCAGGCAGAAGCGCCCGGACCGGTGACTGAAAAACTAAAGCCCCGCATCCAGGAAACGGCTAAAATCCTGTGGCTAACTTATGTAATCCTGTCTGCCGCCGAAGCCCTTTTGCTCTGGCTTACCGGCATGCCGCTGTACGAAGCCGTCGTCCATACTTTCAGTACTATGGCTACCGGCGGCTTTTCCAGTAAAAATGCCAGTATCGGCCATTATGAGAGCCCGTTGATACATTGGATTATTATTATCTTTATGTTTTTAGCCGGCGCTAACTTTGCCCTCTACTACCAGGCTTTAAGACAAAAAAATCCCCTTTATTTCTGGCGCAATCCAGAGTTCAGATTATATACCCTGATAACCTTGGGGGCAACCATCACCATCGCCCTTGATCTCTTCATTAGGGGATACTACCGGGGTGAAAATCTTATCCGCCAGGCGGCTTTTCAGGTGACTTCGATCCTTACTACCACCGGCTTTGCCACCGCAGATTTTGATACCTGGCCCAGCTTTTCACGGCTGCTTCTGCTGGTTTTAATGTTTGTCGGCGGGTGTTACGGCTCTACGGGCGGCTCGATTAAAGTAGGGCGCCACCTAGTACTATTAAAAAACGGCATGGTAGAGCTTTTCCGCGCCGTCCACCCCCATGCCGTCCTGCCAGTTCGCCTGGGCAACGCAGTCGTGGTTAAAGAAACCCTGATTTTAAATATCCTGCAATTTATCGGTCTTTATTTATTAATTTTTGCCCTGAGTACCCTATTACTTGTCTCCCTTACCGGGCTGGATATGGAAAGCGCCGCCAGCGCCGTGGCCGCTACTTTAGGGAATGTCGGCCCCGGCCTGGGCGTCGTCGGCCCCACCCAGAACTATGCCCACCTGCCGGCGGCGGCCAAATACCTCCTCTCCTGGCTCATGCTCGTAGGGCGCCTGGAGATCTATACAGTCCTGGTATTGTTCTTGCGGGCTACGTGGAAGAGGTAACATCATTCCTATATTTTTGCCACTTACGTACAACCGTGGACTGGTCGATTTCCAGCGCCCTGGCTACTTTGCGCGTTGTGCCGTAGCGGGCAAAAGCCAGGGCGAAAAGCTGGCGCTCGGTTTCTTCTAAGGCGCGGCGCAAGGGGATGATTGTATTTACAACTATTTCGCGGTTAGGGGAAGGCTTTTGTAAGTAAGAAGGTAGATGTTCGGGCCTAATTTCTTCCCCTTCTGCAAGGACTAAAAGCCGCTCGACTAAATTTTCAAGCTCGCGTACATTACCGGGCCAGGAATAATCCATGAGCAACTCGACAGCCTGGCTATGGAAGCGGTACCGGGTCCCATACTTTTTATTAAATTTTTCTACAAAATGGTTAACTAAAAAAGGTATTTCTTCCTTCCTCTCCCTTAGAGGCGGCACGATGATAGGGACTACATTCAATCGATAATATAAATCTTCACGGAAAGCACCTTCACGGACCATTTTTTCTAGGTCGCGGTTGGTAGCAGCGATAACGCGGATATCCAATTTCACAGGCTTAGTCCCACCAACACGGTAAATACGTCCGTCCTGAATTGCCTGGAGCAGTTTAACCTGGATATTAAGGGGGAGTTCGGCGACCTCATCCAAGAAGATGGTTCCCCCGTTGGCCAGCTCAAACATCCCCGCCTTACCCTCACGGCTGGCTCCTGTAAAAGAACCCCGTTCATAACCAAATAGCTCCGATTCTACCAAGGTTTCGGGAATGGCTCCGCAATTGACTTTAATATAGGGACCCGCAGATCTGCGGCTGGTTTCGTGGATAAAACCGGCCACTACGTCTTTGCCAACACCTGATTCGCCTAATATCAACACTGTAGAATCTACGGCCGCAACCTTTAAAGCTACTTCAAAAACCTTCTGCATAACTTTACTGTGGACGACAATATCCCGCGTTTTTCCTTGCAAGAGCTGCAGCCTTTTTACTTCAGCAGCATAAGATGCAGCCCTTTCCCTTGCGCGGCTAAGCTCTTCATTTAAACGGATGATTTCGCTTATGTCGCGGACGTTAGTCACTATCCGCCAGATGTTGCCTTGGTCATCGAAAACCGGCGTGGCTGTAACCATAGCCCGTTTTCCGGTAATAATGTCGTGGATTAGGGTTACCGGCTGTTTGGTCTCCAGCACGTGCAGGGCTGCAGAATCCGAATAATAACCCTGACGCACCAAATCGCGCAAATTTTTACCTACAACCTCTTCTCTTTTGATACCTGAAAAGCGCTCATAACCTTTATTTACTCTCAGGGTATTGCCTTCGCCGTCGCTTATCCAGATGCCGTCATAAGAAGCTTCCAGGATTGCGTCCAATTCCTTATTCTTCTCTTTTACCAAAGCCAGCTCTCGCACAGCCTCTTCCAGCGCCGATATATCTTGAAAAATCGAAACCGCCCCTACGATCGCACCCTCCCGTATAATGGGGGTCCTATTGCTCAAACACGGTATATTGCCGAGATAATGGCGGTGATTATAGATCGGTTTTCCGGTATGAAGCACATCAAGCAGCAAGGAGCCTGGTATTACCTCTTCCATCGGTTTACCCAACGCGTCTTCCGCTTTAATACCTACCAGTTTTTCCGCAGCCCGGTTAAAAACTTTAATCAGGCCGCGGTTATCGATAACAATAATAGCATTATAAGCAGAATCAAAAATGCCGTCTAATTCTTCAGGGGTAAGTTGTCCGAGGAGATGCGGCAAAGCAATTCCTCCTTAAATTCAAACCCTTCACTACCTTTTAAGTTAAATGTTATTATATTACCCCTTTCTATGACAATAGGTAAATTAAAAGGCGGGGTTTTCCCCGCCTTTTCGCTCGTATTCTATTTATTCCACATAGAACTGCAACCGCGGTTTACTCCAGAAGCTGGGTAGAACAATTACCCTGGGATTGGGGCCTACTATCTGCTTGGCCCGGGCAAAGGCAATATCGAAATCCTTAACGGCTTCTACCCCCAGTTTGCGGAAGGCTCCGGGATTTTGAACGTTAGACATAATAATCTTGCTGCAGTGGTCAACAATGTACTGGGATTCATAGAACAGCCAGAAAGGATGAATGGGATGATAACCATGGCAGTACCGATACTTAAAAACTAAATCTTCGCGATTTATAAATTCATCTTCATAATCATAAAGCTCTGCGGCTGTGAAGCAGCGGCTGTAAATATCCATAACTTCGTTGTAAGAGGGGTGCAAACGCTCGTTAACCTGGCCGTTCGACTGGGCTACCCCAATAACCACGCCCCCTTCGCGTACTAAGTGTTTGTTCACCCAGTGGCGCGGAGCGGTAGTGGTGCCGGTAAAGGCAATAAGCGGGTTATTGCTGTCGCCGTAAAGCAAAAACTGCGGAATACCTACAACCACTATATCCGCCTGCGGGCATCTAACCTGGTAGATAGATTCCACAAATTTCCACGCTGGCTCCTGGATCTCTTTATAATGCCCGGCCCATACATTGATAACCTGTCCGCCCTGGCCTACCGCGCAGTCGACATAGAAGACCTTTTTACCGATAAACTTTTCTATCTGGTCCATCACGGCGTCTTTATGGCTACGGTAGAACATAGTCCTGGGATCGCCATGGCAGGAGCGGGGGTCGCCTACTACATCCCAGCTATGGGTAGAGCGCATACTCCGGGCGCTCGCCAGGCCGATAATCACGCCGCAGCCGGTCATACCGCCCCAGTTTGAAGACTGCACTGTACCGCAGTAAATAAAGAGGTCGGAGGTGGCCAAAAGTTTGTTATACTCTACGTAGTCTCCCATTTCGGAAACGCCCATATAGACCAGGCCGTCCGGGTCGGAGCAGTCGTGGTTTATCAGCCGGTTGGCGCTGCCCTTGGGCCAGAAACGCTCGAATACTTCCTGGCCTAAATAAGCGCGTAATTGGGCTTTAGTAAACTTGCAATGGTTGCCGGTAGCGCAGAGCAAGGTGATATCCTCATCAGGGATACCTGCCTGGTTAAGGACCTCCAGCAAAACGGGTATAACTACCTGGCGCGGTGGAGCAGGGCGGCAGGGGTCGTCGAAGGCAATAGTAACTTTCATACCCTTCTTGGCCAGCTCTCTTAAGGGGGGCATGCCTAACGGATTGTCTATGGCTTTACGCACCAGTTCCTGCGGATTCGGCGCTCCCGGCGGTGGGCTGGATTCCAGCACCAGGGCGTCTTCCGGTACATTAATATTAATCTTTTTATCCCAGTAGTCAACGGCTACTGTTTTGGTTCCGGCCATACAAATCCTCCTTTGATTTTTTATTAAGGGGGCAATTCAGGATCCTCCTATTTTTTGGAAGTGCTTCCAAACCAAGCGGCTTATGCCGGAGCGGAGGCGCCCGCTGCTAATGGCGACTTGCAAACCATGAGCTCTCTCGCTGACGGGTTTCCCGGCCAATTCGGCCCTCGCATTCTTAAGCGGCCAGCTCTTAGAGCCCTGCCCTTGGCCTCATGCCGGACTTGGTTTTGATAGCTCGCAAGCGCTCGCCATTCCAGACCGCTCGCCGCCACCCACTCCGGCATCGGAAATCTACAGGCTCGTTAGATTTTTCTGCCCCGCTCTCAGCCTGGTCAACTGGATGAAATGTTCGGCGTTCAGGAATAACTCGTGGAAGGTGGCCATTTCATCAACGGTTAACCCCTTGTCCAACAATACAGCTAGATACTGGAAGGCCGCCTTTGCTCCATAACCTACATGCCAGAATCCTACAAATCTCCTGGACTTAGGCTCGATTATCGCCTTCTGGAAGCCCGACATTTCTGGATGTACGTGAGCCATAATCATTGAGCGCTCGGCCAGCGGCAGGCCGATATCGAGGTTAAAGGGAGGCATTTTAATTACTACGGCATCGCCATATTGTTCCCGGCATTGCTTTTCCGTTAGGCCAACCCAGGTAACTTCGTAGGTAGTGAACATAAACTCGGGTATGGTGCGGTTGGGCATCTCTACGTCTTCGCCCATAATATTGCGGGCGGCGTACATGCCCGATTGCCTTGCCTTGGACATCACATAAGGTGGCCCGGTAACATCGCCAATGGCATACACGTTGGGAATGCTGGTCTGGAATTTCCTGTTGACGACAATTTCATTATTGGGTCCAATCTCCACGCCTAGCGGTTTAGCTATTTCGGAATTGGGTATAACGCCTGTACCTAGAAATACAGTATCGCAAGGAATTACTTTTTCTACGCCATTTTCTTCGATAACTACACCTTCAACTTTCTCCGTACCCCTTATTTCTTTGATTTTTACATTCTCATAGATCTTAATTCCGCGGCGCTTCATGTTGGAGATAACGAATTCGCGCACATCGTCATCGAGAAAACGGTATATAGGCGAACGGTTAACTACAGTAACATCACAGCCGCAGGCGCGGAAGAAGGACGTATAACCGGCAGCCGTTTTGCCCGCACCGATAACCACAACTTTCTCCGGTTCATAATCGATGTTGACGAGCTCCCGGTTAGTTAAAACGTTCTTCAAGTGAACCCCAGGGATGTCCGGTATCCGGGGGCGGGCGCCTGTAGCGATAACTAAATTTCTGGCTTTATAACGCTCGCCATCAACCTCAACCGTATTGGGATCAACAATTTTGGCTTCCTTATAAATATCAAACTCTATACCAAGCTGATCTTTGCTCTGATCGGTCATAAACTTATAAACATTGGTATCCCTTACCTTTCTAAAAAGCTCGAAGATAGGTACCATAGGGATCTTGTCCGGTATTTCCGGCATCCAGGTTAAACCGGAAAACCAGCGTAAGTGATCCATGTAAACTGCGTTATCGTAAGCGAAATGTTCCGGCACGCAGTTATGCTTGCAGCATTGACCTCCCAGGTGGTTATCCATTTCAAAAGTAAACTGCGTACCGCCCATGGCCCTTAAGAAAGCAGAACCGAATCTCCCGGCAGCACCACCACCAATAAAGATGGCATCGTAAACAAAATCTTTTTTAGGTTTGGATAATGAAGTAGCAGGCGGGATGTAGATACTTTTGGTCGGCCAATTCAACCTTTTCATAAATGGGAAACCTCCTTAAACTTTTTATAATTATTACCTACCCGTGAAACTCATATGGCTGTCAATAAGCTTCTTTGTTCCCTCCCACCTCCCTTAACTCAGGCTCTATCATTTTTAATAATTGCTGGCGGATTTTATTGAATTGGGGTTCGGTGCGCTCGCGCGGCCGGGGCATCTCTATAGGGACATCGGCTTTCAACCGCCCCGGCCTCCGGGTCAAGACCACCACCCGATCCGCCAGGAATACAGCTTCATCAATGCTGTGGGTGACCATAACTACCGTCTTTTGTTCTTTAGACCAGATGCGTAACAATTCTTTTTGCAGTTCGTTTCGCGTCTGGGCATCTAGGGAACTAAAAGGCTCATCCATGAGCAAGACTTTCGGTCCGTAGGCCAGGGCTCTGGCCAGACCAGCCCGCTGGCGCATGCCCCCGGAGAGCTGCTGGGGGTAGTAATTCCCAAAGGATTTTAGTCCTACCAGTTCGAGATAAGCTTCTACTTTTTTATTTATTTCTTCCCTGGGCACCTTTTGGATTTCCAAACCAAAGGCTATATTTTTTTTGACGGTAAGCCAGGGAAACAGGGCGTCTTCTTGGAAGACAAAGCCGATCTCACCGTGCTCTACCGAAGGCGGCCGGCCATATAAAAGCACTCTACCGCTATCAGGAGTTATAAGCCCGGCAATTATTTTCAACAGGGTGGTTTTACCGCAGCCGCTCGGCCCAGTAAGGCAGACAAATTCTTGTTCGTTTACTTCAAAGGTCACATTATCCAGTACCCGCAATTCCCCGTATTTCAGCGAAACGTTTTCTACAGAAAGCGCCAAGGCATGAGCCTCCGTTCCAGCCACAGCATACCCTGGTTTAAGATGTAACCCACGGCGCCGATGGCAACTATACCGGAGAGGATTTCGGCGTTACGGCCTCCTAAGTTGTAGGCCGACCAGATGTAGTAGCCGATGCCCATTCTACCGCCAACGAATTCCGCCGCCACAATGCACATCCAGCCTACACCCAGACCTACACGGATGCCGGTAACTACGAGGGGGAGAGCTGAGGGAACCACTACTTTAAAGATGATTTCCACGGGCTTGGCCCCGCAGGTACGGGCGGCATCCAGGTGGACCGGCTGAACTCCTTTTACTCCGGCCACAGTATTGACCAGCACCGGGAAGAAGACGCCCACAAAGACGACGAAGATCTGCACGTAAATCGTCGGCGAAGGTAGGGCGGCAAATAAGAGATAAGCGACGGGTATCCAGGCCAGGGGCGGGATGGGGCGAAAAATTTCGATCAAGGTATTCAAGGCTGCTTCCGCGCTGCGCCACCAGCCCATTGCCAGGCCTAAGGGTATAGCCAGGATACAGCCGGCCAGCGCCCCCTCCATAACCACCTGCAAGCTGGACAGGGTTAACTCCTGGACGGTACGGCGGTAGTACGGGTCACCGGAGACTATTAGCCTTATTAACACCTTAAGTGTTTCTAAAGGCGTAGGTAATTGAAGCCAGCCCGCCCTGGCTGCCAGGTGCCAGGCAACCAAGAATAGCCCTAATGATAGAAAGCGGATTACGATATGGTGGTTTTGCTTTTTTTCGGCACCGTTAAGCAAATGACCCATAGTTTATTTAACCTGCACTTCTAACCCTGCCTGTTCGGCAATGCGGTCGAGCAAGAAGCCCTGGACTGTGCCTACGCCGGGAATGGCAATAGTCTTTCCGGCCAAATCTTTAATGGAGTTGATCTCTTTTTTGACCACCAGTGCCGAGCCTTCTTCATTAGCCCCGGCGATGACCTTGATGGGGATGTTATCGTTAACCCTCTTTAAGGTTGCCGGCGCTCCTCCGAGGTAAGAAGCATCTATCTCTTTATTCTTAAAGCCTTCCATAACGGCCACACCGTTGGCAAATTCCTTGAGTTCTAAATTTTTGCCGGCAATAAGCCCCACCTGTTCGTAGTAGCCTTCTTTCTGAGCGATATAAACGGCCAGTTCATGAAGGTCCTGGCGGAGATAACCCAGCCGCACCTTAATTTGGGAAGGGACAGGCGCGGGTTTAACGCCTTTAACACGGTCGTATACTTCTGGGTTAAGGAACGCCTGGAAGAACTGGTCGTCATTGCTATAGCCCAGATCCTGGGGTTTTTTAACGATCAGCCCTTTTTTCTTTAATCCTTCGTAATAATTACGGAACTCTTTCTGGTTGGGGAATTCCACGAATTTTATGGTCTTTAAGGCCTCTTTAGTCACTGCCTCGCTCTTACCGCCGAATTCCTGGGCGTACTTCAGTACTTCCCCTGCCTTTGCCGGGTCGTTGATAAAGTTTGTAGCCTGGAGGTGGGCCCAGGCTAAAGCCTGTTCTACTTCTGAAGGAATACTCGGGGCCACGGCCAGGACGCAGCAGGGGTGATTGGGCCAGAGATCTTTGGAAGAAACTAAAACCTTGCCTATCCCCTGCCCCACGGCATCGGCGTTAAAAGGCTCCCAGGCGACAAAGCCGTCAATCTCGCCGGATTTAAGCTGGTTCAACATGTTCGGGGGAGCGGTTTGGGTAACAAAGATTTTATCTTTTTGGGCAGCTGGCTTGGTACCTGGAGTACTGCAAGCTGTGATGAGTAATGTGAGAATTATCACGACCAACGCCGGTACCACAATTTTATACTTGCCTTGCATATCCCATTTTTCCCCTCTCTGGCTTTTTTCTTTAATTTCTCGCATTTACTTACTAGCAAGTTTTATGCCAAGGCAGGGGAGCTACTATTTCTCTCTTGTGTATCTGGAGTATCTCAAAAAAGGCGATGTTGACAAGCATCACCTACTTGAAAATCTTTAAAAAGAGCTGGTCCTTGAAAGCAATTTTCTGGACCATCCCTTGTGATGCATGTCAACATCTTTACTGCTACTACGCCATCACCAAAAGATTAACAGAGAACCCAAGAAAATAATGAGTGAAGCTAGGGCTATAATACTAAAATATTTTGCTACGTCTTTAACCCGTACTTCAGTAACACCGAGCCATGGCAAGAGGAAGAATAACTGAATGAGCTTGGCCCAAGCAGCACCATAACCGAAAGCCAGGACAGTCGCAGGTATGGACGCATTAACGGCTTTGGCACCACTTAGGATAAAGTTACCTTCGACCATCCACTGGGCGCCGGTAACTGGCACTAGGAGATTAGTTATGGCCGCCAAGATAAAGGTGGTTACTGGGTAGGTGCCGCTTGAAGAAATACCGGCCAGCCATTTTCCAATACCCTCTCCTAATCCGCTTAGATTAATTACGCCCTGCAGGGCAGCAAACATAACTAGGATAGGTGCTACAAACCATAAAAGTTTTGTCCCCTTGGCAAAGTCTGGAGGATAATCCATAGGCTCTTTACGGATACTTATACCTAACAATAAGGCTATAAAAAGGTAGTTCTTAAGGTTTAGGTTTCCTCCACCTGAAAAGACCATTATCATAGCAATCAAAGCTACCAGGCCCATAATAACATTAAGGGTGGTCGAGCGCTCCAGCCGTTCGGCTATAACTTTAACCGGACCCCGGTCACCGCGCGACCCTTCTTCAAGCCCTTCAGCTTGAAGTTGTTCTTGGGTAAGAGGCACTCCTCCTTTGGGGTGCAACAGGTAGCAAACTATTGGTATGATAATCACCAGTAGCAGGGAAGTTATTATGTTGGCTGGCGATAAGACTGTCTGGCTTAAAGGGAGAAGTTGTATAATTTTACTGAAGAAATGCCCTTTTTCGGCTAAATATAGGGGCACTACTCCAGAAAGACCTGTTTCCCATACTACCAAGCCGGCGCAGCCGCTGGTAATAAGCAAGGAGTAGTTTACCGTTTTCCCTTTAGCATGGAGCTCTCTAGCAGTCTCGCGGGCCAGCAGGATACCGCCGATTATGCCCAGCCCCCAGTTAAACCAACTAAGAAAGATAGAGACGGCAGCTAAATATAAGGCGGCTTGCGGAGAAGACTGGGGCTTTTCGGCTAGAGATCTAATTGTTTTTTGGAAAACAGGGGTGATGGCTAGAGCATAACCGGTCAAAAAGAGGAGGATTATTTCCATAGAAAACGGGTAGAGGCTAATAAATCCCTTGCCCCAAAACTGAATAATTTCGGGAAAAGACTTGCCGGTTAAGGGACCGCTAATGATCACAAATATGATTGTCAGTATAAAGAGAATAGTGGCTGGGTTAGGAAAAACTAATCCCAACTTTTCCTGCCAGCCTACAGCGCCTTCTTTTTTAAGCTCGACATTCCCATTGCTCATTTAACCTTAGCCTCCTTTCACCAAGGGATGAAAAGAATACCGATTGACATCACGATGAAAGAAAAAACAAAAATAACGGCTGCATATCCCATAATATCCCGAATACCGAGTCCGGCAAAACCTAAAAGCGGTAAAGCCCAGAAGGGTTGTATAAGGTTTGTCCATTCGTCACCGCAGGCGAAGGCCGTAACCGCCTGGGGTAGAGATACTCCTAAATCTTTCGCCGCCCGCATCACGATCTCGCCCTGCACCGTCCACTGGCCACCGCCCGATGGAACAAACAAATTGACTAAACCGGCACCGAGGTAAGTAAACCAGGGGTAAGTAAACGGAGTAGAAAAGCTCACAAACCAGTTGGCAATGATAGCTACCAGGCCGGAGGCTACCATAATTCCCATAATACCGCCGTAAAACTGAAACTGCAGGAAGATAGGCGCGGCCGCCCTCACGCCCTCTTTCATGGCATTAAAGTAACTGGAAGGCCGGTAATGGAAAATTATACCCGCCACCAGCATGATAACGATAAAAATATTGAGATCAAAGGCACCGTTCCATTTTGCAAACCAGAAGTAGAGGAAGATTAAACCTATAATTGCCACTGCCGCGGAAATAATCACGGAGTTGTTAAGGGCATCGGCAAAAGTCTTACTGCTAATTAAACCGCTGCGTTGTTCTGCAGCAGCCTCCTCTTCCATCATTTTAATAAGAGAAGGCGGCGCTTCTTTAAAATCTTTCTCCTCCGGAACCATAAAGTAAGTTACTATAGGGATAACAATAAACAGGCCGACGACAATAAACAAATTCCCGGGAGCAAAAAGGGTTTCGGAAACGGGAATTACGCCGACCAATTTCTCCAGGAAGTGGCCCTTGGTAGCCAACAACAACTGGCTGGCTCCTGAAATACCGTTATGCCAAACAGCTGTACCAAAATAAGAACCAGCTACCAAAAGCGGGTAATGTATCTTTACGCCTTTCCTGGCCATCTGTCGCGTAATTTCCCGACAGAGAAGCCCCGTCGCTACACAACCTACGCCCCAGTGGAAATACCAAAGAAGTAAGGAGCTTAGGGAAGCGAGCACGGCAGCCTGGGCAAAATTTTTCGGCAAAGCCGCTACTTTCGCCAGACCGCGCCTAAAAAGGGGTGAAGCCGACAGAGCATAACCGGTCATCATGGCCATAGAGGACTGCATAGAAAAAGTTAGCATACCCCAAAAGCCGTTACCCCAAAATTTTGCCACTTCCAAAGGCCCTTTACCGGCAATAAAAATGCCGCCGAGCATAGCCACCAGCGTTAACAACAGGCAAAAGATAAAGGCATCGGGCAGGTATCTCTGGACAATCCGCGTAAAAAAATTGCCCATGCCCCGAATAACGGCACTCATTTAGTATGTTCACGCTCCTTTGCTAAATTTAATTTAAATGACAACTATGTTTTAACATCTATATTGATTTATTCAATTTACTCAATACTCCCCTCACTCCCCTCCTTTCTTCATGATTTAAAAGACTTAATTGTCTCTTAACACCTCCCCTCTTGCTCACACTTAATACAGCATCTTTATAAGCCAACTTAGGTTCCTGGCAAAATTGCGAACCGTCCGCAACCCTTCCTCGTCACGCCATACTTCTCCCGGATCTCGCCCGAAAGCTACGTTCCAGTAGGTAGAGCCGGGCACAACCATACCGTGGTAAAGGAAAAAGTAAAGGAGCTGGGCGAGAGTAAAATTCTGGCCCGCCCGGCGGGCCACGACCAGGGCACCGCCGACTTTGCGTTCAAATGGGCGGTCGCGGGCAATGCCGAGATAGCCCGCCCGGTCTATAAAAGCCTTCATCTGGGCCGGCGCCGAGCCAAAAAATACCGGTGCAGCTAAGATTATTCCCTGGGCTTTCACCAATTTCTCGAAAAGAGGCGGAAAATCGTCATTCAACTTACATTCTTTTGCTTTTTTGCAAAAAAGGCACTCTTGGCAAGGAGTAATGTTCAGCTCCGCTAAATGAACGAGTTCGGTTTCTAGCCCCTCGCTTTGGCAAACCTTTAAGGCTTCCTGCATAATAATTTCCGTATTGCCTCCACGCCGGGGGCTACCGATAATACCAATTACCTTAGCCATTCATTTTAGTCCTCCATAATAACCATCAAGATATAACATCACGACAATATTTTTAATGCAACTTTTATGCCAGAATTGCAAAAACGGTTAATTTCAAGCCCTGGTTAACACCGACCGCTAAAAGACAATCTTTAAAAAGAATGCTTTTTCATATAACTACGAAACCGAATTCGCAGTAGGACAGACCTTTCGACACTCCCAGCAGACATATAAACCAAATGTCTCGGCCGAAAAAGCCTTGGGGGGCTTATCAGGAGGTCTCCTGCAGTAAGATCTGCATTTTGCCTTATCAATTGTGCCGTCTCCCTTTATAGCTCCAGTAGGCCAGGCTCTCGCGCATACTCCACAATTTTGCATAATTTCTCGGTTAAGGGACTATCTGGAACTAAAAGAGCCTCAGTCACAACAGAACTCAACCAAACACGATTACCATAATGGGGAGTTATGGGTAAAGTATTTACTCCCATCTCCCCCAACCCTGCTAAAACAGCAGCATGTTTATGCGAAAAGTCTCCCATGTTCTCTTCCATAAAGGGGTTTCTTGTCGGAATAGGCAGGCTATTAGAACCCTTTTGCTCCAAAAACCTAGCGAGGTCGAGGGTCACATGTTGATCAAGTCTGGCAGCAATAGAGAATACTGATCGCGTATAAATCGAAGGTTTAGTCGTAAAAAACATGGCCTCGGGCTGCTTAATAGCTACAACTACTACCGCCTTAGCATTGGGCAACAAATCTTCAGGGCGGTGTCCAACAGGCGCCTTTTCAAATCGATCTGCCCCAGCTATACCAACGAGATCAATGCCAAGAGTATAAGCAAACTGCTTTAAAGATGCTGTTAAAGATCTGTTTTTGATTTTCAATCCCTCCTCGCCAACAGGCCGTTTATGAATTGAAAATATAGAGACTTTATACCAAGCAAAAATACCTGCCACCTGTGGGCAGGTATTCTTACCATACATTAGCATAATCTTCCTCGGTTATCTTTAACTCCTTTATCTTCATCTGCAGGCTCCGGGTGGAAATCTTCAAATATTTAGCTGCCCTGGTGCGGTTGCCACCGAAAAGCCGCAGGGCGGCGCAGATTTCTTTGCGCTCGAGCTCGGCTATGAATTCTGCTTTTTTATCTTTTAGGGAAACCGGCGGCGGGCCCTTTTTTTCTTCATTAACTTTCTTAAATTTGGGAGGAAGATGAACAGGTCGTACGATCTCATCATCGTTTAAAACTACGATCTGTTCGATGACGTTTTTCAACTCCCGCACGTTGCCGGGCCAATCATAAGCTAGAAAACTCGCCATGACCTCCGGGGTAAAACCCCGGAACTTTTTATTATACTTGCGGCTAAAATCCTTTAGGAAATGATCGGCTAAAAGCTCAACATCGCCCTCTCGTTCACGCAACGGTGGCATAATGATAGGCACCACCGCCAAACGGTAAAATAAATCGGACCGGAACTCGCCGTTTTGCACCATCGTCTCCAGGTCGCGGTTGGTAGCCGAGATAACGCGCACGTCAACAGCCACCGCTTTAGTGCCGCCCAGGCGCTCAAATTCCTTCTGCTCTAAAGCCCGCAAAAGTTTTCCTTGCAGCATCAAAGGCAGGTCGGCAATCTCGTCCAGCATCAAGGTTCCTTCATGGGCCTGCTCAAACTTGCCCGGCTTACGGCTGGTGGCGCCCGTGAAGGCGCCTTTTTCGTAACCGAATAGCTCGCTCTCCACCAGGTTTTCGGGCATGGCGGCGCAGTTAATGGCCACAAAAGGCTTATCGCGGCGGTTGCTTAGGCGGTGGATCTCCCTGGCGACCAGTTCTTTCCCGGTACCGCTCTCGCCCAATAGTAATACATTGGCATTGGTAGGAGCTACCTTGGCAATAGTATCTAATAACTTTAAAATTTGAGGGCTTTTACCGATTATGCTTGAAGCTTCTCTCCAGGTTCCGGCTAAGAAAATATTTTTATAGGCTTCTAGGGCTTTAAGGATTGCCTTTTCGGCATCTTCCATGGCAAAAGGCTTGACTAGGTAATCAAAGGCGCCCGCCTTCATGGCCTCTACCGCATTCGGTACCGAGGCATAGGCCGTCATCATGATCACCTGGGCTTCAGGCCTTAAAGCTTTGATCTCCCGCAGGGCGGTGAGGCCGTCTATCTCCGGCATGTACAGGTCAAGCAAGACTACTTCGGGCCTTTCTCCCTGAAAAAGCTTTCGCCCCTCAGGCCAGGATTGAGCCGTGACAATTTTATATTTTTTACCGAGCGATTCCGTAAACAGCCAGCCCATATTGGGTTCATCGTCGACTACCAAAATTTTAGCCTTGAGAGTCGCCTTCATGACAGCGCTCACCCCGATTTCTCCTGTTGTCCCGGTAGATGAGGTTGCGCGGCAACACGATGGTAAAAGTAGTACCGCACCCGGCCTCGCTCTCTAAAACCATAAAACCCTGGTGCCGGTAAATAATGCTCTGCGCCAGGGGCAAACCCAAACCTGTCCCCTGCTTTTTGGTGGTAAAGAACAAATTAAAGACCTTATCTTCTAATTCTTTGGGAATGCCAGGTCCTGTATCGCTGATTTTAACATAAACTACCTTACTGTCAGGCTCGCCGCTGGTTTTGATGGTAAGACAACCCCCCTTAGGCATGGCCTGTATAGCATTGAGAAAAAGGTTGAGAAAGGCCTGCTGCAGGTGCTCGGGATCGCCGTAAATTACCGGTTCAGGCGCCTCGTAAGCTTCCACAATAACGACGCTCTGTTCTCTGGCCAGGGCGCGCACCAGTTCTGTCGTCCGCCTCAAAACGTCGTGGATATTTACCAACATAAATTCGGGCCGCGTATACCTGGTCAGCTCTAAAAGCGATCCGGCTATTCGGTCTACACGGTTAATCTCGGCCAGAGCTACGTCAGCAAATTTTTGCAAATATTCCTTGTCTTCCAGCCTCTCCGGGATTAGCTTAACCGCGCCGCGCAATACCGTCAAGGGGTTGCGAATCTCATGGGCTAAGGCTACGGCCAGTTGTTCGGCGGCAACTATACCTTCCATGCGCTGTAGTCTTTCCTCTTCCTTTTGAGCATAGCTTAAATCTTCAAAGATAGTTACTACTCCTATGGGAGCCCCTTCACTCCCTTTCACAGGAGCCACAATTACGTTTAGGTCCCTCTCCTTACCGGCAAAGCTGATGGTCTCGAATTGGTAGGGCTTCTGCGGATCTGCAAGCCTGGACAACATCTCCATGCCGTCAACAAAACCTATGGCCTTAAAGGCTTCCTGGATCGGCCGGCCTAAAAATTCTTCCGGCTTTTTTAAGCCCCAAACATCGAGGCGACTGCTGCAAAAGCGGATAAAACCGTTATTGTCGCTAACAATAACGCAAAGATTAAGGCTGTTAATGAAAAGTTTGATGTAAGTTTCTAAGATGGCAAAGGAACGCTGTATATGCTCGGAAATACCCGCGTAACGTTCATTTATCTTTAGCTTTTCTACTTCCAGCAGCATATTGCTGGCCAACATAAGCATGCCTGTTAATCCCAGTAACGGCTCCACATTGGGAGAAAAGAAAATCTTCATGCCCCCCTGGGCCATCTGGGCGTAAATATCCTCCAGTGTCTCATTGGCCCAAATAAACCCTATTACCTCTCCGGCGCGTATAAGGGGGATGACGCAGTTCATAATCTCGCCCCGCACCATGGAACCGACGGCGATAATCTCCTTCCGGTTGCGCATACACCTCCTGCCGACGTGATTTTCATCTACAGGCAAGCCGACTTTATCGCCAAACAACCTGCTCGGCCCGTAGGTGACAATGGCGTCCAGTTCCTTTGAGTAATAACCCACACCAACCCCGGCAAAACTTTCTGCCACCAAGTCAGTCGTCGGGGTCAGGGCCTGATTTAAAACCCACAGCTTTTCCGTCCAACCAGCATGAGGGCTTACGCCTTTTTCCTTTAGAATATCATCGAAGCTCCCCTGCAGATGCAAATCCAGGTGTTTGGCAATGCCAAAAAGTTTATTGGCCTTTTCGCCTAAAAGAGCCGTTTCCGCCCGTTGAAAAAGGAGGTAGTTGCTAAAAATAAGGAATCACTCCCTGGTGATAATATCATTATATTTCGACATTTAAATTTAGAGTCCTCCCCTTCCCATCAACCAAAAAAGGAGGGGTTTTACCCTCCTTCGCAGGGATTAACATGTTTTTAATTCTGAAGCGGTTTGATCGCTCTAAATTTAATACTCGCTACTTTCCCTTGTACAGCCTCAAAATGTTCTCTTTGGAGAGGCGGAGTAAGCTCCCTAACCGGGCAGCTGACCATAACCTCAAGCTCTTCTCTGGAAAGTAACCGCCTGGCAAAAACTTCTACATGTTCAAAACCGGCCTCTCCAACTGCCCTTAAGTATTCCTTTTCCTCCATACCCGCCCCTAAACAACCGGACCAGTTGCACCGAAAAATCTTTTGTAATTCAGGGTCTAATTTTTCCGTTAAAACAATATCGGCTATCGCCATACGCCCACCGGGTTTCAAAACGCGATAAGCTTCCCGGTAGACGGCATATTTATCTAAAGACTGGTTAATGGCACCGTTAGATATAACAACATCTACCAGGTTACTTGGTAGCGGTAGTTTCTCCATATCCGCAACCAGGAGTTCAACGTTGAAGCGCTGCAATCCTGCCTCGGCAATCACTTCTCTCGCGCGCTCAATCATTAAAGGGGAAAGATCTACCCCTATTACCTTTCCTTTCGGCCCTACTTTATGGGCGGCCAAAATTACATCAATGCCTATACCGCAGCCGATATCAAGGACCGCTTCCCCCGGCCGCATATCAATAAATCTGGTAGGGGTTGTGCAGCCCATGGAGTAATAGAAGGCCGACCTTGGAACCAGGCAAACTTCTTCAGGTTCATAAAGCCTCTGGCCGACTATACCCACTCCCGCTCCCCCAATGTCAGGAGAGCGAAAATCTTTAAACCCTCCCCTCCTGACGAACTCATCGTAACGTTCTCTTATAAGGTTCTTAAGATCATGGTCAAGCATACTACCTCACCTTAAGAAGTTTAAATCTTACGAAGCCAGCTCTAGATCCATCTTAGTTACCTTTTCCGGGATAATCAACCTGGCGCCGGTACGCTGTATTACTTCGGGTACAGTGGTGTCTGCGGCTATTTCTTTGAGCAATAAGCCCTCCGGAGTAACCTCGATGACCGCCAGTTCGGTAACAATAAGGTCTACTTGTCTGGCGGCGGTCAGGGGTAAGGTGCATTGCTGCACGATTTTCGGGGTCCCGTCTTTAAGGTTGTGCTCCGTAGCTATAATCACCCGCCTGGCCCCTACGGTCAGGTCCATGGCACCGCCCATGCCCGGCACCAGTTTGCCGGGGATCATCCAACTGGCAAGATTTCCCTGTTCATCTACCTGCAGGGCGCCTAGTACGGTAGCATCGAGGTGGCCGCCGCGGATAATGCTAAAAGACAAACAGCTATCAAAGCAGGCGCCGCCGGGGAGTATGGTAACAGGCCTCCCTCCGGCGTCCACTAAATCCGGGTCTTCCTGGCCGGGCTCCGGTGCCGGCCCCATACCTATGAACCCGTTTTCCGATTGCAACCAGACCTTGACGCCAGGCGGGAGGTAATTGGCCACCAGGGTAGGAAGCCCAATCCCCAGGTTTACCACGTCGCCGTTTTTAAGTTCCTGAGCCACTCTTTTAGCTATTAGAATTCTCTTATCATTGCTCATATAAGTTACCTCCAAGGTCTTAGAGTTTCACAATTAAATCTATGAAAAGGCCCGGGGTTATAACCTGGTCGGGATCTAGCTCTCCTATAGGTACGAGTTCCTCGACCTCGGCTATAACTAGGTCGGCGGCCATAGCCATAATGGGGTTGAAGTTTCTCGCCGAGCGCCTGTAGACCAGGTTTCCGGCCGCATCAGCCTTGTGGGCCTTGAGCAGGGCTACATCCGCCCTCAAGGGCAGCTCTAAAAGGTAACGGCGTTCGTTGACGGTAATTACCGTTTTGCCTTTTTCCACGGTGGTACCCACACCGGTCGGCGTTAAAATACCTCCCAAGCCGGCGCCTCCGGCACGGATCTGTTCGGCCAGGGTCCCCTGGGGGACCAGGGTTACTTCCAGCTTGCCGCTATTCATTAACTGCCCGGTGATGGGGTTGGTGCCGATGTGGGAGGCGATCACCTTTTTCAAGCAGCCGGCATCTACCAGTTTGCCGTTACCCCGACCGGGGAAGGCGGTATCATTTGAAATAAGGGTTAAATCACGCACTCCTTTAGCCACTAAAGCGTCAATAAGGCTTTCCGGTGTCCCCACCGCCATAAAGCCGCCGACCATGATAGTCATGCCGTCTTTTATGTGCGAGACTGCCTCTGCTGCTGTTACCGTTCTAGCCATAAAGCGCACCTCCAAAGCAATAAAACGAGCCTGCCTTTCGCCACTAGCAACTTTCATGCCAGAACAAGAGGCAGGCCGTAGTCGAACAAAGGTAGGGGCGCAAAAAAGAAGGCCCTTTTGCGCTAGCTGCGAAAGAGCCTTCGCACTACCATAGCTATTCCCTGGCCGCCACCGACGCACGATGTTGTACTTAACAGCAATATTTTCTGCCGTCAGGCCCATGTGGTAGTCGCCAAAGGGGCACCAGAGCCCGTCGTGAATCATACCGTCTACAAGTTTATCATGGCCCATACGGTAACCAAACCTGGCTTTAGGTATGTAATAAGGAACGCCGCTCATGCTCATACTTTATTAATCGTAAAGGAAGGCACCCCGGCAGGTGTACCCGCCGCCATAGCCGCCTGCCGGGCCGGGTTAATCCCCTGCCCCGCCTGCAGGACATTGCCCATAATGACCTCGTCCACGGCATTCGCATTTATACCCGCCCTTTTCAGCACCGCCTCAATGACAATCCTGCCCAGTTCTACCGCCGGCACCTGCGCTAGGCTCCCGCCCAGGTCGCCAATAGCGGTGCGCGCGGCAGCCACAATCACCGGTCGCGGCAATTCCCTCACTCCCCGAAATAAGTTAAAATTCGCTCCATACCACTAGCAACTTTCATGCCAGGGCAAGAAACAGGCCGTGGTCAGGAAAAAACAGGAGTTGGTTCAGGATAAAAAAATAAGGCTCCTTTCTTCCAGCTGCGAAGGAGCCTTCGTACTTTTGGGTCTTACGCTGGTTAAAACAATTAATCTCTTCTATTTAAGTTCCGTTAGCAAGACCTCTTTTACCCGCCGCTCGTAAAAGCCGGCCAGTTCTTCGGCCGCCTCCTGAGAAAAGGCTTCGGCATGAATACGATAAAAAGGTTCTTCTTGATCCGGCAGGATTAAGGCCCGCCCCCGGCCGTGCTTCACCTGGATGCCGTCTAAAAGTTCCACGCTTTCGGCCGGTTCCGTCTCGGCCAGAATACGGACTACCCGGCCTTTGGCCTCCCAGGGGCAGGGGACACTGCGGCTGGCGGCGTAAACCCGGGGCAGGTCGGCCAGGGCCCCGGTCAGCGTCTGGCCCCGCCAAGAAAGCCAGTCCAAAAGGTAAAGTACGGCGGCCAGGGCGTCGGTATAAATTACAAATTGGGTCAGAGCCTGGGGAGATTCTTCTTTAAGGAGGCTTTCCTGCCAGAGGCCGGGGTGGTTCTTGGTCCGCCGTAAGGGCCTGCCGGCCCGTGAGGCCACCAGTTCGCTTAAATACGGCGCCGCCACCGGCAGGGTAACGCCGCCCCCGCGTTCCTTTTCCAGGTAAGCCGCCGTCAAAAGGGCCTGCGCCTGGGCCTGGCTGAGTTTAAAACCCCGCTCGTCCAGGAGGATAAATTCTTCGCCGTTGAGATCTATTACCACCCCCAGGTCGGCTGCATAGCGCCGGATTTCGTCGCTTAAAAAAGGCAAATCGGCCTGAATTTCGCTCCAGCTCCGGCCCGGCGCCGGATCCAGACGGATTACGTCGCAGCCGGCCCGGGCCAGCAAGCTCTCGCCCAAACCCGCCGCTTTCGCGCCCTGGCAGGCCAAGGCCACGCGCCAGCGCCGCCGCGCCAGATTATCCATCTCTACCTGGCGCAATAAATATTCGCGGTAGGCCTCCGCCATGGCCGGCAGGTAATGCACCGACTGCATCTCGCTGGCCGGGGCCAGGCGGCCGTCTTCCCGCCAGAAAAGGTTTTCCATTTTACGCAGGGCTGACGGCGGCCAGTCGGCGCCTTTTTCGTTGAACAGGCGCAAGCACACTTTACCGCCTCCGCCTGCATCCTCCTGAATGCGGCAACCGCCGGCGAAATCGTTGGCCCTCACGGCGTAGCGGCAGACGGGGAGGAGGATATCCCCAAGGTCGGCCGGCCGGATGCCGGCGGCCTGCAAGCCAGCTATTAAGGCGTTTTTGAGCATTTCCCCCGCCCCTCCGCTAAAAGCGCTGACGGCTATGCCGGCGCCTGGCTTAAAAGTAGCCCCGTAGGCCTGGCCGAGACGGCTTAATAAAGCCGGAACCGCTTCGCCGTTAAGCTTTAGGGGCACGCTGCTGGCGGTAAAGAGGTTGCGTACCGCGCCCGGCCCCCAGATTAGGCTCTCGCTGGTGACCGTATCCTGGCCCAAGCATTTTTCCGGCCATATTTTCACTTCCGGCCGCACTTCTGCCCTCTCCATCACCCTGCTACCGTCGCCGATGACGGCGCCCTCATACAGTCTGGCGCCCGCCAGCACGGCCGCCCGACTGCACACTACCGATCCCCGCAGGGACGCCCCCCGGCCAATGTAAACGTTATCCCAGAGAACGGCGCGTTTTAAACTGGCGCCGCCCTCGACCTGAGTAAAGGGCCCCAGCACGGTATAGGGGCCGATTTTACAGCCCGGCCCCAAGCGGCAGTAACCGCCCAGCAACACCGGCCCCTCAATTTCGGCCGCAGGGTCTATTTCCGCTCCTTCCCCGGCTACGATGCCGTTCCCTCTATCTTCGCCGATTAAACTTACTTTAACCCGGCCGCTTAAAATGTCGATATGGGCCTGGCGATACTGGGTAAGGTTACCGACATCGCACCAATATCCGTCCAAAACCAGGCCGAAGAGAGGCCGGCCCTGCTTGAGCAACAGAGGGAAAAGGTCCTTGCTGAAATCAAAGGCCTTTCCTTCAGGTATATACTCCAGGATTTCCGGTTCCAGCACGTAAATGCCCGTATTTACCCGGTCGCTGAAGACCTCCCCCCAGCTCGGCTTTTCTAAAAAAGAGCGGATGCTGCCGTCGGGGTTGGTAATTACGATTCCATACTCCAGGGGATTATCCACCGTGGTTAAAACCAGGGTGGCGAGGGCACCCTTCTCGCGGTGCCAGGCCAGGACGCTGCTGAGATCAAAATCGGTAAGGGCGTCGCCGCTGATGACCACAAAAGTTTCATCCAAAAACGGGGCTGCGTTTTTGACGCTCCCGGCCGTACCAAGAGGGGTTTCTTCGATAAAATAATGCAGGCGAACCCCGAAGTCGGTGCCGTCACCAAAATATTCCTCGATAAGCCCCGGCAGGTACTGCAGGGTGACGGCAATGTCGCGGATATTATGCTGACGTAAAAGTTCTACGCAGTACTCCATAACCGGCCGGTTGGCTATGGGAACCAGGGGTTTAGGCCGCTTGCAGGTCAAAGGCCGCAGGCGGGAACCCTCACCGCCGGCCATAATAACCGCCTTCATAACTCTTCCCTCCCACGCTGCCAGTTTACCAGGGCCGCTCGGCGCCCGACGAGGTCGTAGCGCCCCCCTTGAGCGCCGGCGTTAACGGCTTTCTTCTCCTCCTGTTGCCTGCCGCCCCAGTTCCGGGTATAACGCTTGAAACCCGACATAATCGCAGGCCGCTCCGGCCAGGGCGTCCGCCGGTATTGCTGGTATACTTCCTCATATACCTTTAACGTCTCCCCGGCTATCTGCCTCCAGTCGTAAACCGTATCCACAAGCATAGTGCCCTTAGCGCGCAACCCGGCAGCCAGGTCGGCGTCGCGGAGGACGGCTACAATATTTTCAGCCAGCGAGCCGGCGTTGCCGGGAAGGGCCAGCATACCGTCTACGCGGTGGGTGATGATTTCTGCCAACCCGCCCGTGTTAGTAGCCACTACCGGCGCACCGGCTGCCATTGCCTCCAGGGCCACGATGCCGAAAGGCTCGTAGAGACTGGGGACCACGGCAACGTCGGCTAAAGCGTATAGCATATTACGGCTGCGGTCGTCCAGGTAACCAACAAAATATACCTTGGAATCAAAGCCCAGGGCACGGGCCCGGGCCTTGAGATGTTCCTCCAACGGCCCCCGGCCAACCACGAGCAACTTGGCTTCAGGGCAGGCGGATAGAATTTGGGGCATGGCTTCGAGCAAAACCTGTACGCCTTTTTCTATCACCAGCCTGCCGACGAAGAGGAGAATTTTTTCCTGCGGCAGGGCAAAGCGGGCTCTAAAAAGGGGATCGGGTTTAACCCCTCGAAATTTGGCCGCCACCACCCCATTGGGAATAATATTTATCTTATCGGCCGGCAGTTGGAAAAGGCCCTGCACTTCCTGGTGCATATGGCGGCTGCAGACGATCACCCGCCAGGCTTCATAAGTAAGCCACCACTCGATGCTATTTATATAACGCTGGCCGTCATTATACAGGCCGCGGTTCCGGCCGGCTTCGGTAGCATGGATGGTGGCCACCAGCGGCAGGCGGTAGGCGTGTTTAAGGGCGCGGCCGGTAAAGGCCACCAGCCAGTCGTGGGCATGGAGAAGATGAAAGGAACCGAAATGGCGAAAAATTTTTATGGCCTCTTCCAGGAAACGGGCATTTAATTGTAGGACCCAGGTGATGAAGTCGGGAGCGTTGACGGGGTAAGGATCAACCCGGTGAACATAGACCCCATTCTCCAAAGCGCGGGTCGCCTCTCCAGGCCGCCCTACGGTCAGGACATGCACTTCCTGTTTTTCCGCCGCCAGGGCGGCCGCCAGGTCTTCCACGTGGCGGGCCAGGCCGCCCACAGCCTGCGGCGGGTATTCCCAGGAAAGAAGCAAAACGCGCACTACTGCAACACCTCTTTAAGCTAAATCTAACCCTCTTTAGTCTCTCAACTCCCAGGAAATCTTATACTCGCATAATTTCCAGTTAACCGGTATAAGCTAAGCGTGAAACTTCTTAGTCAACAATCGGAGGCCAATTCATGCCTGAACTGAGACAAGATCCCGTCAGCCAGAGGTGGGTTATTATCGCCACCGAGAGGGCTAAAAGACCCTCTGATTTCATTCATCCCCAGGAAACTAAACGCGGGCCGGACAACTGCCCCTTCTGCGCCGGTAAAGAAAAGGAAACCCCGCCGGAAGTCCTCGCCTTCCGCGATCCTGATACGGCGGCCGACACCCCTGGCTGGAAAGTGCGGGTGGTACCCAACAAGTTCGCCGCCTTGAGGCCGGAAGGTGAACTCCAATCTAAGGAACAGGGGATTTACCGCACTTTAAGCGGCGTAGGCGCCCACGAGGTAATTATTGAGCACCCCGAACATCACCTGTTCTTCCCCGATTACACCACCGAACACGCCGCCCTCGTCCTAAAAGCTTGGCGCCAGCGCTACCTGCAACTGGGCCAAAATCCAAAACTTAAATACGTCCAGATTTTTAAAAACCACGGGCAAATAGCCGGCGCCTCCCTGGAGCACCCCCACAGCCAGCTCATAGCTACGCCGCAGGTGCCGGCGGCGGTGCGGGCAGAGATGCGGCGCGCCCAAAACTACCAGGACTGGAGGGGCAGATGCATTTACTGCGATATCCTGCAAGCCGAGGAAACAAACGGTAGCCGCATTATAGCTTTAAATGATAACTTTTTGGCCTTCTGCCCTTTTGCCTCCCGGTTTCCTTTTGAAACCTGGATCTTACCCCGAAACCACCAGCCGACCTTCGGCATGGTGGACGACGAACAGCTCTCAGATCTCGCCTTTATCCTTAAAGAAGTGCTGGGGCGTTTAAAACGGGCCGTCAACGACCCGCCCTACAACCTCATCTTGCATACCAGCCCCCTGCGGGAGGAAGAACCGGCCTACCACTGGCACCTGGAACTCCTCCCTCGCTTGACTATTGTAGCCGGTTTTGAATGGGGAACCGATATGTACATCAACCCCACCCCGCCGGAGGCAGCCGTCCGGTTTCTTCTTGAAACCCCAGGACCAGAGGAGGTAGAGACTAATGGCTGAAACCCTGAAAATTCTCTTCGTCTCGCCTGAAGTAGCGCCCTTTGCCAAAACGGGGGGGCTGGCCGATGTGGCCGGAAGCCTGCCCAAGGCCCTGGCTGCCCGGGGGCACGACGTGCGCGTGGCCCTACCCCGCTACCGCCGGGTAAAGGACGTACCTTATCTCACCGACCTGCCGGTAGAAATGGATGGGAGCCTGGAGACGGCCATTATTCGCCGGGCAGCCCTTAAAGGCCGGCCCGAAGTCCCGGTCTACCTCATCGACAACTACAAATATTTTTACCGGGACGGCATGTACGGCTACGCCGACGACGACGCCCGCTTTAATTTTTTCTGCAAGGCCGTACTTTCTATGCTTCCCTGGCTGGAATTCCAGCCGGATATCATTCACTGCAACGACTGGCAGACGGGTCCCATCCCCCTTTTTTTAAAAGTCAAGGTGCAGGACAGCCCCCATTTCCGCCGTACTGCAACCATCTTTACCATCCACAATCTTCAATACCAGGGGCATTTCGATAAAAATGCCCTTAAAACTATGGCCCTGGGCGAAGAATTTTTTACCCCCGAACGCCTGGAATTTTACGGGAAAGTCAATTTCATGAAGGCCGGCCTGCTCTACGCCGATCTGATTAATACCGTAAGCAAAAAATATGCCTTAGAAATCCAAACCCCGGAAGCCGGGGAAGGCCTAGACGGGCTCCTGCGCAAAAGAGCCCAGGACTTATACGGCATCTTAAACGGCATAGATTATGAAGAATTTAACCCGGCCACCGATCCCAGGATTAAGGCCAATTATGATGCCGGCTCTTTAGAACGTAAAAAGATAAACAAAAGGGCGCTGCAAAAGGAAATGGATTTGCCGGAACGCGACGTACCCCTTTTAGGCATCATCTCCCGCCTGGTAGCCCAAAAGGGACTTGACTTGCTGGCCGCCATCCTTGACCCGCTTTTGGCCCAGGATGTGCAATTCATCCTTCTGGGAAGCGGCGAGGATTATTACCAGCAGCTTTTTTCCCGCTATAAATTAAAATACCGCCAGAAAATGGCGGTAAAAATCGGCTTTGACCCCGACCTGGCCCAGAGGATATATGCCGGCTGCGATATGTTTCTCATGCCCTCGCGCTTTGAGCCCTGCGGCCTGGGGCAAATGATCAGCCTGCGCTACGGCACCGTCCCCATCGTGCGGGCCACCGGCGGCCTGGAAGATACCATTATCGATTACCACCACGACCCGGCACGCGGCAACGGATTTTCCTTCGTTAACTATAACCCCCAGGATTTGCTGGAAACCATCAATCGCGCCTTAAACCTCTACCGCGAGCAGCCCCACGCCTGGCAGGAACTCGTCCGGCGCGGCATGGCCGCCGATTTTTCCTGGTCAGCCTCGGCCGCCCAATATGAGGAAATGTACTTTAAAGCCCTGGAAAAAAGAAAAGCAGCCAGGTTTATGGCGGGATAAATTTCTGCAAAAGCCTGAAAAGGGGTAACTTCTTTTTAGTTTATATAGTTTAAAGCCCCTCGTCATCTAACCGAGGGGCTTTAAACTATTGCGGCGGGAGCTTGCCGTCGTGGATCTCGAAACTCCAGTTAAGGCCGTTGTTGTTGTCCCAGTTGTTGGCGCTATCTTTAAAGCAAATGTTCAACCGCCCGCTACCTTCTGCTCGGATATTTTTAACCCAGCCATAACCCGTCTTTTCCATACGGTAGTCGTAGATATTTTCCCAGCGATCGGCGTCGCCGTAACCTACCCGCATCCAGATCTGGTCGGCGCCGGCCTGGGAAAGAAGGCCGTAATAAAGCACGGTAACCTCTTCGTCGCGGGTTATGGGCACCGGGTCAACTACTACCCCGCCGGGGTACTCGGCGGCGCGCATTTCTTGCAGCCTCGTTTCGTTTTCGCTGAGAAAGCGGCTGCGCTTTCTGTCGCCCATAAAATAATACCTCCCAAGGTTTAGCCTGCTTCGGCTAGTTTGCCCCGGGAGGCCAAAGAATATAACTTTAGCCTTTCTCCAGCCGCCTGGCAATAGCCTCGGCCATCTCGGAGGTGCCCGCCGTGCCGCCGAGGTCGTAAGTCAAATATTTACCTTCGGCCAAGACCGCTTCAATGGCCTGCCGCACGCGGGCCGCCGCCTCCAGCTCGCCCAGGTGCTCCAGCATCATTACGCCCGACAGGATCATGGCCAGAGGATTAACTTTATTTTGACCGGCATATTTGGGCGCGCTCCCGTGCACCGGCTCAAAGACGGCTACTCCGGCGCCGATATTCCCGCCCGGCGCCACTCCCAGGCCGCCTACCAGTCCGGCGCACAGGTCCGAGAGGATGTCGCCGTAGAGATTAGGCATTACCAGCACGTCGTAAAGCTCCGGCTTTTGCACTAACTGCATGCACATATTGTCGACGATGCGGTCTTCAAACTCTATATCCGGGTAATCCCGCGCCACCTGGCGCGCGCATTCCAAAAAGAGGCCGTCCGTGCATTTGAGAATGTTGGCCTTATGCACGGCCGTAACCTTGCGCCGCTTATTCTTGCGGGCGTACTCAAAGGCGAAACGCACTACCCTCTCCGAGCCCTTGCGGGTAATGATCTTGATGCTTTCGGCCGCATCTTCACCTACCATGTGCTCTACGCCGACATAAAGATCCTCGGTATTCTCGCGTACGATAACCAGATCGACGTTCTCATAACGCGAAGGTATGTTAGGCAGGTTCCTGGCCGGCCGCACGTTGGCGAAAAGGTCAAGCGCGAGGCGCAAAGTCACGTTAACGCTGCGAAAGCCGGTACCGACAGGCGTGGTAATAGGTCCTTTCAGGGCTACCTTGTTCCGCCGGATGGATTCCAACACAGCCTCGGGAAGCACCGTGCCGTGCTTTTCCAGAACGGCTTCGCCGGCTTCCATAACTTCCCATTGAAATTTTACCCCGCTGGCTTCCAACACCCGGCGGGCTGCAGCCGCAATTTCGGGACCGATGCCGTCGCCGGGTATCAAAGTTACTTTATGCTCCAATTTTTTCCTCCACCTCGACTACACTGTTTAAATTAACCGATAACCGCTTTATGGGGTACGCCTTTATATTCCTCGTAAATATAAACCAGCTCTTTATCGAAGAGAGGCCGCTTGAGCTCTACCGCCAGAGCCCGCACCCGCTCCAAAATGGCCGCCGCCTCTTTTTCCTCCAGGTGCACGCCGTACTCGGCGAACTTAGCCTTAATGGCGGCCGTGCCCGAATGTTTACCGATGACTATCTGGCGCTGCAGCCCGACTTCCTCCGGCGTCATAACCTCATAAGTGTGCGGGTGCTTTAAAGCGCCGTCGGCATGGATGCCGGACTCGTGGGCGAACATATTGCTGCCCACAACCGCCTTCCAGGCGGGCAACTCCCGCCGCGCCGCCATAGAGACGTATTCGGCCGCCTCACGGAATTTCTCCGTCTTAAAGCCCAGGTCGATGCCCAGCGTGTACTTTAAAGCCATAACCACTTCCTCTAAAGCGGCATTACCGGCCCGCTCGCCCAGGCCGATTATGGTTACGCCGGCAAATTTGGCCCCGGCTTTTATCCCCGCCAGGGTATTGGCCGTCGCCATACCGAAGTCATTATGCATGTGCATCTCTACGTCCATACCGGTCTCATCGATAAGCCACTTAATCCGCTCGTACGTGCTGAAGGGCTCCATTACGCCTACGGTATCGCAGTAGCGCAGGCGGTCGGCACCGGCATTTTTAGCCGTAAGGGCAAATTTGAGCAAAAATTCTGGGTCGGTGCGCGAGGCATCCTCGGCGTTCACGGAAACGTAGAGGTTGTGCTTCTTGGCAAATTCGCATGCCCTGGCCATAGAATTGAGCACGTCCTCACGGGTGCTGCGGAGCTTATACTTAATATGAATGTCCGAGGTAGAAATAGAAATGGCCACGGCATCAACGCCGCAGTCAATAGAGTTCTGCACGTCGTTGATTACGGCCCTGTTCCAGGCCATAATGCTGGCGTTCAAACGGGCATCGACGATTTCCTTGATTACCTTTTTCTCATCCCCGCCCATCACCGGGACCCCAGCCTCTATCTGATCTACTCCCAGTTCGTCGAGGATTTTGGCGATGCGGAACTTTTCATGGTTGGCAAAGACAACACCTGCTGTTTGTTCGCCGTCGCGCAAAGTCGTATCTACAATCTTGATGGGCCGCGTCATTATATCACCTCTATCCTTATTCTAAAATCGCATAACTTAATAATTATTCGCCAAGGCTTATCAAAATTCCTCCTAAGGGCAGGATGAATACAGTATTATTAGCTATGGAGCAGCTTACCAGACCATCAGCATCAAGCGATCAGCTTTTCTAGCTTACAAAAGGCCGAACGCCGATGGTTAAACAGGTTTTATGCCGTAGTTCCAGGCTTCGCCCGCGTACTTGGCCTTTAACTCTACTTTTAACTCCTGCTCCCGCGGGAGCAGATCCCCTCTTACAAAGCGCATACCGTAGAGGGTTTCAAAACCCCGGACGATGCTTTCTTTAACCTGGGAGGCTTGGGCTTTTTCGCCTACTATCTCCATCAAACCGCAGGCCTGATTTTTGAACCGCCTCTTCAGCTCCTGGCGCAGGGCTTCATTGGGAAACTTGAGCACCTGGAAAAGAAGTTCAGCATTTAACTCCAGTACTATCGACCCGTGCTGTAAAACCACGCCCTTCTTGCGCGCCTGAGCGCTGCCGACCACCTTCCGGCCGCCGCAACTCAATTCATACCAGGAAGGCGCATCAAAACAGGCGGCCGAAGTGTGTTCCTGCGCGTGGCCCTGCCTCCCCGAGGTAAGTTCTGCCGGCGCCCCCAACTCTCTCAAACCCCAAGCCAGGGCTTCCGACAAACGGCGGTAGGAAGGCAGGATGCCGCCGGCCATAAGGGGGTGATCGGCGCGCGCCACCACGCTGTAGGTCACCTCACGGTCGTGGAGCACCGCCCTACCCCCCGTCAGCCGGCGTACCCAGTCTACCTTTAAACGGCGGCAGGCTTCCAGGTCGATTTCCTTTTCTAACTTTTGAGCATAACCGATGGATACGGCCGGCGGCTCCCAGGCGTAGAAGCGCAGGGTCGGAGAAGTAAGACCCTGGCTGTGGGCAATGAAAATGGCCTCGTCTATAGCCATATTAGTGGCGGCATCGGCAACACCGGTATCAAGAAGCCGCCAAATCTCGCCCTCGGCCAAACGCATAAAGTAACCAGGTACCTCCTAATCCCCTTTCTCCTCTTCCACCATGGCCCGGTATTCCGCTGCTTCCATGAGGTCGTCGAGCTCGGAAGGATCGCTGAGCTCGATTTCGATCATCCAACCTCTGCCGTAGGGGTCTTCGTTTATTAGCTGGGGCGAATCCAATAATTCTTCATTAACGGCGATTACTTTACCGGAAACGGGACAATAAACGTCCGACGACGACTTGGCAGATTCTACAATACCCAAAGCGTCGTCCTTTTTAAGCTCGTCGCCTTCCTGGGGTAGTTCGACAAAGATGATGTCGCCGAGGGAAGACTGGGCATAGTCGGTAATACCGACCTTGCCGCGGTTGCCTTCCACTCTTATCCACTGGTGTTCCTTGGAGTAGCGCAGATCATTGGGGTAATTCATCATTAAAACCTCCCGAAAATAAAGTTTTATTCGCCCAGGCGAAGTTGGCCTTGGGAAATTATTACCTGGCCATCGATCAGGAGCGTCGGCTTCAAGACGATGGCATCGAGGTGCAAAGGTACTTCCACTATACCGCCGAAGTTGGCGTTGGCCCCCAGGGCCACATGGAGGCTCCCTTTAATTTTCTCGTCCTCCAGGGGCGAACCCGTCAGGATGGCTTTTTCATTGGTGCCGATGCCGAGTTCGGCTAAATTGCGCGCCTCGGGGCCATAGGGTTGAAGGATTTCTTCCAACTGCCTGGCCTGCCTCCCGCCATAAATCCCGCGGAGATATCCTTCTGCGAATTCCAAGGTCAGCGGTTCCTCCAGGCGGCCGATTCCAGCAATACTGCCATCCACCACCAGCTTGCCTGCAGCCGTTCCTTCCAGGGGAGCAATATAAGCCTCGCCGGCGGGCAGGTTGCCGAAAGCCCCTTTCTCCCAGTACAGGCCGCCATCCACCTGGCCGATTCTACTGTCCAGGCCGAAAGTCAGCCTGCTGCCACCAGGGCCGATGATCTCGGCTAACCGGCCGCGCGTTAAAACTTCGGCCAGCCTGCGGGACAAGGCTTCTATGGCGCCGTAATCGGCCTGGAGGGTGCGGATCATAGCCGCTTCGCTTATACCGGGCAAGGAGGCGATCCTGGCCCCGGCAGCGGTAGCTTCCCGGCGCGCCCTGGTATGGGAGAGGGACTTGCTTGTAACCAGGAAACAAACCTGAGAATTTACCATGGCTGCCGCTACCGGCGCCGGCGGCTCCTCGCCGTGCATATGGCGCGCCTGCATTTGTAAAAATAAGGCTTCGGCGCCCGACTCCCGCGCTGCCTGCCATAGAGCGGTCCCGACGGCCGCCGTTCCGGGGTCGCTCACCACCAAAACGCTTTCCCCGGCTTGTACTTTTAAGCAGTAAGAGACGGCATTGCGCGCCGCCGCCAAGAGATCGGACATGATTCTCCTCCTTATTCCTTTTCCCTCTCTATCAGAGATGCCTCCGAAACATTCCCCATGCCGGGGCACTGGCGCCGGCTCCTGATGGGCTCGCCAGCGTCCCCGGCATTTTCATACTTCTTTCGGATGCACCCTATCAGAAGCCTGCCGCCGAGGCCTGCGCTTTCACTTTATAGCGTACCCACCGTGCTTTATGATATGGGGCAATAGTCCGCCGTCTTGAATTAAGCGGTAGATGGCGGCATCGTAAGGTTTGAAATTGATGGTCCGGGAGGTGTTAAGATTCCGAATGGTACCCCCCTAAACATCTACTTCCAGCAGATGGTTTGTGGCAATGCCGCCGGTATCGGCCTGGATTACCAGCAGGCCCAGATTGATGGCGTTGCGGAAAAATAAATGGGCAAACGATTTGGCGATTACGGCGGCAATGCCGGCTTTTTTGAGCACTTCTACGGCATCCTCGCGTGAAGAATCGGCCCCGAAAAATTCGCCGGCCACCAGAAAATCGCCCGGCGCTACTCTTTTAGAAAAATCCGGGTCAATATTAATAAGCATCGTTTGAACCAATTCTTCCAGGGTCGTCCCCGCCGGCCGGTACTTGGCCGACAGATGCAGGTCGGTATTAAAGTAGTCGCCGTAACAATGCGCTTTGCCTTTTAAAAGCATGGCCTCTAGCCACCTTTGTTTATAGATGCTTCCGAAACATTCTCCGTGCCGGGGCGCTGGCGCCGGTGTCTCTTGGGCTCGCCAGCAATCCGTATGGCTCCCCCTCGCGACTTAAAGCGGGGTTCCTGGCCAATTCGACATCCTGTCTCAGCGGCCGGCCTCGGGCCTCCATGCCCTCGGCCCCGCCTCCGGGCTCGGTTTCGCCAACGGCTCGCAAGGCTCGCCCAAAGTCGCCTTACGCCAGCGTCCCCGGCATTTTCATACTTCTTTCGGATGCACCTGTTTATATTGGTGCTCTCGATATAGTGGTTCATGCCGGATGGTGGCCCGGAAGAACCTCTATATTATCTCCCGCGGATCGGTTATCTCACCCGTCAGAGCCGAAGCAGCTACCGTGGCCGGTGAAGCCAGGTAAATGAGGGCATTTTTATTGCCCAGCCTTCCCCGGAAATTGCGGTTGGCCGTAGAAAGCACCACTTCGCCGTCGCCGGGGATTCCTTGCTGGGTCAAACCGACGCAGGGCCCGCAACTCGGCGGCAGGATCACAGCACCGGCCTCCAGCAGCACAGATATAATGCCTTCCGCTGCTGCCCGCCGGTAAATTTCCCGCGATGCCGGGCTTATAAAAAGCCTTACTCCGGCCGCTACCCGCCTGCCTTTTAAAAACCCGGCGGCCAGGCGCAGGTCCTCCAGGCGGCCGTTGCTGCAGCCGCCGATATAGGCCTGGTTAACCTTTACGCCACGAGCTTCCCGCACCGGATGCACGTTATGGATGGCATGGGGAAAGGCCAGCAAGGGTTCCAGGGAGCTTACATCTTCCTGCCTGACCTGGCTATACACCGCGTCGGCGTCGCCGTCGACCGGCCGGCCGGCGCCCAGCCCCCGCTCTTTTAACCAGGCATCCAGCCTAGCATCCCAGGGCATAATGGCCGTTTGCGCCCCCAGATCGGCCACCATATTGCAAAGCGTAAACCTATCATCAATGCTTAAATCGAGAAGGGCTTCGCCGCTAAATTCAATAGCCTCATAATAGCCCCCGTGGAGGCGGCCGCAAAGGTAAAGAATAACGTCTTTGGCATAGACGCCCGGAGGGAGCTTTCCCTTGACCTCTACCCTGGTCGCCTGCGGTACTTTATACCATAACCTGCCGGTAGCAAAAATGGCTGCCAGCTCCGACGAACTTACAGCCAGGCCCAGAGCGTTCAGGGCCCCGCAGGTAGGAGCGTGGGAATCGCCCACGGCGATCAAGCTGCCGGGTAAAACGTGGCCGCCTTCAGCCAGCAACTGGTGCTCCACCCCTTCGCCAGCCTCATAAAATTTAAGGCCGTGCTCCCGGGCGAAGCGGCGCATGGCCACGTGCCCGTTGGCCGCCTTCTCATGGGGACAGGGGACAAAATGGTCGATAATCAGGGCGGCCCTTCCGGGCTCCAGGTTGAAACTGAGGCCCGCCTCGCCAAAAAGCTTTATCGCCTGGGGCGTCTTGGTATCCCCTCCGGCCACAAAATCCAGGGAAACAATGGCAATCTCGCCTGCCGATATTTCCTTCCCGCAGTGGGCGCTGAAGATCTTTTCTACCGCCGTCCTCCCCATCTATTCCTCTCCCATCTCAATCTTCCGTCAATAAACCGTCGCGCTCGCGGTGGGCCAGCCTGGCGGCCGCAGCCGCCGCAATGGCAGCCACCAGGTCATCGAGAAAGGTATTTACTCTTTTCCCTTTTTTCTCGTTGACCACTCCGATGATCCCCGGTTTAACCTTATCCAGGTAACCGAAGTTGGTCAGGCCTATAGAACCGTAAATATTGACAATACTTAAAGCTAAAATTTCGTCAATTCCGTATAAGCTATCGTCGCTGCGCAGCATGGCAGCTAATGGCTCGGCAAAAAGCCCTTTTTCGGCCATTTCATCCAGGCTTAAACCGGTAAAAACGGCGTTCTGAACCTCGCGCTTCTCCAAAACGCGCTCTACACTCTCCAGGCAGGCGGCCAGACTCAGGTCTTTGATATATTTGCTTTGAACTTCCAATACCAGTTGAGCGAGGGCTTCCAGGGTTACACCACGGCGCTCCAGCCACTCAACGGCCAGGTACTTCAAGGCCGGGTTAGAGTAAGGGTGATCCTGGCGCGACAGAGGCAAACTCATGGGCAAAACCTCCCCCAGAACTACAAGTAAATATATTCTAACACACCACCGCCCGTGCGTATATACCTTGCCCTAGCCTGCCAGGCAGATCTCCACGAATTCCTCCATGCTTTCCACGCTGAAGTCGGGTTCCGCCGCCAGCAGTCGGGCCCGCGGCACGGCGCTCCAGCCGGCAGCCGCGCTCTTCACCCCGGCTGCCCTGGCCGCCAGGATGTCGAGAGGGCTATCCCCGATCATGATGGCGTCTTCGGCCGCTACCCCCAAATCGCGCAGGGCTTTTCGCACCGGCTCCGGGCCGGGCTTGTGGTTGTCTACATCTTCCAGAGCTACAACGGTAACAAAAAAGTGTAGCAGGTCGAAAATTTCTAGCCCGCGCAAGGTAGTCTTTCGCATGCGCGAAGTGACCACCCCCAATTTTAAGCCGGCTTTTTTGAGCCGCCCCAATCCTTCCCGGACTCCCGGACAAAGTTTTATTTTCTCCTCAAAATGTTCGTTGGTGTAGCGGCGGTAGACCGGGAGGAGCTCTTCCGCTTTATCGGGGACGAAAGCAAACAGGCCCTCCCGCAGAGGCGCGCCAAAAAAGGGGTAGACTTCTTCCGGTTTAACTTCACGGCCGAGATAAGGGCGCAGGGTATACTGGAAAGACTCGATTACCAGGTCGGTAGTGTCTACCAAGGTGCCGTCGAAGTCGAATAAGACGCCAGCGTAGGGCATAGATATTACCCTCTCCTTAAGGTTAGCGATGCTTCCGAAACATTCCCCATGCCGGGGCACTGGCGCCGGCTCCTGATGGGCTCGCCAGCGAGCCGTATGACTCCCCCTCACCCTCCGGCGGGGTTCCCGGCCGGATTTAAGCATCCTTTGCCTCAGTGGCCGGCCGCAGGCCTCTCTGTCCTCGGCCCCGCCTCCGGGCTCGGTCTCGCCAACGGCTCACAAGGCTCGCCCAAAGTCGCCTTGCGCCAGCATCCCCGGCATTTTCATGCTTCTTTTAATGTAGCTCCGTTTTTTCCGGCCGGAGCACAGGCTCCGGGCCCTTTCTTTCGGATGGCACTACAACCTCTCTTTTAGAAGCTGGTTCACCAGGGCGGGATTGGCTTTGCCCCGGGTAGCTTTCATTACCTGGCCTACCAAAAAGCCCAGGGCCTTATCCTTGCCGCCCCGATAATCGGCCACCACCTGGGGGTGTTCCGCCAGGACTTTTTCTACAATGGCCGCCAGCTCGCCGGCATCGGAGATCTGCACCAGGCCTTTTTCTTCGACTATCTGGCGTGCGCCCTTGCCGGTGGCGAACATTTCTTCGAAAACCTGTTTGGCTATTTTAATGCTTATGGTGCCTTCCTGCTGTAGCTTTAAAAGTTCTGCCAAACCCTCGGGTTTTACCGGTGAGGCGTCCGGTTCTAGGCCGCTGGCATTAAGGAGGCGCAGGAAATCGCCCATAAGCCAGTTGCTGACCTGCTTGGCATCGGGGAAAAGGGCCACCGCCCGGTCAAAATAATCGGCCAGGGCCTTGGAAGAAGTGATCACCCCTGCGTCATAAGGCGGCAGGCCGTAATCGCGGATTAGCCGCTCGCGCCGGCTGTTAGGCAACTCCGGCAACTCGCGGCGCACTTTTTCTATCCACTCCTGGTCAATGACCAAGGGCACCAGGTCCGGCTCGGGAAAATAACGGTAATCATGAGCCTCTTCTTTACTGCGCATGCTTACCGTAACGCCGCGGCTTTCGTCCCAGCCGCGTGTTTCCTGCACCACCCGGCCGCCGCTCTCCAGGATGGCGATCTGGCGTTCGATTTCATATTCCAGCGCGCGCTGTAAAGCGCGGAAAGAGTTCATGTTCTTTACTTCCGTTTTGGTACCGAATTCGCGGGAGCCAAGGGGCCGCACTGAAACATTGGCATCGCAGCGCAGGGAGCCCTCCTGCATCTTGCAGTCGGAAACCTCGGTATACTCCAGGACGGCCTTGAGCTGTTCCATGTAAGCCCGCGCCTCGGCCGGCGAACGCAGGTCCGGCTCCGATACTATCTCCAGCAAAGGTACACCCGCGCGGTTGTAGTCTACCAGGGTATAACCGCCCCCGGAGCCGTCCACATGGATAAGTTTACCGGCATCTTCTTCCATATGCACGCGGGCAATACCGATCTTCTTCTTTTCCCCGTTAACTTCGATCTCCAAAAAACCGTGCCTGGCCAGAGGCAAATCGTATTGCGATATCTGGTAATTCTTGGGTAAGTCGGGGTAATAATAATTTTTACGGTCGAATTTACAAAAGGAAGCCACCTGGCAGTTTAAGGCCAAGGCTGCTTTCAGGCCGAATTCTACTACTTTGCGGTTAATCTTGGGTAACACCCCGGGTAGGCCAAGGCAAATAGGGCAAACATGGGTATTAGGTTCGCCTCCAAAGGCAGTAGTGCAATTACAAAAGGCCTTGGAGCCCGTTTTTAACTCGGCGTGGACTTCCAGGCCGATTACGGCCTCATACTCCATAAGGCTACACCCCCAGTTCCGGCCGGCGCCGGTGGTAATCCGTATTCTGCTCAAAGGCGTAAGCTACCCTCAGCAGCGTTTCCTCATCGAAGGGCTTACCGATCAGTTGCAGGCCGACCGGCAGCCCCTGGCTGAAACCACAGGGTATAGAAATAGCCGGCAGGCCGGCCATATTGACCGGAATGGTGAAAAGGTCCGAAAGGTACATAGCCAGGGGGTCTCCCGCTTTTTCGCCCAGACGGAAGGCCACTGTGGGTGAAGTCGGCGTGGCCAGCACATCAAAACGCTTAAAGGCCTGCTCAAAATCGCGGCGGATCAGCGTCCGCACTTTGAGGGCTTTAAGATAATAGGCATCATAATAACCGGAGCTTAAAGCATAAGTCCCCAACATAATGCGCCGCTTGACTTCGGCGCCGAAGCCCTCGCTGCGCGTGCGCATATACATGTCTATAATATCATTTCCTTCTACCCGCAGGCCAAAGCCGACGCCATCGTAACGCGCGAGATTAGAACTGGCTTCCGCCGGGGCGACAAGGTAATAGGCCGGCAGAGCGTATTCTGTGTGGGGCAGTGAAACTTCCTCGCAAATAGCCCCCAGGTCGGACAGGCGCCCGATGGCCCTTTTTACTATCCTGGCAACCTCGCCTTCCATGCCCTCGGGGAAATATTCTTTGGGGATACCTATCTTTAAGCCTCGGATCTCGCCGGTCAAAACGGCCCGGTAGTCGGGCACCGGTAAGTTAGCCGAGGTAGAGTCATAGGGATCGTGGCCGGCAATAGCCTGCAGGACCAAAGCGCAGTCGGTCACGTCCCGGGTGATGGGGCCGATCTGGTCCAGGGAAGAAGCGAAGGCCACCAGCCCGAAGCGGGAGACGCGGCCGTAGGTAGGCTTCATCCCTACTACGCCGCAGAAGGAAGCCGGCTGGCGGATGGACCCACCGGTATCCGAACCTAAAGCATAGCACGCCTCTCCGGCCGCCACCGCTGCGGTGGCGCCGCCGCTGCTGCCGCCCGGCACCCGCTCCAGGTCCCAGGGATTGTGGACGGGGTAAAAACGCGAATTTTCATTGGAAGAACCCATAGCAAATTCGTCCATGTTAAGCTTACCCAGCATAACCGCCCCTTCGGCCTCAAGCCTGCGGACGACAAAAGCGCTGTAGGGCGGCACCCATTCGGCCAGCATCTTGGAAGCGCAAGTAGTGCGCACACCTTCGGTGCAGAGGTTATCCTTCAGGGCCATGGGGACGCCGGCCAGGGGGCTTAAATTTTCTCCCCGGGCGCGGGCGGCGTCGACTCTGGCCGCTTGTTCCAGCGCTTTTTCGGGCGTTACCGTCAGGTAGGCCCTTACCTTTACGTCTACCGTTTCCAGGCGTTCGAGAAAAGATTCAGCGACTTCGCGTGCGCTTACCTCTTTCCTCTGCAGGAGATCGCCGAGTTCATGGGCCGTCAAGTAATATAGCTCCAAAACAAAGCCTCCTTTAAACCTAAACTACACGCGGTACTTTAAACTGGCCGTCCTGCGCCTCCGGAGCGCCCGCCAGGGCCTTCTCCCGCGGCAGGCCGGGCCTGACCTCATCGTCGCGCAATACGTTTTTTAAAGGCAAAACGTGGGCCGTGGGCTCTACGGCCGCGGTGTCCAATTCATTAAGTTTCTGCATGTATTCCAAAATAGAGTTCAATTGCTGCGTGTACGCCTGTTTTTCTTCTTCCGAGAGGTAGAGCCGCGCCAGCAGGGCGACGTGTTCCACCTCTTTGAGGGTAATGGCCATAAATTTAGCCCCTTTCTTCTTGTTTTTGTTTCTTGTTTATGCCGTATTACTTTGGCCGGAGGTATTTTTAAGTAAATCTTCTATCTCCCGGATGCGGGCTTTTAAAGCTTCTATTTCCGCCTCATATTTGCGCCGGGTATGCCCCGGCAGATGGTGCCCGGTCTGCCCGAGGACGAATTCCCTCTCTTCTTCGAGTTCCTCCAGTCTGGCCTGTAAGTCGGCAAGCGCATGCTGCAATTCCTCCTTGCTCATCTCAGTCAGCTTTTTGGCCACCTGCTTCCCCTCCTAATAACCGCCGCAGGCCCGCCTCGTCCAGAATGGCAATGCCCAATTCCCTGGCCTTTTCATATTTGGAGCCCGGCTTTTCACCCACCACGACATAATCCGTCCTGCGGCTTACGCTGCTCGAAACTTTGCCCCCCGCCTTCATGATAAGCTCCTCGGCCTCCTGGCGGGTTAGGGTAGGCAAAGTGCCGGTTAAGACAAAGGTCTTGCCTGCCAGGGGGCCTGGGGCACCTTCGGCCCCGGAGCCGCCAGCCACCATATTTACCCCTGCCGCCTTAAGTTTTTCCAGCACTTTAAGGTTCCTGGGCTCGGCAAAGAAAGCCTGGATGCTCGCAGCTATTTTCGGTCCTATGTCCGGCAGAGCGGTTAATTCTTCCATACTTGCCCTGGCGAGGGCATCTAACGAACCAAAATGCCGGGCCAGGGTACGCGCCGCCCGCTCCCCTACATGGCGGATGCCCAGGGCGAAAATCAAGCGCTCTAAAGGCCGTCCCTTGCTGGCCTCAATAGCCGTAACCAGGTTTTGGGCAGACTGGTCGGCAAAGCGCTCTAAAGGCAAAAGATCTTCCACTTTCAAGGTGTAGAGATCGGCGGCATCCCGGATCAGCCCGGCCTCCAGTAACTGGGCTACTATGGCTGGCCCCAGACCCCGGATGTCCATGGCGTTGCGGGAGGCAAAATGGATAATGCCTTCCATAACCTGGGCCGGACAGGCCAGGCCTCCGATGCAGCGGTGAGCGGCCTCGCCTTGGGGCCGGATTACGGCGGCACCGCAGGCGGGGCAGTGGTCGGGCATGCGGAACTCCCGCACGTCCCCCCGCCGGTGCTCTTTTAAAACCTCGACTACCTCGGGAATTACGTCCCCTGCCTTCTGGATGACCACCATATCGCCTATACGCACGTCCTTTTCCCGGATGATGTCCTCGTTGTGCAGCGTCGCCCGGCTAACGGTGGACCCGGCCAGGCGCACCGGCGCAAGGATGGCCGTAGGCGTTAAAACGCCCGTCCTCCCCACCCGCAAAATAATATCTTCTACTCTGGTAACGGCCTGTTCCGCCGGGAATTTATAGGCAATGGCCCAGCGCGGGCTTTTGGCCGTAGCCCCCAGAAGGGGATGTAATTTAAGGTCGTTGACTTTGATTACCAGGCCGTCGATTTCATATTCCAGGGCTTCCCGCCTCTCCGGCCCCCAGTCGGAAATAATGGCGATTACCTCGTCTATATCGCGGCAATAATAGCGGTAGGGGTTTACCGGCAGCCCTAGCTCGCGCAGGAAGTCCAGGGCTTCTTTCTGGGTATCCGGGGTACGGCCTTCGGCGTAAATAACCTCATAGACAAAGAGGCTCAAATTACGGCTGGCCGTTACCCTGGGATCGAGCTGGCGCAGGGAACCGGCAGCGGCATTGCGGGGGTTGGCAAAAAGGGGTTCGCCGGCTTCTTCCCGCTGGCTGTTCAAGCGGGCGAAGGCCGCCTTGGGCATATAAGCCTCGCCGCGGACTTCCAGGTGAGGGATGTTCTGGCGCAAGCGCAGGGGCAAAGCCCTCACCGTCTTTAGGTTAGCCGTAATATCCTCCCCTACTTCGCCGTCGCCTCGCGTGGCGCCCAGGGTAAAGATGCCGTTTACATAAGTTAAGGCTACTGAGAGGCCGTCGATTTTCGGCTCCACCACATAGTCCACCGGCCTGCCGGCCAGCTCACGCACGCGGCGGTCGAAATCTCTTAACTCCGCCGCCGAAAAAGCGTTAGCCAGGCTCAACAGCGGCCGCCGGTGGCGTACGGTGGTAAACTCGGGCCGCGGCGGCCCACCCACCTTCTGGCTTGGGGAATCAGGCGTAACCAGTTCCGGGTAAGCCGCTTCCAGCTCCAACAACCGCCGCATCAAAGCGTCGTATTCCTGGTCGGATATTACCGGCTGGTCGAGAACAAAGTAGCGGTAATTATGCTCTTCTATAATCCGGCGCAATTCTTCTACCTGCGCCCTGGCTTCTTCAAAAGAAGGAACCGCCAAAACAATTCCTCCTTCAAATAATTCCTCCTATATTTTCTCAAGCGGAGCGTAACGGGCTAAAAGCTCCTTGATGCCCACTTCGGGGAAAGCCACGCTTAGCTGCAGGTCTTCCCCTACACCCCGCACGCGCACGATTACGCCCACGCCCCACTTCTTATGCTTTACTTTATCTCCCGGGGTAAATTCCCGACCACCATTTTTTGGTCCCTGCCCGGCTTCTTTCCAGGGCATCGCCGTTTCTACGGTTTTGACAATATCCGTAAGGGGGCCCGGCCTCTTGCCTGCCTCATAAAATTCTACCAGATCCGGCGGTATTTCCTTTAAAAACCGGGAGGGGGGATTGTTAACCGTATTACCGTACAGGGTGCGCTGCCGGGCATAAGAGAGGTAAAGCTTCTCCTTAGCCCTGGTCATGCCTACATAGCAAAGGCGGCGCTCTTCTTCCAGTTCCTCCTGATCCGTTTGGGAGCGGAAATTGGGAAAAACTCCTTCCTCCAACCCCACCAAGAATACCACCGGAAACTCCAGCCCTTTAGCCGTATGCAGGGTCATTAAAGAAACTTTATCGCCGCCTGTAAGCTGGTCAGCATCCGTTACCAGGGCCAGCCCTGCCAGAAAATCCTCTAAAGACTTTTCGCCTTCCCGTCGGTCGTAGGCCCGGGTCACCGTAAGAAATTCCCGCAAGTTTTCCAGCCTGGCCTGGGCTTCCGGCGTTTTCTCGGCTTCCAGCTCGGACTGGTAGCCCGTCTCCTTTAAAATGATTTCTACGCATTCAGTTACTGTTATGTTTTCCCTCTGTTCCCTTAAAGTATCCAGGAAGCGGTAGAGCTCCTTAACAGCCAGCCGGGTTTTCGAACTTGTACCGGGAATGGCGTCAATTTCGGGCAGGACATAATATACCGGCAGGCCACGCTCCGCCGCCAGGACTTGGAGGCGGGCCCAGGTAAGGTCGCCGACGCCGCGCCGCGGTAC
The DNA here is from genome assembly GCA_030445865.1 of Clostridia bacterium. Classification (GTDB taxonomy): domain Bacteria; phylum Bacillota; class DSM-521; order Neomoorellales; family Neomoorellaceae; genus JASUSV01. The sequence continues at coordinate 52,976 of JASUSV010000007.1, forward strand.
GTTGATTATGCGACCCAGGCTGAAATCGTCGGCCGGGTTGAGCACTACCCGGAGGTAAGCGATCAGGTCCTTAATCTCCCTGCGCTGGTAGAATTTGAGGCCGCCGATAATCTCGTAAGGTATATTAAGCTGCATGAGGCCCTCTTCCAGAGCCCGCGACTGGGCGTGGGTACGGTAAAGGACGGCAAAAGAGCCGTAACCCCGCCCTTCCTGGACGTGAAGGCGGTAAATTTCCTCTGCTACAAAAAGGGCTTCGTCTTTTTCATCGTTTGCCCAGTAACAGATCAAGGGCTGCCCGGACTTTTTACGGGTCCAGAGACGTTTTTCTTTGCGCCCCACGTTATGTTTGATTACTTCGTTGGCCGCCTGCAAGATGTAAGGCGTAGAACGGTAATTTTCTTCCAAGAGGATAACGCGGGCGTTGGGGAAATCTTCTTCGAAGGCCAGGATATTGCCTATATCTGCCCCCCTCCACCCGTAAATGGCCTGATCGGGGTCGCCGACCACGCAAAGCCCTTCCCCTTCTCCGGCCAGCAGGCGAACTAAAACGTACTGAGCGTGATTGGTGTCCTGATATTCGTCTACCAGGATATGCTGAAAGCGCTGCCGGTAATAGCGCAAAATCAAGGGATTTTCCTTAAATAAAGTTACCGTAGCCATAATCAGGTCGTCAAAATCGAGAGCGTTATAGGCCTTAAGCCTGGCCTGGTACAACCGGTAGATGATGGCCACCTTTTGCTCATAAAAAGCAGATGCTTCCTGGACATAACGTTCCGGTGTATAAAGGAAATTTTTGGCCAAACTGATGGTCGCCGCTAGGTTCCGAGGTGGAAATTTTTTTTCATCTAAATTTAGCTCTTGCAAAATAGAGCGTAAAACTATCAGTTGATCGTCGGCATCGTAAATGGTGAAGTCTTGCCGGTAACCCAAGGGCCGGATATCGCGGCGCAAAATCCGTACGCAGGCAGAATGAAAAGTACTTACCCAGAGATCGCGTGCCAGCGGACCCACCATTTGCCCCAACCTATCCTGCATTTCCTGGGCGGCTTTATTGGTAAAGGTAACGGCCAGGATGTTCTCCGGTGCCACCCCTTGGTGAAGCAAATAGGCAATGCGATAAGTCAGTACCCGGGTCTTGCCGCTCCCGGCGCCGGCCAAAACCAAAAGGGGCGTTCCCCGATGGCAGACGGCAGCCTTTTGTTGCTCGTTAAGATCGTTTATAAAGGAATGCAAAATCCCACCTGCCCCTAGGCTAACTTTTCGTCACAACAGCTTTTTTTCCTTCCATATCTTAAGCCATTTTACCGCAACCAACATATAATGCAAGAGGAGTTCTGGTTGTGGGAGAGGATAGCATGGAAACCACTTTTGAGGCATTGCCCCTGCCGGCTGAGGCTAGCGGGAATAAAAAGCAGCAAGCGAGGCCGGTAAACCTGGCCGCATACAGCCAGACCTTGCTGCGCGAGGCCCTCCTTAACGGAAGAGTAGAGCACGCACTGAATCAGATCCTTACATTAATTGGCCGCCTGCGCCAGATCCTGGATTATGCCGAGGCGGGAACCCACACGGCCGCTAAAATCGCCGTAACTACCAAAGAGCAATTAGCAAGGGAGCTAGGCCTGCCGCCCGGCGGCCAGACTACGACCCCGCCCCTGGCCCTAAATGCCTCTTCTATCGGCCTTTTCTGGAATCTCCTTCAAACGGAAGAGTTCCAGAAATTAACTGCTTCCCTCCTGGTGCAAATCTTAAAAAGCGGAGCTGGTAAAGATTGCACCGATTAGAAAGCTCAGGCATATACTTATTAAGGTAGAAAGGGGGAATTAAGCAATGCATGATTTCTGGTGGATTTTCCTGCTGGTAATTGTCATCGTGATCCCGGTAGTTGTGATCGTCATCCCGCTCATGCAAACCGTCAATAAGTAAGTTTTAAACTATAGAACTGAAAAGCCCCGCTAACAGCGCGGGGCATTTTTTCCTGTCCCGAAGTTCAAACCCTCCTTATAAGAGCGTTCGCCAGCTCGGCGAAACCCTGGGCCATTTTAACCAGATGCCTGGTGCTTTCTTGTATTCTCTCTACTATAACTTTATAGCTTTGGGTTGAAGCCGAAACCTCCTGGATGCTGGCCGCCGTCTCCTGGGCAACGGCTGCCATACGCCCGGTTTCTTCCGAAACTTCCTTGACCCGCTCCAACTGCTCCTGCGAGCGAACCCGGATATTTTCCATGGCGCCCGTAGCCTCGGCGATTACCGCACCAATAGCCTCAAAGGCCGTCTGCGACTTTTCGCCCCGGCGGATATTATTTTGCACCAGTTCTACATTTTTTTCTACCTGTTCGGCCACCTGCCGGGCCTCGGCCTGGATGCTTGCCGCTAGGTCGGTAATATTCTTGGCCGCTGCCGCCGACTGCTCGGCCAGTTTACGCACTTCTTCGGCTACCACGGCAAAGCCGCGCCCCTGCTCGCCGGCCCGGGCGGCTTCGATGGCCGCATTTAAGGCTAATAAATTGGTCTGATCGGCAATGTCGGTTACCACGCGCACAAATTCCCCTACCTGCCCCATTTTTTCCTCCAACTGGTGCATCTGGTGAACAGATTCTATGTTAGAAGAAGCCGCCGCTCGGATGTCGGCGAGCAACTGCTGTAGCAATTCCCGGCCTTCCTGCACCCTGTCTTTTATTTCTTCTGCCTTTTGCGACCCTAGCCGGGCCTGCTGGGTTATACCCTCGGCTAAAACCGTAAGAGCGCTGACGTTGTCAGCCGTACGCTGCGCCGCGCCTGCCTGCTCATCCGCGCCGCTGGCAATCTCCTTGATGGCCGCCATAATTTCCTCCAGGTTGCGCCTGGTCTCGTTTTGCTCTTCTTCCAGGCGGCCGGCAAAAGATCGCAACTCCTGCGCCGCCTGCTGGTAGCGATCAGCCAGCCTTTTAAAGCTTTCCAGTACCTCCAAAGCCGGTTCGCGCAGGGCCTGAGAAAGCCTGGCGGAAGCCAGGGCCTGCTCGGCCTGTACAAGATCTTCCCGGCCCAAAAAATGCAGGATATGGAAGAGATCGTCAAGGGGCCGCATCCAGGTGCGGTAAATAAACCAGAAAATCAAGAGGGCCAGAACAATGCCTGTCCCTAAAGCAATTAAGGCCGCGGTAGAAAACTGTTTCCAGGCAAGGCCGCCGCTACCGGTAACCACTGCTCCTATAACTGATGGTATGATGGCTAAAAGCAAGAAAGTTACGAAATACTTAATTTTAAATCCTCTGCTAAGCACACCCTCGCCCTGGTTCAAAAAAGCTCACAATACCTAACAATTGTTAGCTTTTGTGAACCGGCCTCCCCATGACCAGGTTTTCGCTCCTTTCTGGATTAGATTTGCCCGCCCCTGAGAGCGGGCTAAAGCGACAGGGAGACCTCGGCCCCGGGAGTCCCACCCGGACGGGAGAACGGCGCTTCACGGGCGCAGGACGCGGACACAAGGGAAACCACCGGGTTTCCATCCTGCGTCGACCGTTAAGCGGTCCGGCATTCAAAGAAATGGAGCACTGGACGCCTCCCGCGACCTGTTAGATGCGGCCTACCGGTTTGTCCGACACCGGCTAAACGGGGTCACCTACTCAGCAAAGCGAGCTGCTTCAAGTCGTGCCAGACAGAATAAAATGATTCCTGCTTGCAACGGTCCAAACCGTTATATACGGGAATCTTTTCGTCCAGCCGGTTGAAAAGCCGCTTCACCTTTCGGGTCATCCCTCTTCCTTCCCCAGGTAAGGAATTGACCTTTTGGTTCAGCTTTTCTATGACAGCCTGGATTTTTTGCTTCAGTTCATCGGTAATTAGTTCCTTGAAGCCAATCGCCCGGCGGGCGATAACCAGAGCGGCGGCGTGGTGAACGGTTATGCCGTACCGCTCCATGTACTTGTAATAGCCGATGATGGAGGTGTGGGCGGGCCGGACCTGCTTTACACCTACCCCTTCCTTGAGGGCGCGCCGGATAACAGCTTCGGTCATTTTCCTGAACGGGAAGTTGGCCGCCATGCGGTTGAATTTCTTGCTGGCGTCCAGCCGGTCTTTTCCGAAGTCCAGGCCCTCTAATGCGGTGGGCTTGCCCAGAGCTTTGGCGATGTCCACCACCACTTTGGCCAGCACGCCTATCAGGTAGGTGCGCCGGTAACTTCCGCTATAAGCCAGTTCAGGTATTTTGATATAAAGAAAGCCGTTGGGATGAACAATTACCTGGAATTCCCCGGCAAATTTATGCAGTGCCTTCGGGTAAGGAACAGCGAATCCTTCCGGCCAGGGTTCGGGTTGGCCGAAATAATTGACGTTGGCCAAAGCCACCCCGTCCGGGTTGGTGTCCATCCCCAGGTAGCCCCGGTTGGGATTGGTCACCGGTTCAGGTGCTGCTATGGTGAAGGTGATGTGCACCCTGTACCGGCCGTCCCGGCCTCTGATTAACTCGACGTTATAGGGAGCGCAGGAAAGAAGAGACTCCCACACCTTGAGCCGGTGCTTTTCCGGCAGCCAGAGCTTTCCCGTTACCCGGGGAGCCCTCGTCATTACCGGTCTACCTTTGCTGTCTGTGCCTTTTTGCTCCGAAAGGTGAGAGACGGTCACGGAAAGAGCAAATTCACCGTTCCGGTAATGTATCTTGATGTTCGGGTTGCCGCCCTTGGTTTCGTCTCCCCGGGCGTACAGCCGGTTCTGCCGGGCCTGACGCCATTCTTCTTTTGCGGCTCTGCCTTTGCAGACCTGTTTCCACAAAGAACGGCCGCCGAAAACTACTGTGGGTATGGTACCGTTATTTTGATGGATTTTCAGCTCATCCAGTTTATCGTTTAGTTTTTTGACCCGCGCTTTGCGGCCGTGTACGGTGCGTTCGGCTTTCTCGATTTTTACCGGATTGCCAGTTTTTATCGCTGTGGCCAGGTCTTTTTCTGCCCGGCCAAGCTTCTTCTTTGCACGGGCAAGTTTCGTTTCAGTTTCTTCGATTTCCAGGGCCAGCAGTTCTTTTTGGGAATCGGTGATTTCTCTCGCCTTAAGGATGGCGTCGTCCACATAGCGGGAGTTTAAGCCGAATACTTCCTGGCCTTCTTTTTTGAGTTCTTCACGGGAACGGCCTTCCAGCAGCCGGTTGAAGGCCCAGCGCTCGCACGAGCAAAAAAGGCGCATCTCGGTGGCCAGAGGGTCTTCTTCCCCGGGCTTGATTAAGCCGCGCTTTTCCCAGTTGCGCAGGCTGTTTGGGTGGACGCCCAACTTTTTTGCCGCTTTGCTTATGGTTAAAAGTTCCATAATTTAAACGGTAGCTATTTTGTTATGTTTTGTCAATATTTGTTGACTTGTTAGTAGCTGCTACGGACCTCCCGCCAGAATTATCCATGATTCCATATAATACCACAAAAACCGCAAAAATAAAAGCCCCGGTTTCACAGGGGTACGTGTAAAGCTTTAGTAGGCAAAAAGAGACCCCACTTAAATTTTTAGTTTGACGGCCTATTCCTTCCTGGCTTTAGGGATTATACTGTAGCCCTT
>JASUSV010000047.1 GCA_030445865.1 Clostridia bacterium
CAGGAGTTTTATTTTGAGGGTTACCGTCTGCATTCAACAACTCCTCCGGTTTGCTTAATTTATAGCACAACCGGGGGAGAATTTCAAGCCGCCATTCATTCCCCGGTTGAAACCGGGGCATTCTGGCGGGGTTTTTGTAAACACCAATTTTTCTTGGCTTGGCTATTGATTGGCAATAATTTTGGAAAATCTCTCGCCCCGGCGCGATTCTATGATATACTACACCTTAAAAGGGCCCGGCAGTACCCTTAAAAGCCGGGAGGTGGGAATAAGAGTTTTCATGTACCGACTTTATGCCATAGCCGATCTGCACCTGTCAGGGGCCAACCCTAAACCCATGGATATTTTTGGACCTCTCTGGCAGGATCATCAGCAAAAAATAGAAAAGAACTGGCCTTCGGATGAAAGGGACGTCATAATCGTCGGCGGAGATATATCCTGGGCCATGAGCCTGGAGGAGGCGCTGGTGGATTTAAAGTGGCTGGATGGCCTGCCCGGCAGGAAAATTTTATTGCGCGGGAATCACGATTACTGGTGGAAGGCCATCGGCCGCCTTCGCTCTCTACCGCTGAAAACTATCTTTTTCCTCCAGAACGACCATTTTTTGCTCCCGGACGGCCGGGCGATCTGCGGCACCCGGGGCTGGAACTGCCCCGGCGACCCCTTATTTGAGGCCGACCCCGAAAACAATGGCCGCATTTACCGAAGGGAGATAGAGCGCCTGAGGCTTTCCCTGGAAAGCGCCCGGCGGGCCGGCGCCCGCCGGGCGACCGTTGCGCTGCATTTCCCGCCCTGCAGCGACCAAGCCAATTCCTCCGGCTTCATCGAACTCATGGAGGACTATCCGGTCGATTCTTGCATCTTCGGCCACATCCACGGCGCCGCCCAGGCCAAGGTCTTCCAGGGTTTCCGGGAGGGCATAAAGTACTTTTTTGTCGCCGCCGAATACCTGCACTTCAGGCCGCTGAGGATTTTATAATTCATTATTGTAGCAAACTGGCATGCTGGAATATATCGGATTGTGAATAAAGGAAGTTGCCACCTACTTGCGCCTTTTGTCCAGCTCGGCGGCCAACTGCCCGGGGGTGAGACCGTGATAGGCGAGCACAACCAGGGTGTGGTAATAGAGGTCGGCCAGCTCGTAGAGGATCTCGGCCTGGTTGTTATTTTTAGAGGCCATAACCACTTCCGTGGCCTCCTCTCCGATTTTCTTTAAGATTTTATCCTGGCCGCTGTTAAAGAGGTAGGCCGTATAAGATCCTTCCGGCCTTTCTGCCTGACGGCTTTTAATGACCTGGAAAATTCCCTGCAAAACCGGACCCAGGTCGGAAGCGGCGTTCTCCCGCACGGCCTGCCTGCCTTCGCCGTTCCTTCCGCCTTCCGCTCGGCCCGCCCCGTCCTTGTTTGGGCCGGCCCACAGGACATGGTGAAAGCAGGAAAACTCGCCTTCGTGGCAGGCAACTCCCTCCTGGCGCGCTTTGATCAGCAGGGCATCGGCATCGCAGTCGTAGAAAATAGCCTCTACATACTGGTAATGGCCTGAGGTGGCTCCTTTATGCCAGAGCTCCCGGCGGCTGCGGCTGTAAAACCAGGTCTGCCCCGTAGCCAGCGTCCTGGCCAACGCCTCTTCGTTCATGTAGGCCAGCATAAGGACCCGGCCGCTGGCCGCATCCTGCACTATGGCCGGTATTAGGCCCTTCTCGTCAAACTTTAGTTCTTCCGGAAGTTTTACCATCAAGCGAAACGCCCCTTTTTTATGTGATGCTTCCGAAACGTTTCCCATGCCGGGGCGCTGGCGCCGGCTCCAGATGGGCTCGCCAGCGAGCCGTATGGCTCCCCCTCACCCTCCGGCGGGGTTCCCGGCCAATTCGGCATCCTTGCCTCAGTGGCCGGCCTCGGGCCTCCATGCCCTCGGCCCCGCCTTCGGGCTCGGTCTCGCCAACGGCTCACAAGGCTCGCCCAAAGTCGCCTTACGCCAGCATCCCCGGCATTTTCATACTTCTTTCGGATGCACCTTTTATGTCAATATATACCTCACTGGCACGCCGTGGCGGGCCAGGTATTCTTTGGCCTGGGCGATGGTGTACTCGCCGTAGTGAAAAATCGAAGCCGCCAGGACGGCATCGGCGCCGCCCAGAGTCAAGCCGTCCAGCAGGTGCCGCAGGCTGCCAACGCCTCCCGAGGCGATAACCGGGATGTTGACCGCCCGGCTCACGGCCGCCGTGAGTTCAATATCGTACCCGTCCTTGGTGCCGTCCCGATCCATGCTGGTAAGCAGGATTTCGCCCGCCCCCAGGGCCTCCACCTCGCGCGCCCACTCTAACACGTCTTTACCCGTAGGCCTGCGGCCGCCGTAGGTATATACTTCCCATTTTCCCGGTTCCCGCCGGCGGGCATCGATGGCCACCACGATGCACTGGCTGCCAAAACGCCTGGCAGCCGTAGCCACCAGCTCGGGGTTCTCTACCGCCGCCGTATTCAGGGAAACTTTATCCGCCCCGGCAGCCAGCAGGCGCCGTATATCTTCCAGCGAGCGTATTCCCCCTCCTACCGTAAAGGGGATAAAGACCTGCTCGGCCGTGCGGCTGGCCACCGCCAGCATAGTCTCGCGCCCCTCAGCCGAAGCCGTAATGTCCAAAAAGACGAGCTCGTCGGCTCCGGCCCGGTCGTAGGCGGCAGCCAGTTCAACCGGGTCCCCGGCATCCCGCAGGTTTAAGAAATTAGTACCTTTGACTACCCTTCCCCGGTCCACATCAAGGCAAGGTATAATCCGCTTGGTAAGCACTTACTACACCCCCGCCCTGGCAATAGCATCTTCTAAGGAGACGGCGCCGGTATAAAGGGCGCGGCCCACGATTACACCTTCTACCCCTAAAGGCTCAAGTTCCTTTAAGGCCTCAATGTCTTCCAGGGAGGAGACACCACCGGAGGCGATAATTTTCAAGCCGCTTTCGGCAGCCAATTGGCGAGTGGCCTCCAGGTTCAATCCCGTCAAGGTGCCGTCCCGGCTAGTATCGGTGTAAATCACCCGGCCGATGCCCAGAGCCCTGACCTCCAGCGCCAGTTGGAGGGCCGTCTTGGGCACGGTAACCGCCCAGCCCTCCACGGCTACTAGACCTGCCCGACTGTCGATGCCTACGGCCACGCGATCTCCGAAAGCTTCACAAGCGGCGGCCACTACCTCGGGCGAAGAAATGGCCGCCGTGCCTAAGACGGCCCGCGCCGCCCCTCGCTCCAAGACTTCGCGACAGGTCTCCACGGTACGGATGCCACCGCCCACCTGTACGGGTATGTTTACGGCCCTGGCAATAGCCTCAATTATTTCCAGGTTGCGCGGCGTACCGGCGAAGGCCCCATCCAAATCCACGACGTGCAGCCACGCCGCCCCCCGCCTCGCCCATTCTTTAGCTACCGCCACCGGGTCGGTGGAAAAGACCGTTTCTTCTTCCAACCGCCCCTGGTAAAGGCGTACGCACCTGCCTTCGCGCAGGTCAATGGCCGGAATAACCAGCATGGCGCACTATCCCCCCAAAGTTTTGCAGTAACCTCAGTCCCTGGTCGCTGCTCTTTTCGGGGTGAAACTGCACCCCAAAAATATGGCCCCAATTTACCGCCGCTACGAAATCGCCGCCGTAATCTGTGACGCCCAAGATAACCTCCTCCTGCTCCGGTACCGCGACATAAGAATGGACAAAATAAAAATAGGGTTCTGCCGGCAAGCCAGAGATTAAGGGTGAGGGGCGGGTAAAATGCACGGCGTTCCAGCCCATATGGGGCACCCGCACCGGCCCGGATAGACGGACCACCTTGCCTGCCAAAATACCTAACCCCCGGCAGTGCCCGCCTTCTTCGCTTTCGGCAAATAAAAGCTGCATGCCCAGGCAAATGCCCAGGAACGGCACGCCCCGCCCCACTGCTTCCTTAATCGCCCTATCTAAACCCCTCTTCTCCAGGGCAATCATAGCATCGCCAAAGGCCCCTACGCCGGGCAGGATCAAGCCTGCCGCCGTCAGAACCTCCTGCGGGTCATCCGTAATGTCCGCAGCATAACCCAAACGCTCCAGGGCCTTTTGCACGCTGCGCAAATTCCCCATGCCGTAATCAATAATGACGATAGAACCACTCATTTAACCCAGACTCCCTTTTGTGGAAGGCACGCCCTGGACCCGCGGGTCCAGGCTTACCGCCTGGCGTAGGGCCCGGCCTAGAGCCTTAAAACAGGCTTCGGCCAGGTGGTGGCCGTTGCCTCCTCTGAGCTGGCGCACATGGAGGGTAATTCCCCCGGCATTGGCCAAGGCGCGCAAAAATTCACCTATCAGGCAACTATCGAGGCTGCCGAGGCGCTCTTCCTTAAACTTCAGCCTTGACGCCAGGAAAGGGCGGCCGCTCAAATCTAAAACCACCTGCACCAGGACCTCGTCCATGGGCACCCAGGCGCTCCCGTAACGGACAATACCTGCCTTATCCCCCAAGGCCCGGTCCAGAGCCTGTCCCAGGCATAAACCCAGATCTTCCACCGTGTGGTGGGCGTCTACCTGGAGGTCGCCCTGCACTTCCAACTCCAGGTCAAGAAGGCCGTGCTTTACCAACTGCGCCAGGAGATGATCTAAAAAACCGATACCGCTGCTGCCCTTAAAAACGCCGCTGCCGTCGATATTGAGTCTTAAGGAAATGTCCGTCTCCAGCGTCTTGCGGTGGATAAAAGCCTCGCGCCCCATGCTCACCAGCTCCTAACTTCCGTAATATTTGAACTAAGCTGCCCGCGGCCTCTCCCAGTCCCTTAGACTGGTGGCCTGACACAACTGCCACACCAACTCAAGCCAGGCTACCGCACCGTCCCTGTTTCCTGCTTTTCTACCGCCGCCCGCATTTTGGCCGCCATTTCCGCCAGTTGCCGGTGCTTTAAACGATAACTTACCCGGTTGGCAATTAGCCTGGCCGTAGCCGGGAAAATAGGAGCCACTTCCACCAGGTCGTTTTCTCTTAACGTGCGGCCGGTAGAAACAATGTCTACAATCAGGTCGGCCAGGCCAACCTGTGGGGCCAGCTCGATATTGCCGTGAAGCTTAATAATTTCCACCTGCAGCCCTTGATTGCGAAAAAAATTAGCAGCTACGCGGGGGAATTTGGTCGCCACCCGTCGGTGGCCCATGGCCAGGAGTTCCTCCAAAGATCCGGCCTGCTCCCACTTCTCCCTTAAAGCGGCCACCACAAAGCGGCAGTAACCGAATTTTAAATCCACCAGCTCAAAAACGTCGGCCCCTGCTTCCTCTATGGTATCCTTACCGACTATCCCCAGATCGGCAGCACCGTACTCTACATAAGTAGGAATGTCGGTGGGACGGCAAATGATGTAGCGCAGTTCCTCTTCGGGAAAAGTAAATACCAGCTGCCGCCCTTCGGTCTCCACGCCGTCCAAGGGAAGCCCTATAGTATGAAGCAACTCCAGAGTTTTGCCGCTTAATTTACCCTTGGGCAAGGCGAAAGTTAGATATTGATCCATACTTTTTCAATCATCCACCCAAATTAAATTTAAACCGCGCTCCCTAGCCTGCTTCTCCGCTTCCTCCCTGCTCCAACCCTGTGCATCCAACTCGACAACCGCCCCCTGCTGCCGTAACCTCCGCGCTTCACGCAGCAGCGACGCTGGACTGGGCCCGGCTACCAGATAGCCCGGTACCGAGGGAGGAAAGGCAACGCCTGCCTTATCTCTAGCCATCAAAAGTCGTTCGATACCCAAGGCAAAACCCGTTGCCGGACAGGGAAAACCGAATTGCTCCAGCAGTTCATCGTAGCGGCCGCCCCCGCAGACGGGAAAACCTAGCCCGGGTACATAACCTTCAAACACGATGCCGGTGTAGTAATCAAAAGCCCGCAGGATACCCAAGTCGATAAAAAGATAACGTTGCAGACCCAAAGCTTTTAAAGCTATGAAAACTTCCTCTAGTTCCCTCAAGTACCGGGCAGCCGGTGTGCCGGCCAGTAACCCCGTCGCCCTTTCCAGGACTTCCTCGCCGCCGTGCAGCCCAAAAAGGCCTTCTACCCGCCGACTCGCCGCCGGCGGCACGCTGTATTGAGCCAGGAGGCCGGTCAGGCGCACCAGATCTTTGCCCACCAGAGCCTCTTTAACTGCCATCTCCGCTTCCGGCTGTAACTCCAGTTCTGCCAGGACGGCTTTGGTTATGGCTACCTGCCCGATGCCTATCCGGAAATCTACAAGCCCTGCTTCCTGCAAGGCCTCCACTGCCAAGGCAATCACTTCCGCATCGGCACGGCTACCGTCGGCACCGATGAGTTCCACGCCGGCCTGATGAAATTCCCGCATCCTACCGGCCTGGGGCGCCTCATAGCGAAAAACATTGGCCGCATAGCACAGGCGTAGGGGAAAAGATGAATGCCGCAGCTTAGTCGCCGTAAGTCTGGCAATGGGGGTGGTAAGGTCGGGGCGCAGGGCCAGTATATGTCCCTCGCGGTCAATAAACTTATAAAGCAGCTCTTCGCTGCTGGCCGCCGGCCCCACATCCAGGGCTTCTATAAATTCAAAAGTTGGGGTTACTACCTCGCGATAGCCCCAACTTGAGAATAACCTCAGCAACATTTCTTCCAACCGCCGCTTGGCTGCCGCTTCCGCCGGCAAAAGATCCTGCACACCCGCCGGCAACTGGAGCCGCCGCACCCCGGGCATGGACTTCACGCTCCATACATTCTACATTGATTCAACCCTTTCTTTATAATAATAGACAAATACTTATGCGGTCAAGAAAAATCGACCCTAGAGCAGCTTTTCGATCCACGTGGTAACGGGTACAGAAAAACGTTCAAAATAGGTTGTAGGCCGGGGAACGGGAAGATGGTATAACTGAATTACGCTGACCGCCAAAGCTAAAACCCAGATAACGGTAAAGGCCACTACCTCGCCCCATTTTTGTTGCCGCCAGAGCGCCGGTACTTCCAAACCGGCCATTGCCAAAAAGACCAGCAAGAGCAAAACTAATTCCGTGTCTTTTCACCTACCTGGCTCCCGAAGAAGGCTTCTTGGTAGCCGATCTCTCCAGGACCTTCTGGGACTGAATCGGATACACGTTCATCCCTGTGCGCCGCAAGTCAACCTTGACTTGCACTTTCACTTCCGCCCTGGTAAACTCTTCATCCCAACGTTCGGCTACCTGCAGGAAATATTTAGGGTACACCCGGTATAAAGCTGCCCCTAACCCAAAACAATCTACCTTCAACTGCCGGGCACGGGCCAAGGCTTTTTCAACTCTGCCTCTTATCTCACCGGCAAAAAGGCCTTCCAGCATAGCCAGCTTCCGGGGAGTATCATAAACTTCGCTGCAAGTCTCTTCGGCCAGGTCTCCCTCGGTTCTAATTTTTACTTGGAAGGTTATCTTTCCTCCTTTTATCTCAGGCTTGATTTCCGTCCTGCTCCGGCGGATGCGAAAAGAAAGCTGCTCGCGGCGGTGCCGAGGGCAGGGGATGGTTACCGCGCCAGCCTTAACTTCGTTGCGCAGCCACATGAGCCCTAGAGTCTCATCATTGGTCATCCATCCCGCCAGCCTGCCCTCTTTAAATACGCCGCTGCCATTAAGGCGTATGCCCGCGGGTCCGGTTTCGCCGCTACCTCCGGAAACGCTCCCGGCGGCTTCCTGGCCGCCCCGACCACCGCCGCCGGGCGAACCCGATTTTTCTTCTTTGTCGAGCAACTCTATACGCGGCAGCACCGGCGCGTCGCCCCGGCACTGTAACATGACCAGGACGTCTTTTAAATCTACCCTCAATGCTACTTTATTGCGCAAGATGCCTATTAAGGTTATGCCGGGCAGTACTTCTACTTCCGGAGGCAACTCGAGAACCCGGCGGGCCTCTCCACTGGTAATAAACAAAGGTATATTTTCTCGTACTTCGCGGTCGCGGCTGAGCCAGTCCAGCCAGTTCAGTCCCCGCCGGGCAAATCCTTCACCCAGGATCAGGGCCCGGCTATGCCCCCAGAAGAGGACACGGGGTACCTGGGTTTCCAACCTGCGGATGGCTTCATTAATGTCGGCACCGGTTGCCGAAAAAATTTCTGCCGGCGCCCTTGTTGGAGCACCCCCACCGCCACCTCTGCCGCCCATTGTCGGGCCGCCGCCGACTTCGCGCGGCTTGACCACGAGAACGCTGAGCCGCAGGTCCTCGCTGCCCGGCACGTCGTCTAAACCCATCGCGCCCACGATGGCAAGGGCGTCGATCTCTCGGCGGCTCCAGCAGCCTGCCAGGGGAAGGAGAAGGAAAAGCAAAACAACCGCCTTCAAGAAAAGGCCGGCTCTCATTATGCCCCTTCTCCTTTCTTGTCCAGGATAAGGGAAAGCAAGAGGAAAAGCGCCGGCAGGAACATCTCCCAGATCAGCGACCAGGAAGGCCAGACGCGTAAGATATAGTTGGTCAGGTGGGTAACGTCCTCGTGCAGCCAGACGGAAAGAGCGACGGTCAAGGCCCCCAGCGGCAGGAGAAGGGGGCGGTAATCGGTCAGTCCAACTAAAGTACCCAGCCCTGTAGCCGTAACGTAAAGAAGGATGGTAATTTTAATGAAGACGCCCCCTACCCAGATGGCCATGAAAAGCACTTCGATTCGCTCCAGGAATTCTCCGATGCTCACCTGTCTGGCCAGGGAATAGGCGGGGAAGGATAAACGTCCCGTCTCGGCTGCGCCAAAGATCATTATGCTACCTATGGTGACGGCGGCAAGAAAAAAGAGAGTACCGGCCAGGCCAAAAAGAATGCTGCTTCGCAAGCCCTCGGGCGGGTTGATAAAGCCCACGATGGCTGCCAGTAAGACGACCTCGCCCAGCCAGCCGGCCGCCAAGAAAGCCCCCTGGAGCACGGGATGCCAGCCCCGGGACATTAGCGGCAGCAGGTGGCGCCCGGACATCTCTGGCGCCGTTAAAAAAAGTACAGCCATCATAAAAAAGACCATCAGAGGCATAATAAACTCCATCGCCCGCGCCAGGACCTCCAGGCCGTTGCGGGCCGCATAGATGGACACAGCGGTAATGGTAACAGCAAAGACCAGCAGGGGCGTTTCGGTCATGACGGCCGTGGTTAAGAATTCGCCGAACTGGCGCACGACAACGGCATTCAGGTGCAGGAAAAACCAGACATAGAGGAAGCCAAAGAATCTCCCTAAAGGCCGCCCTAGGATGAATTCCAGCATCTGCCAAAGCGTCTGGCGGGGAAAGCGACGGCTTAATAAGTAAACGCAGGCGCTAACTGCCAGGGCAGGCAAGGCGGCCAAAATAATAGCCAGCCAGGCGTCCTGCTGGGACTTCTTGGCCAGCATCTGGGGTAGGAAAAGGATGGCCGTAGGTAAAATGGTAAACCAGATGAAGAGAGTAGCCTGGCGGGCACTGATATAACCGTCTAAACGCAAGGTCTACTGCCTCCCATCCTCCCGGGGCCCCGGCCTCTGTTCCTTACCCTGCCTGGTTATATCCCGATAACCGATTCTCGAGGGCCTGGTATCCTGGGCCCAGCGCGGGGCGCGGACGAAAACGTCCTTCCAGTCCTGCAAGCGATAAGGAGATACCGGCGAAAGGTAGGGCACGCCGAAGGAGCGCAGGGCGCAAAGATGCACCAGTATTACCAGCAGCACAATCATAATGCCGTAAAAGCCCAAAATGCCGGCGGCAACAAGCAGGACGAAACGCAGCAGGCGGATGGTGATGGCCATGGCGAAATAAGGCAGGGCAAAAGAAGCGATTCCCGTCAGGGCCACGACGATCACCATGGCCGCCGAAACCAGCCCGGCGTTGACGGCAGCTTCGCCGATGACCAAGGCGCCAACAATACTCACCGCCTGGCCCACCGGCCGCGGCAGGCGCACGCCGGCCTCGCGCAGCATTTCAAAAGCCAATTCCAGCAGGAGCGCCTCGATAACCGCCGGGAAGGGCACTCCTTCCCGCTGCGCCGCCAGCTTAATTAAAAGGCTGGTAGGAAGCATCTCCTGGTGAAAGGTGCTCACGGCTACGTAAACGGCCGGCAAGATCAGGGCTATATTCAGGGCGATAAAGCGGGCCATGCGTAGGAAACTGGCCAGGTAAAAGCGTTCGTAATAGTCCTCGCTGGACTGGATGAACTGGACGAAAACCGCAGGGACCAGGAGGACAAAGGGGGTATTGTCTATAAGGATAGCCGCCCTGCCTTCCAGGAGGGACGCAGCCACTTTGTCGGGCCGCTCCGTGTGGTCGATCTGGGGAAAAGGGGAGGCAGGATTATCCTCGATTAATTCTTCGATATAGGCGCTCTCCAATATACCGTCAACGTCAATGCGTTCCAGGCGGCGGCGAACTTCCCGGATTAAGGCCGGGTCGGCCAGGCTGGAAAGATAAATAACGTATACAGCAGTTGCGGAATAACGCCCGATGCGAAAGGATTCCACTTTTAAGTCCGGGGTCTTTAACCGCCGCCGGATCAAGGCGGTATTGGCCCTTAAATTCTCGACAAAACCCTCGCGCGGGCCGCGGACCACGCTCTCGGTAATAGGCTCTTCCACGCCGCGGTGTTCAAAAGCACGGGTGCTGGTTACAAGTGCCTGGGAATGGCCGTCCACGAAAATGGCCGTATCGCCGGAGAGGACGTGCTCCACCACTTCGGCCATAGATTTAACCAGCCTGACATCCCCCATAGGCAGAGCGCGCTCCATGAGGTCCACCAGATCCTCCGGCGCCTGGCGTGCGAAGAGTTCAGGCGGAATTTCGGCGCCCAGCAGATGGGGGATCAGGGCTTCCTCGATAATGGCGGTATCCGCGAGGCCATCTATGTATATTAAGGCGCCTTTGAGCCGCCCGCCGATCAGGAAATCCCGGCGTACCACATCGGCACAGCGATCGAAAATTTGCTTGAGTTGTTCCAGGTTTGACTTTAGGTCGGTCGATAGCCGATAATTATCTAAAGGTGGGTAGGGGAACTGTTTGTACGATGCCCGTCCGGGCTCATCTTTACCCTTTCCCGAGCGGCGCCGGAAAAGGGCGGCGGGCAGGGGCTTACGGTAGTGCGGTGCCAGACCCTCTCCCCTCCTCCCGGTAACAAATCTTTATATAGTTTTACCAGGAGAGAAGGGGTTATGCATTTAGGCCACATGGCAAACTAGAACTAGTCCTCAATCAAATTTTTACCCTGCGCCGCCAGGCTATCAAGCTACGCAAACTTCTGGGACCCCAGCGGGACATCCTGAATCTCCTTTCTCACCCCGGGTTTCCCCTGGTAAAAGCTGAAAACCGGGTCTTTTTCCTGGACATTTATAACGAAATGTTGCGCCTGATCGACCAAGTAGAGACCTTTCACGATTTAACCAGTTCGGCTATGGAAATTTATCTCTCCCTGACTTCCAACCGCTTGAATGAAATCATGAAAGTGTTGACAGTTATTACTACCATTATTATGCCCTTGAGCCTAGTTACGGGAATTTACGGCATGAATTTCCGGTATATGCCGGAGTTGGAATGGCGCTACGGCTATTATTGGGCTCTGGGCTGGATGGTATTTCTGGCTCTGCTGATGCTGGGCTATTTTAGAAAAAAAGGGTGGTTCTAACTGCGGCCGCCTATGTCCTTACGGTAATGCTTCCCGGCAAAAGAAATGATCTCGCAGGCTTCGTAAGCCTTTGCCAGGGCCGCCGATAGATCGCCGGCCCTGGCTGTGACGCCCAAAACGCGTCCCCCGGAAGTAACTACCTGGCCGCCGCGCCAGGCGGTGCCGGCGTGGAAAACCTTAACTTCCGGAGGTACTGCCTCCAGACCGCATATGGGCTTTCCGGTTTCATAAGAACCGGGGTACCCGCCGGAGGCCAGGACTACGCAGGCCGCCGCGCCGGGATACCAGTTTAAACTCCGGGGACGCAAATTCCCTTCTACTACCTCGAGCATCAGGGGAAGCAAATCTTCGGACAGGAGCATGAGCAGGGGCTGGGCCTCCGGGTCGCCGAAGCGGCAGTTAAACTCCAGCACTTTGGGGCCGTCAGCAGTAAGCATGAGGCCGGCATAGAGTACGCCCCGGTAGGGCCGGCCTTCGGCCGCCAGAGCCCTAATGGCCGGTTTTAAAATGCGCTCCTCGATTACGGCCAGGGTTTCCGGCTCTACAAAAGATACCGGCGCATAGGCCCCCATGCCGCCCGTATTTGGCCCCTGGTCGCCGTCAAAAGCCCGCTTGTGATCCCGGGCAGGCAAAAGAGATACGACCGCCTCGCCGTCGGTCAGAGCCAGGACGCTCACCTCTTCGCCCTGGAGGCACTCTTCGACAACAATACGCCGGCCGGCGGCGCCGAAGATGCCCCGACCCAGCATGGCCTCGGCCGCCTCCAGCGCTTCGCGCTCTTCCCGGGCTACGATCACGCCCTTACCCGCCGCCAGGCCGTCGGCCTTGACGACCAGCGGCGCTTTTTGTTGGCGAATATATTCTTGAGCCGGCTCCAGGGCGTCGAAGACGGCAAACCGGGCCGTAGGAATACCGTATTTAGCCATAAGTTCCTTGGCCCAGACCTTGCTCCCCTCGATGGCCGCCGCCGCCTGGGTAGGACCAAAAATTTTTAAGCCGGCTCCAGCGAAGGCGTCGGCAATACCCGCTACCAGCGGCGCTTCCGGCCCCACCACCGTTAAATCTATGGCCATCTTTTGGGCAAATTCCAGTAAAGCCTTTATATCATCAGCGGCAACCGGCACGCAGGTCGCTTCCTGGGCAATGCCGGCGTTCCCGGGCGCGCAGTATACTTCCTCTGCCAAGGGGCTCTGGGCCAGCTTCCAGACCAGGGCGTGCTCCCGGCCGCCGCCGCCGACCACAAGGATACGCATAAAACAACCCCCTTTCTAATGCTTAGATGCTTCCGAAACATTCCCCATGTCGGGGCGCTGGCGACGGCTCCAGATGGGCTCGCCGGCGATCCGTAGGCTCCCCCTCGCCCTCCGGCGGGGTTCCCGGCCAATTCGGCATCCTGCCTCAGTGGCCGGCCTCGGGCCTCCATGCCCTCGGCCCCGCCTCCGGGCTCGGTCTCGCCAACGGCTC
>JASUSV010000048.1 GCA_030445865.1 Clostridia bacterium
TGGTAGCTCGTCGGGCTCATAACCCGAAGGTCGTTGGTTCGAATCCATCCCCCGCAACCATGCCCATATAGCTCAGTCGGTAGAGCGTCGCCTTGGTAAGGCGGAGGTCACCGGTTCAATCCCGGTTATGGGCTCCAAAAGATTTTTGGAACCGGAAGTTAAACCGGTTCTTTTTTTATGCTCGCCGGCCGGGGCTGCAACGCACCTGGCGGAGCCGTCGGTAGAGTTGGAGGTTAGAAGCCTCCAGGAACGGGCGCTCCCCGGTGATCGAAAACTTGCCATTCCGGTTACGGCTGCGGTATTATCTTGGCTGGGAGAAGTTCCCCGGGGTGGCCGTTTAGAATACAGGAGGGCGAAGATGGATTTTGGCCAGCTGACTTCGTTTAAGGCTTACACAGAAAAAGCTTTGGATCAATTGGTGCTTGCCGACAACCCGGACGTAGAAAAATATTCCCTTGCCGAAGTGCTAAATAAAGTTATATTGGGCAATTCTCTTGAAGTGCTTAAAAAACTACCCGAGAATTCAATAGACATGGTTTTCGTGGATCCACCTTATTTTCTCCAGTTGCCCAAGAAAGAGTTGAGGAGATGGAAGGTAAAAACGCTTGTTGAAGGCGTCGATGACGAGTGGGACAAGTTCGGGTCTTTTGCAGAATACGATGAATTCATTTCTCGCTTGCTTACCGAAATAAAAAGGGTTATGAAGCCCAGCGCCACCATCTGGGTAATCGCCACCTACCACAGCATTTTCAGGATCGGTAAGATTATGCAAGATTTAGGGTATTGGATACTCAATGATGTAATTTGGGTGAAGACCAATCCCATGCCAAACTGGCTGGGAGTGAGATTTACCAATGCTACTGAGACGCTGATATGGGCGGTCAAGGATAGAAAGGTGAAAAAATACGTCTTCAATAAAGAGTTAGCCAAGGAATTTGGGATAGGGAAGGTCGCTGCCAATGTATGGGTCCTGCCCATATGTACCGGGGCGGAAAGATTAAAAGACGACAGCGGAAAAAAGCTTCACTCTACACAAAAACCCCTTGAGTTGCTCCGGAGAGTCATTATTACTTCCACCAGGGAAGGGGATATTGTGCTGGATCCCGTAGCAGGGGTTGGAACCACAGGGTACGTATCCTGGGCTCTCAATAGGAACTTCATTATGATAGAAATAAATCCAAAATACGTTGAAGGCATAAAAAGGAGGTTCCAGGAGAACTGGCCGGAGTAATTCAAGGGATCCCTTTAGGCAAGAGCTTACTTATTTTTACCCGGGCCGGACGCAGCTCGGGTTTTTGTTGCTTTTAGGGCCGTAGAGTTTTATACTTTGAAGGCGAGGTGAAATAAAAATGCCCCTTACATGCGGTATAGTCGGCCTCCCTCTATCCGGCAAGACGACGTTATTTAATTTATTGACCCGGGCAGAAGAAGAAACATCCGCCTTTACGGGGCGAACTAAGGCCAACATCCGCACCGCTCCCATCCCGGACCCGCGCCTTGATTTTCTGGCCTCCATTTACCATCCCCGTAAAGTAACCCCGGCTACTTTGGAAGTGATCGATGTGCCCGGCCTTGTTCAGGGCTCGGGCGCAGCCTTTTTGACCTCGGTGCGGGAAGTAGATGCGTTGATACATGTGGTACGGGCCTTTCATAACGACGCAGTAGTTCATGTTAGCGGCAGCATTGATCCGGTGCGCGATCTTGAAGCCGTAAATATTGAATTACTCCTTGCCGACCTGCAGTTAGTAGAAACGCGAATGGCGCGTATAGCGGCCAGCAAAAAAATTACCAGGGAAATGCAGGCCGAACAGGCGGCACTACAAAAATGCCGTCAAATCTTGGAAGATGAAAAACCCCTTTCGGGAGCCAGTTTAACCCAGGAAGAGTGGCAGGTCTTGCGGCATATGTCCTTTTTGACTACCAAGCCGATGTTGATTGTAGTCAATATTGATGAAGAGCAGTTAAGTCGGGGAAGGTACGATGGCCAGGAGGCGGTAGAAGAATATGCAGCGGCCAGAGGAATCCCCGTTTTGACCATCTGCGCCGCCTTAGAGGCTGAAATTGCCCGCCTCGATGCCGGTGACCGCGAAGTTTTTTTGCAAGAAATGGGCATAGTGGAACCCGGCATCGCAAGGCTGGCGCGGGCTATTTATCATCGCCTGGGGCTTATTTCCTTTCTTACAGCCGGGGAAGATGAAGTGCGCGCCTGGACTGTCAAAGTCGGCACTAATGCCCGTGAAGCAGCCGGCAAAATCCATTCCGATATGGAACGCGGTTTTATTCGCGCAGAAGTAGTAAAGTTTAGCGATCTACAGGCGCTGGGGAGTATGTTTAAGGTAAAAGAAAAAGGGCTCTTCCGGTTGGAGGGGAAAGAGTACATCGTGCAGGACGGCGATATAATCACCTTTCGCTTTAACGTTTAATCTAAGTTATAAAGATGTCTTACAGGAGTAACCGCTTGACGCCCTTCTTCATATCTTGGATTAGGAGTTAAAACAGGCCAAGATAGAAGAAGGGTTTTGTCTTGCCTGTTGAGCCGGGAAAGGAGGTTCCTTAAATGGCCGGTGGTGGATTCGGCTGGGGAGATAGGAGGGCATTTATCGTCTTCCTTATTTTGATTTTGTTATTATTAGGAAATTAAAAGGAGGCACTCAAGATGGGCTTCAATATGAACGACGATAGGGCATTCATTATCTTCCTGATCCTCATCCTCCTGTTGTTAGGCGATTAACCTCAAGGCCGCCCCTAGGCGGCCTTTAAAACTTTTGGCAGCGTTGACAAGGCCGATCTTTTTATGCTAAAGTAAGCTAGGTACTGGCCAGGAAAAGGTAAGGGAGTGTAATCTTTATGCGTATAGGCATCACTCTTGCTTGCAGCGAGTGCAAGCGGCGTAACTATACTACCGAGAAAAATAAAAAGAACGATCCCGACCGTATTGAGTTAAAAAAATACTGTCCCCATTGCGGCCGGCATACACTCCATAAGGAAACGAAGTAAGGTGTGGGATGGTAAAGGTGGCCAAGTCCGTGGCTAAATCCGTTGCTGCCAAAGAAAAGTTTTTCGAGCGGGCGGCCAAATTTATACGCAGTTCTTGGTTAGAACTGAAAAAAGTTCACTGGCCGACGCGGAAAGAGCTGTTTACTTATACGGCAGTAGTTCTGGTTTCGGTATTTTTGGTGGCGATTCTCCTTTGGGTAGTGGATTCCCTTTTTGCTTTTTTATTTGAACTTATCATTTAAGAGGTCCCCGTATGGAAAAAAAGTGGTATGTAATTCATACTTACTCGGGTTACGAAAACAAAGTAAAAGCCAACCTGGAAAAAAGAATAGCCTCCATGAATATGGGGGACAAGATATTTAATATCGTCGTTCCCACGGAAGACGAAGTTCAAATTAAAGACGGTAAACGCAAGGTCACCAAACGCAGAGTCTATCCCGGCTACGTTTTGGTGGAAATGATTTTGACCGATGATTCGTGGTACGTAGTTCGCAATACCCCAGGAGTAACCGGTTTTGTAGGCAGCGGGAGCAAGCCCATCCCCCTTCAAGAAGATGAGGTAAAACAAATCCTTAGCCATCTGGGGAGGGACGAGCCGCGGCCGCGTATCGAGGTTTCTGTTGGAGAAAGCGTGCGTGTGACCAGCGGCCCTTTTGAAAACTTTATCGGCACGGTTGAAGAGGTTCAGCCGGACAAAGGAAAACTTCGCGTTCTGGTGTCGATGTTCGGGCGCGAAACCCCCATCGAGTTAGAATTTAGCCAGATAGAAAAACTCGAGTAATCAGGGAGGTGGTTGGATTGGCGCGGAAAGTCGTGGCTTTAGTAAAACTTCAGATACCGGCAGGCAAAGCGACGCCGGCTCCACCGGTAGGTTCGGCTTTGGGCCCCCACGGTGTAAATATCATGGCCTTTGTGAAAGAATTTAACGAGCGTACGGCAGCCCAGGCGGGTTTAATTATTCCAGTAGAAGTTACTATCTACGAAGATCGCTCTTTTACGTTCGTAACCAAGACGCCCCCCGCAGCGGTCTTGTTAAAGAAAGCCCTGGGCATAGAGACGGCTTCTGGGGAGCCCAATAGGAAAAAGGTGGGCAAGGTTTCCCGGCAGAAAGTGCGGGAAATAGCCGAGCTCAAAATGAAAGATCTAAATGCCAACGATATCGAGGCCGCCATGCGCATGATCGAAGGTACAGCCCGCAGCATGGGGATCGAAATCGAGGGTTAAGGAAATTTTAGTGGGAGGATTTTTAATCCGTTATCACCACCGAGGAGTGAAAAGAAATGCCGAGACATGGCAAAAAATATCTGGAAGCCAGCAAATTAATCGACCGGCAGCAATTATATGAACCGGCAGAGGCAATCGACCTAGTGAAAAAGACCGCTACTGCCAGGTTTGACGAAACCGTAGAAGCTGCCGTACGCCTTGGAGTAGACCCCCGCCATGCCGACCAGCAAGTTCGGGGAACAGTAGTTCTCCCCCACGGTACGGGGAAAACAAGGCGCGTTTTGGTGTTTGCTAAAGGCGACAAAGCCAAAGAGGCTGAAGAAGCAGGCGCCGACTTCGTTGGAGCCGAAGAGTTGGTAGAAAAGATCCAGGGCGGCTGGCTGGATTTTGATGTGGCTATCGCTACTCCCGATATGATGGGGGTGGTAGGGAAATTAGGCCGTATTTTGGGTCCTCGGGGATTAATGCCTAACCCCAAGGCCGGGACGGTAACCATGGATATCGCCAGAGCGGTAAAAGAAGTCAAAGCCGGTAAGATTGAGTTCCGTATAGACAAGACGGCTGTTATCCACGTACCTATCGGGAAAGCAAGCTTTCCTCCCGAGAAGCTGTTGGAGAATTTCCAGACATTTATCGAGGCCGTGGTAAAAGCCAAGCCCGCAGCTGCCAAGGGCCAGTATATCCGCAGCATCAGCCTGGCTACAACCATGGGGCCGGGTATTAAGGTTAACCCCGCTCGCGCCGTACCGCGCTAATTCTTGGCGATAACTAAATAGAATTTGCTACCGTAGACAGCAGGTGTCTTAAGGACTTAAAATTGCCTGCCGAGGTATTAGATTTTCATCGGGGAGTTTGCTCCGGGGATAGGAATTTATTGCCTCCGCTGTCTGCGGAGGTTTTTGTTTATATTGCAGATTTTAAGGAGGTGATTAGATGAGCAAAGAAAAAGAGGCCAAGATCCAGATAGTAAACGAACTTAAGGATCATCTCGAAAAGTCCGTGGCCGTCGTCTTGACCGATTACCGGGGGCTGAAAGTGGCCGAGATGACCCAGTTGCGGCGCAAGTTGCGCGAGGCCGGAGCGCACTACAAAGTTGTCAAAAATACTTTAATGCGCCGCGCCGCAGAGGAATTGGGCCTGCAAGAGCTAAATCCTTATCTGGAGGGGCCTACGGCTATTGCTTACAGCTTCCAGGATCCGGTCAGCCCTGCGAAAATCTTAACCGAATTTGCCCGCAACAATAAAAATTTGGAGTTAAAGGCAGGCGTGCTGGAAGGCAAAGTCATCGATCTTAAAGGCTTGCAGTCCCTGGCGGAATTACCTTCCAGGGAAGAGTTGCTGGCCAAGGTTCTTGGAGGTATGCGGGCTCCTCTTTACAACCTGGTCGGTATTTTGGCCGCCCTGCCGCGAAACTTGGTTTATGTCTTAGATGCTATACGTAAGCAAAAAGAAGCGGCTTAAATTAATTTATAAAAGGAGTT
This sequence comes from Clostridia bacterium, assembly GCA_030445865.1. Taxonomy (GTDB): domain Bacteria; phylum Bacillota; class DSM-521; order Neomoorellales; family Neomoorellaceae; genus JASUSV01. Next base: position 5,703 of record JASUSV010000048.1, read on the forward strand.
GATCTCAGAATGAGTAAAGTAGCCGAAATTGTAGAGGCCGTAAAGGGCCTGACGGTTTTGGAGTTAGCTGAGTTGGTAAAGGCTTTTGAGGAAGAGTTCGGGGTCAGCGCTGCTGCACCGGTAGCCATGGCCGTAGCCCCTGGGGCGACCGCAGCCCCGGCCGAAGCCGCCGTGGAAGAGCAGACGGAATTCGATGTTATCCTTAAAGCGGCCGGCGATAAGAAAATTAATGTAATTAAAGTCGTGCGCGAAATCACCGGCCTGGGATTAAAGGAAGCCAAGGCTTTAGTTGATGAGGCTCCGAAGCCCGTCAAGGAAAAGGTTAATAAGGAGGAAGCCGAAAGCATTAAGGCTAAGCTCGAAGAAGCAGGAGCTACGGTAGAAATAAAATAACCCCCCAAGACTACCAAAACGGGCACTCTATAAAGCAATTTAGGGTGCCCTTTTTGTTCAGGGTCCCGGGATCTGGCAATGCTGGAGCCACTTCCTTAGTAAACTTTTTCTTGACACGAATAGGCATGTGTGCTAGTATTATAAAATGCCATTATTTGTGGCCGATGTGATTAAAAGATTCCTTAATCGGCAATAATAGGAGAACAGGGTTAATTGCGTTAAAAAAGCGAGGTTTTAATTAAGAGGCCTTGCTTTTGAATTTCTATGAGGGGGAGATAAAACCATGGCCGGTACTCGGGAGCGTTTAAGTTTTGGCAGGATTAGCGAAGTTCTGGAGATGCCAAATCTCATAGAGGTGCAGCGTAATTCCTACAACTGGTTTATCGAAGAGGGGTTGCGCGACCTTTTAAGAGATATCTCTCCCATTCAGGATTTTACGGGCAATCTGATTTTGGAGTTTGTCGATTATTCCCTCGGCTCGCCCAAATATTCCGTAGAAGATTGCAAAGAGCGGGATATGACTTATGCCGCCCCTTTACGCGTAAAGGTACGTCTGATTAATAAGGAAACCGGCGAGGTTAAAGAGCAAGAAGTCTTTATGGGCGATTTTCCCCTCATGACCGAAAAAGGTACTTTTATCATCAATGGTGCCGAGCGGGTAATCGTTAGCCAGCTAATCCGGTCGCCGGGAGTTTATTTTAGCGAAAGCGTAGATTCTTCAGGCGCCAAAATTTACGGTGCCACCATCATTCCCAACCGCGGCGCCTGGCTGGAATTTGAAACCGACAATACCGAAAGCATATACGTCCGCGTTGACCGCACCCGTAAAATTCCGGCCACCGTTATCCTGCGCGCCATTGGCTACGTTACTAATGCCCGGATTTTGGAGTTGTTCGATTACGACGTTCGCATCCAGAACACCCTGGAGAAAGATAATACGGATTCTGAGGAAGAAGCGTTGGTGGAAATTTATAAACGCCTGCGCCCGGGCGAACCCCCTACAGTAGAGAGCGCGCGCACGCTTTTTGAATCCCTCTTTTTTGACCCTAGGCGCTACGATTTGGGAAACGTAGGGCGCTATAAACTTGAAAAAAAGTTAGGCCATGGAGTTCTTTATACCGAAGTCAACGGCCGGCAGGAATATATTCGTTGCCTCACCAAAGAAGATATCATCCATGTCATTAAATACTTGTTGAAATTAATGAGCGGGGAAGTTGCTCCTGATGATATAGACCACCTGGGCAACCGCCGCCTGCGTTCGGTAGGCGAACTATTGCAGAACCAGTTCCGTATCGGCCTGGCCCGCATGGAACGCGTCGTGCGCGAGCGCATGACCATTCAGGATATTGACGTGGTTACCCCTCAGATTTTGATCAATATTCGTCCGGTGGTAGCAGCTATCAAAGAATTTTTTGGTTCCAGCCAGTTATCCCAGTTTATGGACCAGACCAACCCCCTATCTGAATTAACCCATAAAAGGCGGCTTTCGGCGCTGGGCCCTGGCGGCCTTAGTCGGGAAAGGGCCGGTTTTGAGGTTCGCGACGTACACTATTCTCACTACGGGCGTATTTGTCCTATCGAGACTCCTGAGGGGCCCAATATCGGCCTCATCGGGTCTTTGAGTACTTATGCCCGAGTCAATGAGTTCGGCTTTATCGAAACGCCTTACCGAAAGGTTGACAAAGAAAAAGGTAAGGTTACCGACGAAATCGTTTATTTGTCGGCAGACGAGGAAGACAAGTATATTATCGCCCAAGCCAATGCGCCTCTGGACGAGAACGGTTACTTTCTGGAAAAAAGAGTAAACGCCCGCCACGGCAAAGAATTTCGCCTGGTGCCCGTTGAGCGCGTAGACTATATGGACGTATCTCCCAAGCAAGTAGTAAGCGTGGCGGCCTCGTTAATACCCTTTTTGGAGCATAACGACGCCAACCGGGCCCTTATGGGTGCCAATATGCAACGCCAGGCAGTTCCTCTTTTGCGAACCGAAGCTCCTATTGTAGGAACGGGAATCGAAGGGCGTGTAGCCAGGGATTCAGGCGTGGTGGTTTTGGCCAAGCATTCCGGCACGGTAGAGCGCGTTACCGGCCAGGAAGTGGTGGTACGCACCGACGAGGGCACCCTGGATGTTTACCGCCTGCAGAAATTTGCTCGTTCCAACCAAGGTACCTGCATCAACCAGAAGCCGGTGGTGCGGAAAGGCCAGCGCGTTAATGCCGGTGACCTTATTGCCGACGGGCCCTCGACGGATAACGGCGAGCTAGCTTTAGGGCGTAATGTTTTAGTGGCTTTTATGACTTGGGAAGGCTATAACTACGAAGACGCTATCTTAATTAGCGAGCGCTTGGTTAAAGACGATGTTTTCACCTCTATTCATATCGAAGAGTATGAGTGCGATGCGCGGGATACCAAGCTGGGGCCGGAGGAAATAACTCGGGATATTCCTAATGTGGGCGAGGATGTGCTTAAGGATCTGGATGAGCGGGGCATCATTCGGGTAGGAGCCGAGGTTCGTCCCGGCGATATTCTAGTGGGGAAGGTTACGCCTAAAGGTGAGACGGAACTTACGGCGGAAGAACGGCTTCTCCGGGCCATTTTCGGCGAGAAAGCAAGGGAAGTGCGCGATACTTCTCTGCGCGTGCCTCACGGCGAATCCGGCAAAGTCGTCGATGTCAAAGTATTCTCCCGAGAGAACGGGGATGAACTGGCTCCGGGAGTTAACCAGCTGGTGCGTGTTTATGTGGCCCAAAAGCGCAAAATTTCGGTGGGCGATAAAATGGCCGGCCGCCACGGAAACAAAGGGGTAATCTCCCGTATTTTGCCGGAAGAAGACATGCCTTTTTTACCGGATGGCACGCCGGTAGATATTGTGCTTAATCCCTTGGGCGTGCCTTCGCGCATGAACCTCGGTCAAATTTTAGAAACCCACTTAGGCTGGGCGGCCAAAAAACTTAATATTTACGTCGCCAGCCCCGTTTTTGACGGTGCCGATGAGAAAGAGATTAAAGAGCTGCTGAAGAAAGCCGGCCTACCTGAAAGCGGTAAAACCATCCTCTACGACGGGCGCACGGGCGAGCCCTTTGACCGGCCCATCACCGTCGGTTATATGTATATGCTTAAACTCGTTCACTTGGTAGATGACAAGATTCATGCCCGTTCGACAGGTCCCTATTCCCTGGTCACCCAGCAACCTCTCGGTGGAAAGGCCCAGTTCGGTGGCCAGCGCTTTGGTGAAATGGAAGTCTGGGCGCTTGAGGCTTACGGCGCAGCTTATACCCTCCAGGAAATTTTAACGGTTAAGTCGGATGACGTTGTGGGGCGGGTGAAAACTTACGAGGCTATAGTTAAAGGAGAAAATGTGCCCGAGCCCGGAGTGCCGGAGTCCTTCAAAGTATTGATTAAAGAACTTCAGAGCTTGGGGCTGGACGTAAAAGTTCTCTCGGAAGAAAAAGAGGAAATCGAGATTAAGGAAGAAGACGAAGATATAGGTGAATCCGCAAAAGAACTCGGACTGGACATTCGCCCTGGAGGCGAAGTCCAGGAATATGCGGAAGAAGCCGAAGAAGAACAGGAAGAAGGAGAAGAAGCCTTTGATGATTTCGAACGAGAGGAATTCGGTTTGGACGGCCTGGAATTGTCCGATGCTAATGAGGAAGACTTGGAAGAGATTTTCCGGCCTGAAAGGCCAAGGGCAAGGGTAGTCCCCAACGGCGACCTGGAACCTATTGGTGATGAAGAAGAATAATTTTGGGGAGGCGGCCTTATGCTGGACGTAAACAACTTTGAAAGCATTCGCATAGGCCTGGCATCGCCGGAACAGATTCGGGCCTGGTCTAGCGGCGAAGTTAAAAAGCCGGAGACTATTAACTATCGGACCTTAAAGCCGGAACGGGATGGCCTTTTCTGTGAGCGGATTTTCGGCCCTACGCGGGACTGGGAATGCCATTGTGGTAAATATAAACGCGTTCGCTATAAAGGGATTGTGTGCGACCGTTGCGGTGTAGAGGTAACGCGCTCCAAAGTACGCCGTGAGCGCCTGGGCCATATTGAGCTGGCGGCGCCGGTTTCCCATATCTGGTATTTTAAAGGCATCCCCAGCCGTATGGGATTGATTCTTGACATGTCGCCCCGCGCCCTAGAAAAAGTGCTTTACTTTGTTTCCTATATTGTTACCGATCCTGGGGATACCCCGTTATTAAAAAAGCAGTTGTTAACCGAAGCCGAATACCGCGAATACCGGGAAAAGTACGGTTCAAGATTTGAGGCCGGTATGGGAGCCGAGGCCATAAAAAAACTCTTGCAGGAGATCGATTTAGACCAGCTGGCAAAGGAATTGCGCCAGGAGTTAAAAGAAAGCAGCGGCCAGCGCAAGATCCGGGCTATCAGGAGGCTGGAAGTGGTCGAAGCCTTCCGCCAGTCCGGCAACCGGCCGGAATGGATGATTCTGGACGTAATCCCGGTAATCCCGCCCGAGCTCAGGCCCATGGTGCAGCTTGACGGCGGGCGTTTCGCTACCTCCGACCTGAACGATCTCTACCGCCGGGTAATTAACCGGAATAACCGCCTCAAACGGCTGTTAGACCTGGGCGCGCCGGATATAATCGTGCGTAACGAAAAACGTATGCTCCAGGAGGCCGTAGATGCCTTAATTGACAACGGTAGGCGGGGCCGCCCGGTGACGGGGCCTGGCAACCGTCCTTTGAAATCTTTAAGCGATATGCTTAAAGGTAAGCAAGGCCGCTTTCGCCAGAACTTGCTGGGCAAACGGGTGGACTATTCCGGCCGCTCAGTTATTGTCGTGGGGCCGGAACTTAAAATGCACCAGTGCGGCCTTCCTAAAGAAATGGCCCTGGAGCTTTTCAAGCCTTTCGTTATGAAGCGCTTGGTGGACGAAGGTTACGCCCACAACATCAAGAGCGCCAAGAGAATGGTGGAAAGGGTTAAAAATGAAGTGTGGGATGTTTTAGAAGAAGTCATTCGCGAGCATCCCGTACTGTTGAACCGCGCGCCCACGTTACACCGGCTGGGTATCCAGGCTTTTGAGCCGGTACTGGTCGAAGGCCGGGCCATCCAGATCCACCCCTTGGTTTGTACAGCCTATAATGCCGACTTCGACGGCGACCAGATGGCCGTACACGTGCCCCTTTCCGCCGAAGCCCAGGCTGAGGCCAGATTGCTGATGCTGGCTTCTAATAATATTTTGAATCCTAAGGATGGCCGGCCGGTAGTTGTTCCTACCCAGGATATGGTATTGGGATGTTTTTATTTAACGGTCTTGCAGGAAAAGGCTAAAGGCGCCGGCAAGATTTTCTCCAGCTATTATGAGGCCTATTATGCTTACTTGAATAAAGAGCTTGACATTCACGCGCCGATTAAGGTTAAACTGGACGGTAAATTGATCGAAACGACTTTGGGCCGGCTTATATTTAACCTGGAAGCGCCCATTCCCAAGGAGCTGGGCTTTTATAACTGCGAAGTCGGCAAGAAAAAACTAGGCGAAATCATTGCCCGCTGTTATCGGGAACTGGGTAACGAAGCGACCTCCAAGATGTTGGACGGTATTAAAAAGCTCGGCTTTCATTATTCTACCCTGGCCGGTTTTACTATCGGCGTAGATGATTTGGATGTTCCTTCCGAAAAACAGCAGATTCTGGCCGAAACCGAAGCCCAGGTAGAAAAGGTAGAACAGCAATACCGGCGCGGTTTGATCAGCGAAGAAGAGCGTTACCAGAAAGTAATTACCCTCTGGAATAACGCCACCGAAACCCTGACTAAACGCTTAATGGACAGCATGGACAAATTTAACCCGGTTTATATGATGGCTTACTCGGGCGCGCGCGGTAACGTGCAGCAAATCCGTCAGCTGGCAGGCATGCGCGGGTTAATGGCCGATCCCTCCGGCCGTATCATCGACCTGCCGATTAAGGCCAGCTTCCGCGAAGGCTTAACGGTGTTGGAATACTTTATTTCTACCCACGGCGCCCGGAAAGGCCTAGCCGATACGGCGCTCCGTACGGCGGACTCCGGTTACCTTACGCGCCGCCTGGTAGACGTGGCGCAGGATGTAATTGTGCGGGAAGAGGATTGCGGTACCACCGAGGGTATTATAGCCGAGGAACTCCGTGATGGAGAAGAAATAATCGAATCCCTGGAGGAGCGTATAGTGGGCCGGCTGGCCTCGGAGGATATTTACCACCCCGAAACCGGCGAAAAGCTGGTGGGGCGCGACGAGGAGATTACCGAGGAGATTGCGGCTGCCATTATAGCTTCCGGGTTAAAGAAGGTGCCTATTCGCTCGGTATTGACTTGTAAAACGCGTTACGGCGTATGCTCTAAATGTTACGGCAGAAATTTGGCCACAGGTTATCCGGTGGAAATCGGGGAAGCTGTAGGCATTATTGCGGCCCAGTCAATTGGTGAGCCGGGTACGCAGCTTACCATGCGTACTTTCCATACCGGCGGCGTAGCCGGCGAAGATATTACCCAGGGCCTGCCGCGGGTAGAAGAACTTTTCGAGGCCAGGAAGCCCAAGGGCCAGGCCGTTATTACCGAGATCGGCGGTATAGTTAAAATTAACGAATCCCGCAGCCGGCGCGAGGTAGAAGTGATCGGCGATGATGGCGAGCGCCGTACCTACCAGATACCTTTCGGATCCAGGCTGCGGGTAGAGGAAGGCCAGCGCGTGGAACCCGGAGATGAGTTGTCCGAGGGTTCCATTAACCCCCACGATCTGCTCCGGATTAAGGGTATTCGTGCCGTACAACTATATCTGCTGCGGGAGGTCCAGCGCGTCTATTGTCTCCAGGGCGTGGACA
>JASUSV010000049.1 GCA_030445865.1 Clostridia bacterium
TCCTGCCTCAGTGGCCGGCCTCGGGCCTCCATGCCCTCGGCCCCGCCTCCGGGCTCGGTCTCGCCAACGGCTCGCAGGGCTCGCCCAAAGTCGCCTTACACCAGCATCCCCGGCATTTTCATACTTCTTTCGGATACACCATTTATTTAAGCGCTTAAAGCGCCGATTATCCGGTAAGCCTCCCGGATATTCTCCCGCACTTTGGCCTCCGTTTCGGCGTAAATGCTGTTGCCGTGGGCGTCCATGCCGACGGTCAGAGGCCCAAAGTTATCGAGTTCCAGGGCAATAACCAGGTTGGCCTGTAGGTCCTCCCAGTAGACGGCGGGTATTCCCCTGACGCCAGCACTGTAAAGGGCCGAACAACCGCCGACCTGGGCGAGATAAACGCAGGCGTTTTCCTGCATGGCTTTCAGCACCCCGGCGTCCATACCGCCCTTGCCGATGACCACCCTTATTCCCAACCTGGCGATAACCTCCGGCTGGTATTTATTAACAGAAGCGCTGGTGGTAGCGCCTAAATAGTTCAATTTATAGCCTTCGCCTTCCCGGCGCCAACTGGTATAACAATGGAAGATTCCCAGGTCCTTAGTTGGAAAGGGCAGTTCCTTTCCCGCCTTAAGATATTCCAGCATACGCTGGTGGGCGGCGGCAGTAGCCTGGTAGACTCTTCCGCTTAAGTATACAACATCGCCGACTTTAAGCTCTTTTACCTGGTCGGCGGTTAGCGGCAAAGTCAGCCTGTATTCGCTCACTTTCCTCACCCCCTAACCTGCAAAGTATTCGGCAGTGCCGTCGTTGTACAGGCGCACGGAAGCGCGGCGGGCCGCCCAGCACTGGATTTTTACCGCTACCGGCATGTTGGGCGTGTGGACGTTGCCGTACTCGATGTTAACTTTTAAGGCAGTGGTATCGCCGCCCATGCCCATAGGGCCAATGCCGAGCTTATTGATGGCCGCCAGAAGTTCATCTTCCAGGGCGGCTATATCCGGCTCCGGGTGGCGGGTATTCAGCGGCCGCATGGCCGCTTCTTTGGCTAATTTGCCCACCATCTCTAAGTGGGTGCCTAGGCCCACGCCCACAATTATGGGCGGGCAGGGCTTACCGCCGGCGCTGACCACGGTATCGATGATGAATTTCTTTATTTCATTGAAAGGGTCATAAGCGGCGAACATTTTCATGGCGCTGACGCCCTCGCTGCCGGCGCCGACCGGCAGGACGGTGATGTCCACGTAATCGGCACCAGGAATGAGATCGAAGTGGATGAGAGGTATACGGGGGCCCGTACCCGTACCGGTATTCTTCCGGGTGATGGGGTGGACGCTGTGGGGTATAAGGGGTATGTCGCGGGTGGCCTTCTCGGTGCCGAGGCGCAGGCCTTCTTTGATATCGCCTTCAATTACGGCCCTGGTACCTACTTTTACATTGTAGGAGGCGATACAAGTATCCTGGCAGATAACGACGCCCTTTTCTCTGGCAATCTCGGCATTACGAACGATGGTGCTCAAGATCTGCCTGGCCGTGGGGCTGGAATCTTTAGCCGCCGCTTCAGTTAAGGCCTCGATTATATCCTGGGGTAGCTTGGTCTCGGCTACCGTCAGGATGCGGGCCGCAGCCTCAGCTACCATGGTTTCGGTGATGGCCATGCTTCTCCCTCCTTATCCAACAACTTCTTCATATATCGCCCTAAAGTCTTCTTCGGTAAGAAGCTCTTTAGTTTTGAGGGCTTTTTCTTTAATCTTGTTGACCATCTCCATAATTTGCTCCGGCGTGGCCTTAAGCCCCAGTTTTTCCAGCCAGATCTCCACCGAGGGGCTGCCGCTGCTCTTGCCCAGGACGACTTCGGGGCCCTTCTGGCCTACCAGGGAAGGCAGGAAAGGCGTAACTTCGAGCTTGTGGTCGGGGAAGGCGTTTTTAATCCAGCCGGCGATGATGCCGGATTCCACATGGAACAGGCGGTCGCCGACGATGGGGCGGTTGGGCCTGACGGTTACCCTGGCCAGTTCCTGGACGAGTTTGGCGATCTCGTACATCTTTTCGGTCTTGATGCCGGTATCGACGCCGTACATGGTAAGCAGGCCCAGGGCTATTTCCTCGTAGGGGGCGTTGCCGGCCCTTTCACCTATGGCAGTTACGGTGGTGTGGGCGACTTCGCAGCCGGAGGCCAAGGCTATCATGGTGTTGGCGGCAGCGCAGCCGAAGTCGTCGTGGAAGTGGGCTTCTAAGGGTTTATCGATTCTTTCTTTGATCTTCTTGATTAAGTAGGGGATAGTAGTGGGAGCCAGGCCGCCAAAGGTGTCGACTACGGCCAGGGCGTCCATATGGCCTTCGGTAGCCACCTTGACGATCAGGTCTAAAAACCAGTTGATTTCAGCCCTGGAAGCGTCAATGGGGAAGAAGACGGTATAAAGGCCATTTTCCTTGGCAAAGCTGGTGGCTTCGATGCTCAAGTCAATGGCTTTTTGCAGGGGCCAGCCGTAGGCGTACTGGATCATGTGGTCGCTGGAGGGAATTTCAATGACAATGCCCTCTACTCCGCAGTCCAGCGCTCTTTTGACGTCTTCGATCATGCAGCGGCAGAAGGCGAAGATTTTGGGGCCCAGGTTCCTTTTAACGATTTCTTTAATGGCCAGTTCGTCGTCTTTGGAAACGGCCGGCATGCCGGCCTCGATCCGGTGGACTCCGGCCTCGGCAAGTTTTTCGGCAATCCTGATTTTATCCTCCTTAGTAAAGATAACGCCGGCCTGCTGCTCACCGTCCCTCAAGGATACGTCGTGGAACTCGATCTTGGGAGGAAAATTAAATTGTTTAGTCACCTCCTCGGCATAGTTCCAGGGAGAAACGTACCACTGTTCGGTTTTGTAAGGCATCCGGTTTCCTCCTCGCTTTATGGTTTAGTGGTTTGGTGGTCTGGCCACCTTGGCTGCTAAACAAACCTCAGCAGCCTGAGGTTTGAAAGCTTAATCTACCGCTTCTTTATAAGGCTGTTGCGCTTGTGCAATTTCCTCCTTCCATTTCTCGTTTTCCTCAAGAGCCTGGGCAACGCGGTTGAGATGTTCTTCCATATACCTGCCGGCAAGACCCGGAGCGCGGCTGAACAGGGCCTCGAGGATTTTACGGTGCTCGTTAAAGATAACCATGCCCTCTTCTAAGGAGGTAAAGCGCCGGGGCCAGGTACGCCTCAACACCAAGCGCACGTTGCCGGAAATAGTGTTCATCAGGCGCAGGAGCAGGGAGTTGCCGCTGGCCTCGGCAATGCAGTAATGAAACTGCATATCAGGGCCAAGGCTGAATTTCCCTTGCTCCAGCTCCTGCTTCATCTCCTCGAGACACCTGGCTATCTTGTCGAGTTGTTCTAGAGAGGCCTTCTGGGCAGCCAGTTCGGCGCAGGCCACCTCCAAAATCTTGCGGACTTCGAGGATGTCTCTAAAAGCATCTTTCTCCAGGAGGAGGATTAGAGAAAGGGCCTGGATTTTGCTGTCATTAGTCGTCTCCCGAATGAAAGTACCTTCACCGCTCTTGACGTCGACGATGCCCATCATTTCCAGGGCCGTCAGCGCCTCCCGGACCGCCCCCCGGCTTACGCCCAGCGTTTCGGCCAGCTCCCTTTCCGAAGGCAACCGGGAGCCCGGCCGCAAGTACCCTTCTATTACCTGCTCTTCAATCTGGGCGATTATCTCATCTGCAATCTTCCTTAACCTTATGGGTTTTAGCTGCATACCAAATCGCATCTCTTTTAGTTTTAATGATTAGTCGCTAAACATCCTAGATACTTCTTCCAGAGCCTCTTCAACGGTCTTACCTTCGCGGCGAGCCTTTCTAATAGCCCACTGGGTCTGGATATAAGGAGCGAACAGGCTCAAAATCGCCAGAATCAGGAAGACAAGGGATAAAGGCTTGGTTACGAAAATTAACGCACCGTTATTGGAAATCATTAAAGCCCGCCGGAAGTTATCCTCGACCATAAACCCTAATACCAGCGCCAGTACTAACGGAGGAAGCGGGAATTCAAACTTGCGAAGTATATAGCCGAGGAAACCAAAGGCCAGCATTATGATTACATCTATGAGCGTGTAGCGCACACCGAAGGCTCCCAGGAAAGCAAAGCCGAAGATTAGGGCCGTGAGAACACCGATAGGCAGCTTAAGAAAACTGGTCCACAACCGAATGCCAAAATAGCCGAGAATGCCCATTATTATATTAGCAACAAAAAGTGAAGCCAGTAAGGCGTAAACGACATCCGGGGCCTTCTTAAATAATTCAGGGCCCGGCTGCAAACCATGCATGATCAACGCGCCCAACAAAACAGCGGCCGTCGCCGAACCAGGTACACCTAAGGCCAGCAATGGTGCCAAGGCCGTGCTCACCGTGGCATTATTAGAGGATTCCGGCGCTGCCACACCTTCTAAAATGCCGGTGCCGAACTTTTCCGGGTGCTTGCTCATCCGCTGAGCCTGGTTATAAGAAACCCAGCAGGCCGTCGCTGCCCCTACGCCCGGCAGGGCGCCCAGGAAGGAGCCGATAAAGGAGTTGATGAGTATTATACCGTGAAGCTTTTTTATCTCTTTCCAACCGGGAATTCTATTGGCTACTGCGCTTACAACGCGGCCGGCGCCTAATTTTTCTAGGTTTACCAGTGCCTCGGAAACCGCAAACAACCCCACCATGGCCGGTACAAAGGAGATACCTTCAAAAAGTTCGGGTATGCCGAAGGTAAAACGCGGATAAGAAGTATAAGCATCCATGCCTACCGTAGATATGAGCAACCCTAGGACGGCCACGATAAAGCCTTTAATAAATTGCCTGCCAACTAGGCTGGCGATAACAGTTAAACCGAACAGTGCCAGGGAAAAGTACTCGGCCGGGCCAAATGATAAAGCCATTTTTACTAACGGGCCCATGAGGAGTACCAGAAAAACTGTAGAAATTAACCCGCCGATAACGGAAGAATATAGCGAAACGAAGAGCGCTTCCCCGGCTCTCCCTTTTTTCATCAAGGGATAGCCGTCCAGCGCTGTGGCAGCGGCAGCGGGAGTACCCGGCACACCCAAACAGATTGCCGTGATAGAGCCGGCGTAGCTGGCAGCGCAGTAAAGCCCACCTAAAAACAGCAGGGCAATAGTGGCCGGCATAGGGTAAGTAAAGGGGAGCATTAAGGCAACACCCGAAGTCGCGTCTAATCCGGGGGTAAGACCGAAGAGGATGCCGATAAAAACACCTGCCGCTACGGCCAATATCCCCTGCCAGGTAAAAGTGATTTCCAAACCCTGCAGCAAATTTTGCAACAGTTCCATAATTCAAGCTTTCCCCCTCATGGGAATTAACCCAGCAACCCCAGCGGAAGAGGTAGCATGAGCTCTTTGTAGAAGAAGAAGTAAACAACCAAGGTAAAGATAACCGCAACGCTTATTACCATAACCGGTCGCCGGACCTGCATTAAGAACATCATGGCGATCAGGAAAAGAGGCGTTACAACGAAATAACCGAGAGAATTAAAGAGGGCAAGATATAAAAGTATAAGCGCCGTCCCTGCAATAATGCGCCATGGGGATTCGATTTTAACCGGCTTGTCGTCTTTAAGCGAACGGTTCTGCCAGATGGATATAAGGTTTAAGGCTACCAGAATAAAGATCAATAACCGGGGCATACCCGCCGGCCCGACCGGCCCCTTAAAATAAGGAAACTTGAAGGTCTCGATAAAAAGAAAAACCGAGGCTACGATAAAAAGTACATTAATAACCAAGGTGCCTTTTTTCATAAAGTTTGCCTCCCGGCAAGCCGTAAATCAGTAAAATAGGGGGAGGGCGGGCCAAAAAGGCCCGCCGAATATACCAGTATCATTAACTTTCTACTTAAGCAAGCCCATTTCCTTTAATACCTTGAGGTCGTTGTCGGCCTGGGCATAAACGGCTTCCTTAAATTTGTCCGGCGGCAGGTAACCATCCAGCATACCAGAGCTTTCCATATACTTCTTCCATTCCGGATCTTCCATGGCCTTCTTGAAGCCGTCATGGAGCTTCTGGATAATCTCCTTTGGTGTACCCTTCTTCACTATGAGGCCGCGCCAGTGATACCTGGTAAGCTCGGGATAACCCAGCTCTTTAAAGGTCGGTACCTCGGGAGCAAAGTTTACCCTTTCATCAGAAGATACGGCTAATACCCGTACCTCGCCCTTTTTGCTGGCATAGGCGCTGATGTTGGACATGGCCGCATCCAGGTGGCCACCCATAACATTCATGATGGCGTCATTGCCGCTGTTAAAGGGAACCCATTCGAATTCTACACCGGCTTTCTTGCCCAGGTCGTAAGTTATAATATTATGCGGCGATCCTTTGCCGTAACCGCCTACCCTTATCTTCTTGCTCTTAGCCGCTTTCAAGAAATCGTCCAGCGTCTTGTAAGGGCTGTCTTTAGCCACATAGAGGGCAAAAGGATCCATCTGGACACGGATGACATATTCGAAATCCTTGTAGGTGTAAGGGCTGCCGGCCATCTGCAGTATAGAGGTTATACCGGTAGCCTCGGTATTTACTGTATAACCGTCTGCTGGTTGTGTTTGGTTGTAAGAGAGGGCGATGGTACCGCTGCCACCTACTTTGTTGAGAACGGAAATTGGTACACCTAGAGTCTTTTCGCCCAACTTCGCTAAAAGGCGGGCCATAACGTCGATCGGCGCGCCAGGGCTGGAACCGGTAACAATGGTAATGGGCTTGGTCGGGAATTTCACTTCTTGGGCCTGCTGTTTAGGAGTCTCCCCTTGCTTAGGGGATTCTTTGTCTCCGTTTTTCCCTCCGCCACAACCCGCGACAACCAAGCTTAGCGCGAATACAAGCGCCAACACCCAGACAAATTTTTTACTCTTCACGTTTTAATTGATCCTCCTTGCAATTCTAGACTTGCCCTAATTGTTTGAGCTTGTTATATCCTAGCTTTCTTGCCAAAACTTTCTTTTTACACGTACTTTTGTATACATCCCCCCCAGCGGTTTTGTAGTAGGCTGGTTTAATGGTAAGACCATTTAACCTGACTTAACAATGATTTATCATTCGACATAATGTCCGAAATTCCTGCTGATGAAGAAAGAATTTTTCTAAACGCACCTCCGGCGCAGCTCTTCCAATGCTTCCTCCAGGCGCCCCGCGGCCTTTAAATTTTCAACCGCCGCCTGTACTTGTTGATAAATTGTCTTATTTTGCATATCGGCTAGACACTGGTAAGCCATGGCGCGGCGGCCCAGTTTATAGTTCCACCTCTCCTCCTCCGGCAGGGCCAGATATGCATCGATAATGCCCAGCATCTCCTCTTTATCCTCGGGTAACCTGCCGTTTATCTCGTTGAGGAGATTAAGGGAATGGATGCATATAAACTGGCTCCGGATGCCTTCCAGGTGTTCGAGGAGCAAACGCTCCTCCTGGATTATCTCGTCCTCGCTTAGGCGTTCAAAATCTCCCGACTGAACTTTTTTCCAGAGGGGCATGTCGGGGCCAACGGCCAGGGTGTGAACGCGGATATACTCGGGGTTGATGGCACTTAAGACCTCGGCCGTTTTCAGGGCGTGCTCCCGGCTCCAGCGCCTCCCGCCCAGACCAAGGATGATGTACTCGCATTGCTCTATGCCGGCCTCTTTTACCCGGTGGGCGGCCTCAATATATTCTTCTGCCCGCGCTCCCTTGCGGACGTAGTCGAGGACGACATCGCACCCCGACTCCAGGCCGGTATGAATGCGCTTTATTCCCGCCTCTTTTAATTTTTTAAGCTCATCGACGCTTTTCCGTAAAAGAGACTTTGCCCGGCCGTAAGTGGTGATGCGTTCTACACTGGGAAAGGTCTCCGTAAGGAATTGAAGTACTTCCAGCAATTCTTCCGTTTTCATTATCAAGCAGTCGGCGTCCTGGAGAAATACGGTTTTAGCTCCGCGGCTAAGCCAGAGGGCCAGTTGCGTGCAATCGATGCCGGTCTGCTTTAGTACCGCCAGTACAACCCTCTGATCCATGCGGCCGCCCAAACCCAGGCTCCAGGAAGCTTCCTGGAGCCTGGTTGCCAGTTCCTTAATATTTCTAATTTCCTGCTTGATCTCCTCCACGGTGCGCCGACTAAAGGTTATATTCTTATAGGTATGGCAAAACTCGCACTTATTCCAGGGGCAGCCGCGCGTAAGGCGCAACAGCAAACTGTATGCTTCGCTAGGAGGGCGGATAGGGCCCTGCTCGAAAGCCCGGACCATGGCTAATTCACCTCAAATTGCTACCGTATTTCTAGTACCCCAATTCTTCTCCGACCAGGATAACGTGGAAGTCGGGGTTGGCTGCCGGGCGGGCCTCCAGTATGGTAATCACCCGGCAGGGCCGGTCCGGACGGCGGCAATCAATACAGAAGCCCGCCTCCGTGCAGGGGTGGTCCATTTTGCGGCGTCGGAAGGTCGGCGGCGAAACTACATTCCGCACCCTCTTTATTCCCGCATCCACATCTTCGACAATCTTATTTATGCCGGCCACAATAACCGTGCGCCTGGGCCCGAAAATCATGGCCGCCACGCGGTTGCCGCTGAAATCAATGTTTATTAAGGTACCGTCCTTGGTTATGGCGTTAGTGCTGGTTAAAAAAACGTCGCAGGTTAGATGGGCCCGGCGGGCCTGCTCTTCCTGCTCGCGGGTTAAGGAGGGGTCCCAGTGGTCGTAAACCTCGTGCCCCCGTTCCCGCAAAGCCTCAAGCAATCCCAGCTGCCTTATGGTCACCGAACCGCCTACGCCCACCCTGGTTCCCGGCGGTACCAGGTCGAGGACCAAGTTAAAGGCCTCCCGGCCGGTGTCCACGTAAACCGCCTTATAACCCTTTTTTTCCAGCGCCTCTCTAACTTTCATCCCCTTTAAACGCCGGAAATAACGCCCGTTTTCCAGGAGTTGCTCGTAGGGCATAAAACCATCTCCTCCCCCTGTACCCTTCAAAGTCTATTCTAAACTTAATAACCTTATTAGTCTAGCGGCCATATGTTCCTTTTCCAGCTCCAGGCATACCTGGAACAAGTCTTCGCCCCTGCCGGCATAAGGCGAGCCGTCCACTAGAGTTAAAAATTTTTGCCGCTGGTCTTCCAGGGTAAGGGGATTCTGGGGATCTCCCTTGGCCGAAGCTATATAAGTTTCCAGGACCCCGCCGCTTCCAGCTACCAATTCCATACGGCAACCCCATTTGGCCGGGAACTGCTTTTCTATTTCCTCGTCTACCAAAACCTCGACCTTGCGGGCCACGCCGAGAAGCTCTTCATCGTTTAAAGAGGTTTCATCCAGAGCCTCGAGCTTTATGGTGCCGTCCCGCAAGGCTACGGCAACGAGGAAGGGCAGATTAAACTGGGCCATATTAGAGTTTACCGGCGGCAGGGGAAGGTCGTTCTGTTTCTTGGCCACGCTGTAAGTATAAACCCGGATTTTTTCCAGGCGTTTGATTTCTTTCCACTGGAGCCCGTGCCGACGTTTAAGGGTAATAGCCGCCTCGATGGCCGGTTGAATCGTGCGGCAGCAGGCGAAAGGCTTGAAGCCCACATCCATGATCTCCCATTTAGAACCCAGCCCTTCCGTTAGGGCTTCTAAATGGGGGCGGTCGGAAACGGCTTTTAAGAAACCTCCGTCCTCGGCCTCGAGGATCTTCGTCGCGCCGGTAAATCCCGACCGAGCCATAAAAGCGGCCATAGCCCCGCTCTGGGCCGCCCGGCCGGCGTGGAACTTCTTACTCATGGCGCCGTCGGCAGTAAAGGCCCACAGGCCCGAAGACTGGGTCCCGGCCGAGCCTAAAGCGTTGGCCAGCCAGTAACCGTCCAGCCCGAGCAGGCGGCCTACGGCGGCAGCCGCTCCAAAGGTGCCGCAGGTAGCCGTACCGTGCCATCCACGGAGGCGGTGGGCGGCGGCGTCGGCGGCAATGGCCACCCGGAGCATAACCTCGTAACCGGCAACCAGGGCGGTAATAATCTCCTCGCCTGTCGAACCTATTCTTTCGGCCACTGCCAGGACCGGTGCCACTACGGTTGAACCGCAGTGAACTTTGCCCCGCTTGTGGAAATCGTCAAAGTCGAGGGTGTGCACCATACTGCTGTTGACCAGTACCGCCGTCCAAAAGGGGGATTTCTGCTTCTGACCCCAGACGGTGCTCCCGCCGCTGGCTTCAAAAGCGTTCAACGCCTCCAGCAATTTTAAGTTATGGTCATGCCTGCAGGCGCCCAGGCCACATCCCAGGGCGTCAAGGAGGCACATCTTGGCCTTTTCCTTAACTTCTACCGGCAATTGCCCATAGGTAAGCTCCGCCGCGAACCGCGCCAGCTCTTTCGTCGGCCCTTCCATTTTCGCACCTCCAAATGTTCTATTGTCCGTACCGAAAGTGTTTCGACGTTGAAGGCCGCTTTCCTGCCTAAATACCCAGCTCTTCCCCCACCAGGACAACGTTAAAGTCCGCGCTTATCCGTGGCCGGGCCTCGAGGATTACCAGGGCGCGGCACTGCTTGGCAGGAGGGCGGCAGTCGATACAATGGCCGGTCTTAGCGCAGGGAGCCGGCGAGTTTCTCCGGCGGTAATTTTCGGGGGCCACTACGTTTTTGACTCTGTGTATACCCTGCTCTACGTTTTCCACAATCTTGTTTATCCCGGCCACGACAATTATTTTCTGGGGCCCGAAAATCATAGAGCTGACCCGGTTGCCGCTGCCGTCAAGGTTGATTAACTGGCCGTCTCGAGTTATGGCATTGGTACTACACAAAAAAACATCGCACGTTCTCTGATTTCTAAAGGTTTGCTTTAATTCTTCGGGAGTTAGGGTCTCGTCCCAGTGGTCGTATATTTTATACCCCTTCTGCCTTAACGCTTCAACCAACCCCAGATTGCGGATGGTTAGAGACCCACCAATACCAACACTTGCGCCTTCCGGTATCATTTCGAGTACCAGCTTCCTGGCCTCATCCCCGTTTTGAGCATAGTAAGCGTTGAACTCGTTTTTTTTAAGCTCTCTTAATACCTCTTTTACTATTTCATTATCAGACATACTTACCCTGGTTCAAAAAACTTGACTGCTTTTATTTCCAGCCAAGCCGGCCCCCAGACCAGGCATTCGCCTCCTTTCAGGATACTTGATTTGCCCCCGAGGGGCAGGGCGACAGGGGGCCTAGGCCCGGGAGTCCCACCCGGACGGGAATGCTGCCCGCAGGGGGCGCAGCCGGCACGGCCTTAAGGGGAGTCCGCGCTTCCGCCAGCCACGTTGACCGCCTGCGGGGGAGTCCTTTAAACCCCGCCTCCCGCGTCCTGTTAGGACGCCTGCCGGTTTGTCCGACACCGGCTAAACGGAGTCACCGCAGGGCCAGGGCCAATCGCTTCAGGTCGTACCAGGCGGAGTAAAACGCCTCCTGCCGCCACGGGGCAAGCCCGTTGTGCAAAGGAAGCTTCCCTTTCAGCCGCCTCAAGCAGGCCCTGACCCCGCAGGTCATCCCTTCTCCTTCCCTCGGTATATAGGGATTGGCCTCTCGGGTAAGGTTTTGCTTGATTCGGGCTACTAGCTGCTTTAGCTCTTTCGTTACCCGCTCCTTAAAGCCCATGGCCCGGCGGCCAACAACTAAAGCCGCCGCGCAGTGGACCGGAACGGCGTAACGCCTCATGTACTTCCAGTACCCGACGGTGGAGGTGTACCGGGAAGGCACCAGCTTGAAGGGCACGCCTTCCTTGGTAGCCCTCCTGCACACAGCCTCCACCATTTTTGCATAGGGGAAGTTTGAAGCCATGCGGTTAAACTTCCTGCTCGTATCCAGCCTGTCTTTGCCGAAATCTAAGTCCTCCAGGGCAATCGGCTTGCCCAAGAAAAATGCTATATCTACCACTACTCTGGCCAAAACGCCTATCAGGTAGTCCCGCCGGAACCCAGAAGCATAAGCCAGGTCGGGTATCCGGATGTAGAGGAAACCGTTCGAGTAAGCGGTGACCTGAAACTCTCCTTCGTACTTGCCCAGGTTACTGGGACAAGGGATATTGAGGTCTTCCGGCCAGGGCTCCGGCTGGCCTTTAGGGTTGACGTTGCACAGGGCCACGCCGTCAGGGTTCGTGTCTAAGGCCAAGCAACCTTTGGCAAAATCAGGCTCCGGTACCCCGCCCCGTTCAAACGTCAGGTGGACCAGGTAGCGGCCTTCCAGGGTGCGGACCAGCTCTACTGTGTAAGGCAATTTCGCGGCCAGCCATATCCGCACCAGGTCGCGGTGCTTCTCCGGGATCATAAGCCTGCCCTCCACCTTCGGGGCGCGGCTCATCTTGGGGCGGCCCAGGGCATCTTCACCTATCTTTTCTGAAAGGTGAGATATGGTCACTGCCAGGCGGAATTCCCCGTCCCGGCAGGATACCTTCATGTTGGGGTTGCCGCCTTTGGTTTCGTCCCCCCGGGAGTAAAGGCGGTTTTTACGGGCGGCCAGCCACTCCTCCCGCGTGGCCCGGCCTTTGCAGACTTTCTTCCAGAGCTTTTTGCCGCCAAAGACTACTTTTGGTATCGTACCACTCTCCTGGTAAGCCTTTAGCTCAGCCAGTTTCCTCTCTAGAGAAAGAACCCGGTTGTTCCGGCCCTTGACCGTAAGATGAAGCTTTTCGAGAACTTCTGGGGTAGCTCCTTTTTCCTCAGCTCTCACCAGCTTCCTCATGGCAAGGCCCAGCTTCTTCCTTGCCCGGCCCAGCTTCTTTTCCGTTTCCTTAATCTCCAGCTCCAGCAACTCTTTCTGGGAGTCCAGTAGAGCTTGTGCCTTCAGCCTGGCGTCATCCGCGTAGCGGGAGTTAAGCCCGAAGAGT
>JASUSV010000050.1 GCA_030445865.1 Clostridia bacterium
CCTTTCTTTAGGGTTTTTAGGTTTGTGAGGTCTCTTTTTCTTTATCCTTTGTCCAGATTCCTCCGGGTCTGGATCACCTACTGAAATTTTACACTAACTCGCATTGATCTGTTTAGACCGGTCAATGGCATTTTCAACCATCTATCTTGTCCGCATCCTAAAATTTGTTATATAATTATTTTATGTAAAGTTAATTCAAGGAGGGTGATGCCATTTGCGTGTAGCTATGGTTCACTGGGCCTTCCCCCCTATCATCGGAGGCGTAGAGACACATCTAGCTATGCTCTGCCCAGAATTTATCCGGCGAGGGCACAGCGTCTACCTGCTAACGGGGTCGGCACCGGGCTGCCCGGAACGGGAAAACTGGCAAGGCCTCGTTATCGAGCGCACGCCTTTAATGGATCTGAACAACCTCACTCTGGAGAGCATTTGCAGCAATGCGGGCGCGATTTTCGACAGGCTGGCCAGCTTTATAAGAAATGTGCGGCCGGACGTGGTGCACGCCCACAACCTGCACTATTTCAGCCCTGTACACGCCCGCGCCCTGCAACAAATCTGTCGGGAACTGGGCCTGCCGTTAATTTTGACCGCCCATAACGTCTGGGAAGACGACCTCTGGCAGGAAATGAACGCCCTGGCCGACGGGTGGGAAGCGGTCATAGCCGTCAGCCATTACATAAGGCAGGAATTGATTGCCAGCGGTTATGACCCTACTAAAGTAACCGTGGTATATCATGGCACCGACCCTCAGCTTTTCCACCCTCCCGCCCCTGCAGAACTCGAAGCCATTTACGCCCGCTATCCCCAGTTCAAGGGGCGAAAAGTAATTTTTCACCCGGCCCGCATGAGCCACGCCAAAGGGTGTGACGTCAGCATCCGGGCTTTAAGCCTTATCCGGGAACAGGTACCCGAAGCGCTGCTGGTAATGGCCGGCACGCGGTATACCGTTGACTGGGGCCACAAGCAGCCGGGTGAGATTGCCGATCTCCAGGAATTAATCCGCGAACTGGATCTTGAAGAGCACGTGTACCTACGCCAGTTTTCCTGGCAGGAAATGCCGGATATATACCGCGCCGCCCACATCTGCGTTTACCCTTCAGCCTTTGAAGAGCCTTTTGGCCTGGCCATGCTGGAGAGTATGGCCAGCGGCAAGCCCCTCATTGTCACCCGCTCTGGCGGTATGGCCGAAATTATAACTCCGGCCCGAAACGGTTTCGCCATCCCTCGGGGCGATTACCGGGCCCTGGCGCGTCTCTGCCTGATGCTACTGCAGAAACCCGGCCTGGCGGCCTGGATAGGCCAGCGGGCGCGGCAGGAAGTCCTGGCCAGGTACACCACGGCCATTATGGTAGGAAATACCCTGGCCGTATACAAAAGGGTAGTAAAAGGCGTTTTAAAAGCAAGCTAATTTGCCTCCTGGGCAAAAACCCAAGGAAGGAGCGTGAAAGGAGTGCGAACTGCCGGCAAGATCTTCGTCGTATCTAACCGCGGTTCTTATACTCTAAAAGAAACGGAAAACGGTATAGTAACTGTACCCTCGGTCAGCGGCCTGGTCTCGGCCGTGGAGCCGGTATTAAAACAACAGGGAGGAGTATGGATTTCCTGGGGCGGAAGGGAAGCCGGGCCGCAGACAAAAGCGGTGCGTCTGCCCATCCCCCAGGATAATCCCTTATATTACTTTCACGAAGTCTTATTAACCCCTGAGGAAATCCAAAACTACTACCACGGTTTTACCAACCGCGCCCTCTGGCCCCTGTGCCATTATTTCCTGGAACGCTGCACCTACGATCCCAAGGAATGGTCAGCCTACGTTAAGGTCAATAACAAGTTTGCCGCCGCCCTGTTGACAGAATTTAGCCCCGGTAGCGTCGTCTGGATAAACGATTACCACCTGGCCCTGGTGCCTGGCATCTGCCGTCGGGAAATGCCCGACGCTAGGCTGGTCTTCTTTTGGCATATTCCCTTCCCCCACTACGATCTCTTCAGCACCCTGCCCTGGGCCAGGGAAATGCTCCAGGGACTCCTGGGCAGCACCATCATCGGTTTTCATTTAGAAGATTACGCCCTCAACTTTATGGACACGGTCCGCAACCTCCTGGGGGCCGTAATAGACTACGAGAACTATACCGTTTCCTGGCAGGGACGTCTGGTGCGCGTGCGGGCCTGCCCCATGGGCATAGACTTCGCCGCCTTCCAGGACCTAGCCGGCAAAGCAGAAACCCAGGCCAAGGCCAGGGCGCTGCGGGAGCAGATAGGCACGGAATTCGTGGCCCTGGGAGTAGAAAGGCTGGACTACACCAAAGGCATCTTGGAGCGCCTTCTGGCTTTTGAAAATTTTCTGCAAGACTACCCCAGCTACCGGGGCCGCCTGTCCTTGATACAGGTTGCCGTGCCTAGCCGCGGCAGCGTAAAAGCCTACCAACAGTTGCGCAGCCAGGTAGAAGAGGCTGTCGGCCGCATAAACGGCCGTTTCAGCGAAGGCCATTACCGGCCGGTGCATTACTTTTACCGCGCCCTGCCGCGGGAAGAACTGGTCAGTTATTACCTGGCCGCCGACATCATGCTGGTCACCCCTTTGCGCGATGGGTTAAATCTGGTGGCCAAAGAATACGTGGCCAGCCGGATTGATGAAGACGGCGTTTTAATTTTAAGTAAATTTGCCGGCGCAGCCCGGGAACTGAAAGGCGCCCTTTTAGTTAACCCTTACGACATAGACGGCACAGCCAGGGCCTTGCAGTTGGCTCTGACCCTACCCGCGGGCCAGCGCCGCCAGCGCATGCAGGCTCTGCGGGAAATGGTGAGGAAACAAGACCTCCGCTGGTGGCTGCAGAACTTCCATCTGGGCAGCGCCGGACCCAAGAGTGGTGAAATTATTGTCCCTAGAAGAGTTATTAAATATTCTGCGAGGCAAAAAGGAACTGCTGTTGATGTTTGATTACGACGGCACTTTAGTGCCCATTGCCGGCCGGCCGGAGGAGGCTTACCCGGATGCCGGGTTAAAGGAGCTCTTGAAAAAAATAACTTCCAAGCCCGGCACCTGCCTGGCCGTGATCAGCGGCCGCGCCCTGGAAGGGCTTAAAAATATGTTCCAGGGCGTGCCGCTTATTTTGGCCGGCAACCACGGGAGCCTGCTACAGTTTCCCGGCCGCCGGCCGGTGGCCCTGGGCCCCGTGCCCTCGCCGGAACTGACCCGTAAAATTGCCGCCGCTGCCGGAGAGGCGGCTAGAGGCATCGAGGGGCTCCTGGTCGAAGATAAAGGCACAAGTGTAGCCCTGCATTACCGGCTGGCCGAGCCGCAAAAAGGCCTGGCGGCAGCCGCCCGTTTCCGGGAACTGGTCGAGCCCTACCTGGCCTCAGGCTACGAAATAATTACCGGCAAGAAAATGGTAGAAGCCAGGCCGCGGGGAAGCCACAAAGGCTTGGCCGTAAATTACCTTATTTCCCGATTCCCCCGGGCCTTCCCCTGTTTTTTCGGCGACGACCTTACCGATGAAGACGCCTTTGCCGCCTTGGGTAGCCGGGGCCTGAGCGTTCTGGTGGGCCGGCCGCGGGAAACCCTGGCCGCCTACCATCTCCCCGGCCCGGAAGCCGTGCGGGAGCTACTGGTTAAACTTGCAGGTTTTCAATAATAGGGACCAGGAATTATACCCCCAGCCGGAGAAGCACTTGCCCTGGAACACCAGGCTAAAAAACGAAGGGGGAGTTGCAAGCTTATGCCCAGCGTAAAAAAAGCCGTTATTCCTGCTGCCGGTTGGGGCACGCGTTTCCTACCGGCTACCAAGGCCCAACCCAAGGAAATGCTGCCCATCGTAGATAAGCCGGCCATCCAATACATAGTTGAAGAGGCCGTCGGTTCCGGCCTAGATGATATATTAATAATTACCGGGAAAAACAAGCGGGCCATCGAAGACCATTTCGACCGCGCCAACGACCTGGAGATTTTTTTGCGCGAAAAGGGCAACGGCAAGATGCTGGCCCTGGTGGAAGCCCTGGGGGACATGGTGGACATCTACTACGTGCGCCAGAAGGAACAGCTAGGCCTGGGCCACGCCGTCTACTGCGCCCGCAAGTTTATCGGCGACGAGCCTTTTGCTGTCCTTCTGGGCGATGACATCATCGTGCATCCCGAGCCCTGCCTGAAGCAGATGCTCCAAGTCTATCAAAAGGTAGGCGCCTGCGTTGTCGCCGTCCAGGAGGTGCCGAAGGAAGAAGTCAACCGCTACGGCATTATTAAAACCGCCGCTGCTCCGGGGGAAGACATTCTGCCGGTGGAAGATCTGATGGAAAAGCCGTCGCCGGAAACAGCCCCCTCCCGCCTGGCGGTCATAGGCCGCTACATCCTGGAGCCGGACATTTTCCCCATCTTGGCCGACCTCAAGCCCGGCGCCGGTGGCGAGATCCAGCTCACCGACGCCCTACGCGTGCTGGCGGCGGAAGGCCGGGTCTACGCTTACCGCTTCCGGGGAAAACGTTATGACGTCGGCGACAAGCTAGGGTTTTTAAAAGCCACGGTAGAGTTCGCCCTGGACCGCCCCGACCTGGCCGGGCCCTTCCGCGAGTACCTGGAGGAATTGTTGAAGCTTCGCGGATAGCCCCGCTGCCCGCCTGTCCTTACTCCTCTTTCTTTCTTTTATTCAAAGGCTTCATGGCCGGGGAGGGCTGCCGGTCCAGGTCCTGAGGGTGGAGCACTGGAGGGCGGACGTTCTGCATGGGCACCGGCGAGCGCAGGAGCACTGCTTTTAAAGAACGGCCGTCGTAAGGTATTAAAGGCCAGAGGTACGGTACGCCGAAGGATTTGGTGGTCATCAACAGCAAAAACGTGCCCAGGAGGACGGCCACGACACCCGGCAAACCGAACAGGCCTGCCCCCAGGATCAATGCTATACGCACCAGGGTATTGGCCATGCCCAGCTCATAGCTGGGGGTGGCGAAAATGCCAACGGCGGCTATGGCCATATAAAGGATAACTTCCGGGTTAAAGAAGCCCGCGGCCACGGCGATCTGGCCGATCAGCACGGCGGCAATCAAGCCTAAGGCCGTCGCCAGGGCCGTAGGCGTGTGGATGGCCGCCATGCGCATGAGGTCGATGCCGGCCTCGGCAAAGAGGAACTGCCACATTAAAGGTATCTTGCCGAGCTTTTTGGGGCCGATCCAGTCCAGCCCTGGCGGCAAAAGGGCGGGGTGCAGAGCCACCAGCAGCCACAAAGGCGGCAGCAAAACCGAGACGGCCACGCCTATAAAGCGAACCCAGCGTAAGAATACGCCCACCGGCGGGTTCTGGCGGTACTCCTCGGCATGCTGCAGGTGGTGGAAAAAGGTTGCCGGAAGGATCATCATGCTGGGCGAAGTATCCACCATGACCAACACGTGGCCTTCCAAAAGGTGGGTGGCGGCCACATCCGGCCTTTCGGTGTAGCGCACTCGAGGAAATGGATTCCAGAAATTTCCGGGGGTTATCAACTCTTCCACCGATTTTTCGGCCATAGGCAGGCCGTCGATCTTGATGGCCTTAATTTTTTCTTTCACCATCTCCACTAGTTTGGAGTTGGCTATATCCTTAATATAAACTACGCAGATATTGCTTTTAGAGCGGCTCCCCGCTTCCAGCATCTCCGTGCGCAGGCGCGGGTCGCGGATGCGGCGGCGTAAAAGGGCGGTATTCTGAACTATGGTTTCTACAAAACCGTCCCGGGACCCCCGCACCACCCGCTCCAGGTCCGGCTCGTCAGGCTTGCGGCCGGGGTACTCGCGCGCGTCGATAAAGAGGGCTTCTTCAAAGCCGTCGATGACCAGGGCCACCCCGCCGGCCAGGATCTTATCCACTACCTGGTGCAGGTCGTCCAAGCCCTCTACTTCGATATAGTTTAAATACTGGCGGAAGACTTTCTTATAGGCGTCGGGAGCCAGGTCCTCGCGTTTAAGCATGGAGAGGGTGCGGAGGATATGCACCATTATCTGATCTTTGGTAAAACCGTCTATAAAGAAGAGGGCGGCATCGCGGCCGGCAAAAGTTATTTCCCGGCAGACCACATCGAAACTCTCGCCCACGCCCAACTCCCGGCTCAGCCACTCTTTATTTACTTCCGGTTTGCGGCTTACTTTGACCTTATCGCCGGTAATCAAGCTTTACCCTCCTACCCTTGCGGTCGGGCGAGGACGGCCATGACGTAGCCGAAGACTACCGCGGCGGCTATGCCTATCGAAGCGGCCGCCACCCCGCCGCCGAAGACCCCGAGGAGACCTTTGGTCTTCACGGCGTCCAGGGCGCCCTGGGCCAAAGTATGGCCGAAACCGCTCAAGGGGATGGTAGCGCCCGCCCCGCCGATTTTAACTAGAGGTTCGTATAATCCCAGCGCGCTTAAAACCGCCCCGCCGACCACAAACCCCACCAGGACGTGCGCCGGCGTCACCTTGTAAGGCGTCAGATCCATGATCAACTGCCCCGCCAGGCAGATAAGCCCGCCGATTAAAAAAGCCCAGACTACAGACATAATTTACCTCCCCTACTTCTCGATTACTACCGCATGGCCGATGCCAGGGATGGACTCCCCCTGCTGGCTGCTGGTGGTGCTTAAAAGGGCGCCGGTGCCTACTCCTAAAACCCTCTTAAAACTTCCGTCGTTGAGTTTGCCCATCAGCCACCCGGTAGTCACCACCGCCGAACAGGCACAGCCGCTCCCCCCGGCGTGCACTTCCTGGCGCTCTAAATCGTAGATCAAAAGGCCGCAGTCGGTATAATTCTTGCTTATGTCGTAACCCTGTTGCTTGGCCAGCTTGATGGCCAGCTCGTGGCCTACCTTAGCCAGATCACCGGTGATAATAAGATCGTAGTCTTCCGGCCGGCGGCCGGTATCCTGGAAGTGGCGCACCATGGTATCTACGGCTGCCGGAGCCATTGCTTCAAAGTTACAACTGCCTTCACAAATTAGCCGTAACGGTCAGCACTGTTTCAAACTTGTTGCCTTCGCAAGTCATAGGCACAGGCAGGTTAATTACCAGTTGTTCGGGATATACAATCACTTTCAGCCCGATCCAGTCCAGGATTTTTCTTTTTTCCTCGAGGGTCAATTTATCCAGATTACTGGCGATAAGCGCGCAGTAGTCTTCAAAAGTCGTATCCAGGGTTGCATCTGTCCTCAGGCTGGTTATCCGGGCTCCGAGTGTCTTTATTTCTTCCTCAAGAATTTTTTTCTTTCTTTCCACAGCGGCAATACGTTTTCTGAGTTCCTCCGGGCTCAACAGCCCTTCAAGCCGCAAATCCAGGAGTTCGTCTTTTTGCGTAGCCAGGTTGGAAAGAACTTTTTGTTTCAGGTTTAATTCTTCCGCC
Source organism: Clostridia bacterium (assembly GCA_030445865.1). Taxonomy (GTDB): domain Bacteria; phylum Bacillota; class DSM-521; order Neomoorellales; family Neomoorellaceae; genus JASUSV01. The sequence goes on from JASUSV010000050.1 coordinate 7,328, forward strand.
AACTGCCTGCACAAGCGTTCGTTTTCATTTTCCTGCTGGCGCCTGACGAATTCCGCTTCAAGGAGGTGGGGATCTCTGATCCACTGAGAAACCAGCTCCCACACTATCGAGTCTACCCCTTTTCCTCTCGCGGCATCGCTTCCCCTGAGATAGATGTTGCCGCAGTCCTTAAACCTCACCTTGCGGTAGCACCGGTAATAGCCATGTCCTGAATTCGCAGTTGACGCTGTATACGCCGCTCCGCAGAGCCCACAGAATATGCGCCCTACCAGTAGGTGCCCCTGGTGTTTGCTCCATTTTTTTCTTGTAGTCCGCCAGTTTTCGTCGAGACGTTTTTGGGCCTGTTCCCACAGTTCCCGCGACACTATTGGGGGAACGGAAATTTCCACCCATTCTTCTCGGGGACGCAACTTTTCTTTTTTCTTGCCTTCCTCTTCTACGACCCGGTATTTCAAGTTAAAAAACGTTCCCGCGTACACTGTATTTCTCACCAGCCGGGTGATGGTGGTCGGGTACCAGCGCGGTTTACAGGCCGGCGAAGGTATTCCTTTTTCCCTGAGATATTCCGCAATCCGGACCGATCCCATGCCTTCGCGCACAACGAGGCGGTATATCAACCGCACTACCTCAGCTTCCGGTTCGAAGATATGAAACTGCGGGTCGTCGGGATTCATGTTATACCGGTATCCGTATGGAGGACGGGAACACGTAACCATTTTCCCTTTCCTGGCTTTTCCGTATTTGCCTATTTGGCTCCGCTGTCTTATTTTGGCGCGCTCGTATTGAGCAAAAGCTCCCTTTATTTGGAAGAACAGCTCGTCTTCCGGAGAAGTTCCTCTTTTCGTGGTTACGAATTCCAGCCTTGCCCCGTTGCGTTCAATTTCCTCGGTAAATACCAGCTGGTCTGCCAAATCCCTTGCCCAGCGATCTACGTCGTAGCAGACTACCAGGTCAAAATTGCCTTTGCTGACCTCAAATAACAACCGTTGCAGCGCAGGTCTGTTCGGATCTGCCCCGGAATAACCATCGTCTACAAACTCGACGATTTCCTCTGCGCCGAGCTGCAACGCTAATTCCCTACATTTTTGTGTCTGATCCTCCAGAGAGATTTCCTTTTCAGCCTGGTGCTTGGTAGAAACTCTGGCGTAGATCGCGGCCCTCATTTAAAGCCACCACCTTCATCATGAAAACAGGTTGCCGCAAAGTTTAAACATTGTCAGCGTCGTCCATGGTTTTTGTATTTGCTTCTTGTCCACTTTGATTCGTGGGGGTTCTGCCTTTTTCCTCGACAAGACGGTAAATGTTATGCCAGTTTTCGGGTATACCCCTTTCTAAGACGACTCTTATTTTCATATTAGCTTTCACTTCCCCTTATCCTCCTTTTTTCTATCAGGATATTTTTCCCTACTTTCTCCTCCAGCAAAACTGAAAACCGAAAAGCGTCGAAATTCACATAGCCGAGGAACCCTCTTCCCGGGGCGTACGGAAAGGAACCGGCACAGCCGTGGATCAGCGGGAAAACTGTTCGCATAACGTTTTAGCCCCCTTTCTGGACTTCCTCTCCGCCCAGCACCTCTCGGAGAATACCGTCCAAGCCTACCGTTCCGACCTGGAAGACTTCGCCGGGTGCTACCTGGAGACCGCCGGCGAACCTTTGCGGCCGGACCTGGTGACCGAGTTGGACCTGGCAGAGTGCCGCCAGCACTTGGTGCAGCGCCACAAGCCCAGCACGGTCAACCGCCGCCTGGCGGCCGTAAAGAAGTGGCTTCCCTGGGCGCAGGACACGGGGCAGGTCGGCCGCCTCCCCCGCCTTCCCAGACGGGTCAGGCAGGAAAAACTTGCTCCCAGGGCGCTCGGCCGGAAGGAGCAGAACGCCCTGCTGCGGGCCGTGGAGTGAGGCGGCAGTGCCAGGGACAGGGCGCTGGTGTACGTGCTGTTGTTCTGCGGGCTGCGGGTGGGTGAACTGGTCGGGCTGAGGGTGGAAGACCTGGAGATTAAGGAGCGGTCGGGTAAGCTGACGGTAAGGGGGAAGGGGGCCAAGTACCGCGAAGTACCGGTACCCTCCAATGTGAGGCGCGCATTGAGGGAATACCTGGGAGAAAGAAAAAGCGGCCCCCTCTTTCTGGGACAGAGGGGGCCGCTCACGCCGCGCGGCGTGCAGCAGCTATTGAAAAAATACGCTTACCAGGCAAAAATCGAAAAGCTGTCACCGCACGTTTTGAGGCACACCTGCGCGACAAATCTGCTCAACAGTAGAAGATAAAGAAGAACACTGAACCGCGCGGGTTCTTTGTGCGGTCGAAGATGTCTATATAGACAACGCTGGCCAGCCGCCACCCATGCCGTTACCTTACCAGCCCGAGAGAGAAGACCCACCCGGGCCGGCAACTACCTGCCGTGTACTCGGGTACGGCGGTTCCGGGTTTCCCGCCCAAAACTTCTAAACAACAGTAGGAGCAGGGGGCTGTTCGCCGCCCGGCGGATTACCGGCCGGGCAGCTTCCCTGCCCTGACTCCGCTCCGCTAACTTATTGTTTTCGACGCCGACACTCGATTTCCTCCAGCCGGCAGCCGCAAAATAAAGGCCCGGCCTGCTGCCGGGCCCTTTTCACCGCCTCGACATTCCAAAAACCTGCCACGGGGCGCGACTCCATCAACCGCTTCCTGTACTGCAGAACACATCGGTTTATCGATTCTGATGGTAGCGGACAAATGCCCTCACCGACCGGTCATAGGTGCGTTCGGCTTCCGGCGGAAAGAAACAACCCGGAAGCTCTCCGCGGTGGCGGTGGTAAGCCACGCACTCGCAGCAGAGTCCCTTTTTGTTACAGGGGTTGTAGGTACAGGTGCATCTCGAGAGGTTTTCGTCTTTTCTGCATTCCATCGCGGTCACCCTTTCTTCCGGTTTTGTTCATATCCTTATTGTTTACTTCCCTCCCGGACTAATTTAATGGGAGCGCCAGAACCGCTGCTCTAACCCGCACCTCTCTCCCCGGCCATCTCCCGGCTCAGGATGTCGACCACGTGGAGGCAGGCCTTTTTATCCGGGGGTTCATTGTTATTGCCGCACTTGGGTGACATGATGCAGCGCGGGCAGCCGTCCCAGCAGTTGCAGCCCAACACCAGTTCCAAGGCGCGGGAAGCCAGTTTGCCGTAATACTGGTACAGCCTCTCCGCTATACCTGTCCCGCCGGGGAAGCCGTCGTAAATGAATATGGCCGGCTTACCTCCCGGGCCGTCCGGCGTGAAAGACCCGCCTATGTCCCACCTGTCACACATAGCCAGCAGAGGGGTGACGGCTATCAGGGCGTGCTCCGCAGCATGCAGCCCGCCGCCTAGGGAACCGCCCAAGCCCGAGGGCACGGTGAAACGGCACCACGCTGCAACGGTGTCAAACTCGATCGGCGGGATGCCGTCCAGGGTCTCTTTGGTCACCGAATGGTCGAACCTCTTTAAGAGGCAACCGTGAACCTTTCCGGAGACCGTGACCTTGCCCCATGAGAGTTCCACCTGGCCCAGGCGCCTGGAACCCAACGCCTCCTTACCACCAGGGTTGTGGTTTACAGGTCGCCGGGCGCCGGCTCCACGAGCACGACTCCCCTGTGGAGGTCCAGTTCCTTTACTCTGTACGACTCTGGCTGGTGGAGAAAGATGGCGCCCGGGTACGCCTCCAGTACAGCCCGCCTGCGGCTGATGACCTCCAGTACTTCGCCGTCGCAGACCACCCTGAACTCGCCCTCGCCGAAGGAGGAGAGCTTCACCTCCTGGACGGCGCTTTTCCCAGGCCGCACGCACTTCACCGTAGCAGTCGCCTCCCGGCCCGGGCCGGCAGCAGTGCCCAGGGGTAGCAGGCTGCCCTCCCCGGCAAGTGCCCTGACGGCACCGGTGTAGGCAGGGCCAGACCACTTTTCGTCTGCCGGTGCGAGGGGTAACTCCTCCGCAGCGCACTTGAGGTGATACCTGAGGACGTATTCGTTGTCCAGGCTGATGACCGCCTGCTCGGAGGGGGTGTCAAGAAGGTACCGCGGGTTCCTGACGAGGTAGCCATCCAGGGGGCTATCGAAAAAACCTGGATTACGAGTGCCTCCTGCCCCGCCCTGCCGGCCTGCTGGCGGAACGAGGCGACCGTCTCCGCCACCCCGCTATCACCACGGCGTCCAGCCCGCCGATGTCCAGCCCCAGCTCCAGAGCGTTGGTGGCGGCTATCCCCTTCAGGCGGCCCTCTTTAAGGTCGCACTCTAGCCTGCGGCGTTCCCCGGGCAGGTGCCCGGCTCTGTACGGCGCGACGCCCTCCACTTCCCCGGCGGCCCACCTGGCGGTGAGCTCAGCCATCTTGCGGGAAACGGTGAAGCAAAGTGTCTGGAAGCCGCGCGAGCTGCCATCCACACTGGGGAGAACGAAGTCCTTGCCCACCAGCTTCCGGGCGTGCGCCAGGGGGTCCGCCATGGTGGCCGACGCGAGGATGAACTGCGGGTCGGAACCGTAACGGTGAAGCACGCGGCGCAGGCGGCGTAGGAAAAAGGGTACGTTCGAACCGTAAATGCCCCTGAGCCTCGTCTATAATAACAAACCTTAGATTGCGGAAAAATCGCTCCCATAGCTTGTCAGAAATTCCCTGATCCTGGACCGCAAGTGCCGTACCCCTTTCGCGGCTTGACCCTGGTCCGCCGGGCCGCATGCCGCCCTGGTCTGGTATTAAGGCGTGCTTAAATCCCCTCCGGAGAAAATTTTATATCATAATTTGTCTGTCAAAAAGACATGATTCCCGCGCTTCTCTTTTATGGGCTTATATTCTTTCTTCTCCATCAACCTTACAAAGACCTCCACAAGGCGCGGGTCGAACTGGGTCCCCGCGCATCTCTTAAGCTCCTCCAGGGCTTCCTCGTGCGTCAGGGCGCGGCGGTAGGGGCGCTCCGACGTCATGGCGTCGTAAGCGTCGGCAATGGCCAGGATGCGGCTCAAAAGGTGAATTCGGTCTCCCTGCAGCCCCTGCGGATAACCCCGCCCGTCCCACCGCTCGTGGTGCTGGAGGATAAAAGGAGCTACCGGGGCCAGTTCCCCGGAAGAGAGGGCAATGCGGTACCCCACCTCGGGGTGACGCCGGATTTCTTCCCATTCTTGTTCTGTAAGAGAACCGGGTTTTAACAGGATACTGGCCGGCACTCCCAGCTTGCCGATGTCGTGCACGTCCACCAGGAGGCGGAGCCTGTCCGTTTCTTCGCGCGAGAGCCCCGCCGCTTCTCCCAGCAGGCAGGCAATCTCTTTCATGCGCTCCGTGTTGTGGAAGTCTTTCTCCGCCAGGGCCGCCTTGAGGGCGTGGATTACCGCAGCCCGCGGGTCTTTTCCGCTGGCCAATTTATCCATATACATCGCATCGTCTGCTTCCTTGTAGACCTCATGCAGTGGCCGCGAAGCATCTTCCGCCGTCGTCGCTCCTACGGAGATGCTTAAGGGAAGC
>JASUSV010000008.1 GCA_030445865.1 Clostridia bacterium
TCCAGTTCCATTTGGTCATAGATCCGGGCCCAGTGGTTGTGTTTGGCTACATCGATACCGACAATTATCACATCTCCATGGACCAGTAATTTCTTTTGCACCTCATTCATACGGTTTCTCGCCTCCTGGTGGGTTTGGTATTTACCTTAATTACTTTTTACCAGGAGGCTTTTTTATTGGCAACACCTACCTCACGTTATTACAGGAATGCTTTTAGAAGTAGATCTAGCAAGGTGGAAAGAATACCCGTTTTGGCCCACTGCCGTACCTGGTTGTGCATCCCAGCGGTGCCGAGTTTCATGCCGTGCATGACCTCATCGATCTTACGTACCACCAATCCAACAACGCTAACCTTGGGGTAAGAGATGCTTTCGGCTACTTTATCCAGATCACCGTTTCCCACTATATTGATGTAAGCTACTTCTTCTTTTCCCAGGCCCTGATCAGACCAGAAACGGGCCCATAACAGCGGCTCCCTGTCTGTAGCGTTAAGATTACCCGGGAAAAACAGCGGCGGTTTTCCTGCAAATATTGCCTGGCGGGAAACCGGGGTCAGCGTGGGAATCCAGGCGAAAACCGCGTGCTCGTGGAACAGGAACTGCGGCCACCGCTCGTAAAATACCTTCTGCATAACCAGCCACTGGTCAAAGGCAAGCCCGTCTATCACAATAAGGGCGATTTTCTTATGCGCTTCTTTCTCCCGAAGGTGCACAAGATAACGGGGAATGTGGTGAAGCATCACGGGAGGTACGGCCGGCTGGCTATGGAGAGCGCCGTACCGCTGGTGCACCCACTTTAAAAAGGTGTTATCCACCCGGTGACAAACGGCTTCGTATTTCTCCCTGACCTCGCCCGGGATCTCCGCAGCACTCTCCTCGAAACGCAATATAACAAGTTCCGCCCAGCGGCGAGCAAAGGCCAGCCACTCCTGATACCGCGCGTTGTCTTGCGGCAGGCTGTTCTCCATTAGGGTCACGAGATTATCGAACCGGTTCCGCCAATCCGCCACCGGGTCTTTCTTAAGACCAACCGCGACCCACCGGTTGCTAAGCCGATATGCCTCGGGGTGGGAAATAGGAGCGAGGTGGCCCTCAACAAAAAGAGTATCAACGTAAGGTCTCACGTCGTGGGTCGAAAGGTATGTATAAAGGCCCGGCATACCGGAGCCCGTAGGCTACCTCAGGCTCGCCAATACGGTCATCACCATCAGCGCGCGCAAGGCGGTCGAGGAAAATCCGCCACCTCTCCTGCAAAAAGCCGAAAAAGGCCTCGCGGCGAGGAACGATTTCCTCCAGCGGCCAGTCATTAAATCGCCCTTCACTTCGCAACACCTGGATAAACCGCTCGTCGAGAATCCGCGGCACGCGCTGTCCTCGGTAATGCCGCCGTAGAAGAACACGTAAAAGATCTTCCGGCTCTCTAATTAATTCCGGTGCAATCCCAAATACGTGGCGCAGGATAAAGTCTTTCGTGGCGCCCACGCCCAGGCTCTCCGAGCAATACTTCCCGCAGGCGTCGTATAAAACGTCAAGCTCTCCGCGGTCCAGCTCCGCCACTACCGGATAGCTTAAGTGGGGAAAGATATCGGCCAGGCTGAAGGAAAGTTTTCTTCCCGCTTGCCACAGGTCGTAGGGGAGGCGGCGGAGGTCCGGCGCCTGGACAACTACCACCAGCCCCGTAAGTTCTCCCCACTCCCACCGGGCCTTGTACTTGGACTCGTATAAAAAACGGAAGGATACCGGATCATCGAAAGGGAGAACCTCGAAACACCGTTCGCTCAAGACTTGAAGAATTCCTTCTTCCATCAGCAATCCGTCCGGGTCGGCAACCAGGGTTAACCGAGCCTCGCCCGGTGTGAACTCCTTTAAGATCATATCGCGCCAACCGCCCACTACCTCGACCCTCCCCTGACGCGAACCACAAGGAGGGGCACTAATTCCGGCATTACTTCGGCTTTCTTTTCAAGTTGCTCGCGCCACTCATTTTCCTCTTCTTCCAATTTGGCCAGCCGGTAAGCCCGCACTGCAGGCAACCCAAGCCACATTATCGCCTTTCGCCTGACCTCAAAGGCATACGTGCCCTTCTCCCTTTCACGGTTCAAGAATTCCCGGTGTACCCTGACCAACTCTTCGTAAACCGCCCGTCCCTGCCTTTCTATGGCCTCACGGAGGCGTTCGTACGCGCCAATAGCCTCGGAACCTTTGAGGTAGCCCCGCAGCTCACCCCCCGTCCCGGAAAGCAGCTGATCCCAGATGTACCGCGCCGTGGGCAAAAGGCACCGCCCGTCATCGTGCAGGAAAAGTGGTATCACCCGCTGCCGGTTCCATGACCGGTCGGTGGTGTAAATAGCTATTTTCCAGAGGGACCAGAAGCCCCGCACCTCTTCCGGCAGATCCGGAAGCCAAAGTATCGGTGTCGGCTGCCCGGGAAGAAAAGGCGGCAGCTGCGTCATAAGGCGCCTGATGCGGAAATCCTTTAAGCCCAGGTACTTTGCGGGTGGCACGGCCGCAGCATCCCTGGGGGTAAACATAACGTTTTCTTGGTTCTCCCCGTCGGGCCAGACGAGCTTCCAGGCCCGCCCGTTCCGCTCGGCCCGGCCGCCGTGCGCCCTTACGTGAGCCGTGGTCATAACTTCCATCCAGTATTCAACCCGGCGGTCTACCAGTTGCCGGACCTGGGTAGGATCAAAGGCCTGGCCCTCGCCAAGGAGCGAGATATTTTCCCGTGCCGCCCTGGCCTATTCCCGAACTAAATTTAGGAGAGAAGTTACTTTATTCTCGAGTTCTCCGGGCGAAAGTAGAGCTTCAAGATACAGCTTATCAAAAATTTCTTCTGCCTCTGCCGAATCGAGAACGTCAGCCGTTTTATCTACGCCGAATTCCCTTAAGATTACCCCAACTCCTCTTCCAGGACCTCCTGCACGCGGTGTTCCACCGTACCTTCCAGGACAAAGTTCACCGCGCGGATCACCTTTTTCTGCCCTATGCGGTCTACGCGGCCAATGCGCTGCTCAAGCCGCATCGGGTTCCAGGGAATATCGTAATTTGCCACTACGTGGCAGAACTGGAGGTTCATACCTTCGCCGCCGGCATCGGTGGAAATGAGGATCTGCGCATCTTGAGCAAAGGCTTCTTGCACCTTCTGGCGTTCCTCCAGGTCCATAGAACCGTTAAGACAAACAACGGAAAAGCCTCGCTCCCGCGGGAAATCCCGCAGCATCTCCTGGGTCGGCACAAATTCCGTAAAGATGAGGACCTTAAGCTCCGGATCGACCTCCTCCTGCTGCAACCGGTAGATCAACCTGAGCAGGGCTTCGGCTTTGGCATCGGGACCAGCCGCTTCAGTTCGCTTCGCCGCTTCCAGGAGTGTTTTCACTTCTGCCCGCTCGTTCTTTAGGGCCTGCTGGCGCGAGGGGAGCAACAAATCCATTTGCTCTTCGCCATCGAGGTCAGCCCACTCCTCCGCCGAGGTTTCCGGAAAAAGGGGGAGGTACTCCGCCGGAGCGCTTAACACTTCCAGCCGCCGCTCAAGTGCGGTGCGGATGGCCCTGGTGCTGGAGGTTACCAGACGCTGCATCAAAATCATTAAAAAACCCAGGTAGTTTTTCTTCTCCCTTACCGCTTGATTATAGCCCTGCCGGACGTATTCCGTTATCGCTTCGTAAAGCAGGCGCTGTTCCCGGTGACGCTCCTCCCAGGACACCGGCAAGAGCCGGGTCTGCCTGGGCTTAAAAAGCGGTTTCCCTTCCAGATCAACGGCCCGGCGCTTTTCCGTCCGGATCACATACCTGCTAACACGCTCCCGCGTTATACTCTCCTGATCCGGGAAGGCTTCCGGGTCCAAGAGGCTCAGCAGGCGGTGAAAGGCATCGGTTTTCCCCTGGTGCGGCGTTGCCGAAAGGAGAAGAAGGTAAGGCGCTGCCGCCGCCAGGCCCTGGCCCAGCTTGAAGCGGGCCACCTCGTCCGTGCTTCCTCCCAGGCGGTGGGCCTCCTTAATTACACCGTTCCAGGCAGCAACCACCGTACGGTGGCGGGAGAGTTGCTGTAGCAGCCGCAGCGGGTCCTGCTTAAGCGAAATGTCAAAAAGCAGTTCCAGATTATCCAACAGGATACATGAACCGCCCGCCTTTGCGACGATCTCTTCGATAAGGCGGGATGCATGCAGGCACCGCTGCACTTGCGTAAGTTCAAGCATGGCGCGGCTCAGTTCCAGGTTCACGTTGACGTAGGGGTGACCCCGCCGTCCGGTCACCTCCTGCAAAGCAGCCGTCTTACCAGCACCGGAAGGCGCCACGACCAGCACCAACTGGTGATATGACGCGGCAACCTGGTCAATAGCCTTAAGTATTCGGGCAACCATCTTCTCAATCCCTGTAATATCTCCCACCGCCCCAAACCTTACAACCTGCCCCGAAGTTAAACTCCCAAACCAGACCTCTTAAAATAGATAAATGAGAGTATCTTTTTGAAACGCCTTAAAACGCCGACACTGCATCTTAAAATTAAAGAGTCGTTCGCCATTTTTTGTTAAATTTCCTGCCTCGTCCCGAAAAACTGTACGCCTCATGAGGTATCCCCGCCCTAAGCCAAGTAGCCGATTCCTCATCTTTGAAAAGCTTTATTGTCCTAAATACAGGAAAAGGACTCCAGTAAGGAGCCCTTTTTTCCTTTAGCTTTTATACCGACTGCATACGTATTATATTTTTAAGAGCTGCCAGAAAAATGAGGTTTGGCACCCCGCGGTTTTTCTAAAGCTCTTTTCGGCACACTGTTGTGATAAGTAACTTCTCTACTGTTCATAAAGCACTTTCCCTTATGCTTGTTTATATCTTCCAGGCTGGCAACTATAATATCTTTAGGAACTTTAAACTCCTGAAGTTCCTTCCTGATAGCTGCCTACATCTCCCGCTTTTGCTCGCGACGACATGCAGCATTTTCCGGTTCTATATTGCTAGCCATTTTGGCCGCCCCAAAAATCGATACTCAGTCTCTTGACTTAATGAAGTCCCGTATTTGTTTAGCAATATCAAAGGCTTTCTTGGCATCGACTTCATTGGGCAATCCTTCAGGTAAACTCCCAACCGGAGCATTTGGATACCTGGTAGGAATATAATACATATCAAGCATTAAGGCATCTTGCTTGAGCTCTTCAAGTTCCCCTACTACTTGTTGGCACAAGCTTAACAGTGTGGGCAGCTTGTGAATCCTGGGAGGGTTTATTCTATGCTTGACGAGAAAGGCTTTTAGATACTTCTCGGCAGCCTGATGGGAGTGAAAGCAGGCTAAATTGTATAACTCTGCCTTGATAAGTTCCTCTGCAGCTTTGAGATCGTCATCGGCATACTTAAGCCAAGCTTCGTATTCTTGCTGCCGCGCTGTCATAAACCACGACCCCTTTTTTTACTACCTCTTCCTTCAAAAATAGGTTATCGTCTTCCAGCATCTGCCTGAATTCCTCCGGTGTATATACGAGAAAATCTACTCCTACCCGTGGATTAGTGAGTTTCGCTAGGAACAATAACCTCTCCACAAATCTCATATCTGTGTTCATAACAACTACCAGATCAAGGTCGCTATATTCGTTCACCTTACCTCCTGCCAGGGAGCCGAAAAGAATAATCTTTTCCGGCCGGCAGTTTTCAATTATAATCCTGCTTATGCGGCCCAACTCTTCTCTGAGATATTGGCTATCAGCAACACCTCCGTCCATACCCAAAGAAATCCCTCCTTCCTCTTCGTTTCTAGCCCGGACAGTCGATACAATATTTCCAGTCTCAAGGGTGCATTGGGAGAAATTACAGCTTTTCCCACCTTTCAAAAGTTATAGTACCATACGGCACCTATAATAGCAATCTATACAGCCTAAAATCGCCTTTCAGAAGGTAAACCTATCTTTATGTACATCCTCTGAACACAATTATCATAAGGCCACGCCAGCATATATACCCGGCAACCTACCTCCTGGAGCCTTGCTGCCTCCAAGGGATCGTACAGGTTAGCCTTAAACATCTTCCCTTCGCCACCTTTTGGCCTTTTGGCCTTAGCCGCAAAACACAGCCGCCCGTTCGGGCGGCAAGGGCGGCCCGCAGGGCCGGGCGGAGAAATAAATGGAGGGGATTCGCCCGCCAGGGCGGGGCGGAGGCCGTTTATACCAGGTCTTTACCCTTACCAACCCACGGCCCGGCTGGCAGTAAAATGAAGAGGCAGCTTCATCCTTGCTTGCTACCCTTTGTAATTCAGATTTCATTTTCAATACAGCGGGCAGCATAAGTTGCCAGCTTCGTTCCCTTCTGCGAGCTGAAAGTGTTAACGGCTTTGATCAGCCCTATGGTACCAATAGAAATCAGGTCGTCGGTATCCTCGCCGCATCCTTCGAACTTCTTTACAATATGGGCCACCAGGCGCAAATTATGCTCGATAAGTTTGTTGCGCGCCTCCCGGTCGCCTTTTTTCATGCGCTCCAGGCATTCCATTTCTTCTTGTTCGCTTAAAGGTTGGGGGAAAGCGTTGTTGGTAATGTAGGAGAGAAGCAGGGTTAGACCCTTGAAGAGGGACAAGGCCACAAGGACAAAAATGCTGGCTTCCACCAAAAGTACCTCCTGTTATCAGGCGTTACCTTAAAATTATATGGTTTTGCCCTGTAAGTGGTGCCTGTCCCTTTAGGTATCGCAGCGAGGCATCAAATAAAAAAATAATTTTCAACTTTATGATCGACGAGTACAACAACATGGTTCGCGCCATTAGCCAGCAGGGCCGGGGAGAAGCAATCCCCTACCGCAAACCTCGCAACATGTCGCCGACTTATGGCCTGCGCAATCCCGGCACCCAGTCGCCGAACCTTTCGGCCGACGAAATGGACGACCGGGATGTGGCCAGCGGGATGTTGGGGTGCCACAAAGCCGGGGCTTCCCTGAAAATGACGGCGGCACTGGAGTGCGCCGATCCGCAAATTCGCCGGATGATCCTGCAGGGGGCGACCAACGCCGCAGAGCAGGCCTACGAGGTTTGGCAGTATATGCACCGCAAGGGGTATTATCAGGTACCCACCATGAAAGAGATGACTACCAACACGATATTGGGCACCTACCGGCCGGCTCAAACCGGTTACCAGTTCAGTTAATGGAGGCTACCTTTTTGCGGCCCCGGACTTCTTAACCGGGGCCGCGTGATTAACTGCCGCGGAGGGATTATTTAACATTTCTTGTCTGCCGCTTTAAAACCACGGCGCGGTGCACCACCCCTTTCCCGTATTTACGGCGCAGGCCGTCTACCGCCCTTAAGAGCTTCTCTTCTTTTTCCCGCCCGGCATCCCCCAGCAAGGAGAGTTGCCGGAAATCCGCCGGCAAAAGACCGCTCACCTGTACCCCCACCAGCCTCCAAGGTGGAGCTATCTTGCTTTGCTCGAAAAGCTCTTTAGCTACGCGGTAAATATCCCCGTCAGAATCCGTTGCTTCCCGGATGGTGCGCGAGCGGGTGAAAGTTGAAAAGTCTTCCCGCCTGATTTTGAGCGTTACGCTCTGGCACTTTAATCTTTTGCTCCGCAGCCTGTAACCCACCTCTTCGGAAAGAAAAGCCAGCACGGCAAGTATTTCCTGGGGGTCTGTTTTGTCCCGGTCGAAGGTAATCTCCCGGCCTATGCTTTTGACTTCGTGGATTAACTCCAGGGGGCGATCGTCTATGCCGTTGGCCAAAAGGTACAGTTCCTTCCCGTAAGAGCCGAGTTTGGTTGTCATTTCCCTTTCGGTCCTGTTGGCTAAATGGCCGATGGTAAATATGCCTATTTTCTTTAAGAGTTCTTCCGTCTTGGGACCTACCCCGGGTAGTTTATTTACCGGTAAAGGCCAGATTATTTCCGGAACGTCCTGGGGCCAAACCGCCTTCAGACCGTCCGGCTTGGCCAGCTCGCAGGCCATCTTGGCCAGGAGCTTGTTGGCGGAAACGCCGACGCTTAAGGGCAGGTCTAGCTCTTCCCTTACGGCGCGACGGATTTCCCGGGCCGTTTCCATACCCCGGCCGCCGGGGACCGCCAGGTAGGCCTCGTCTATGGATACCTGTTCGATTTCCGGGGTAAAACGCTCGAATACGGCAAATACCTTCCTCGAAACCTGCTTGTAGCGAGGCATATCTACAGGCAGGACTACGGCCTGGGGGCAGAGCCTCAGGGCCTTCTTCATGGGCATGGCGGAGCGGACGCCGTATCTCCTGGCCTCGTAGGAGCAGGCGGACACCACCCCGCGGGCCTCGGGATTTCCGCCTACTATAACGGGTCTCCCGCGGTATTCCGGGTGATCGCGCTGCTCCACGGAAGCGAAGAAGGCGTCCAGGTCGCAGAGGAGAATGTCTTTCATTCAGGTATTTCGTACCCCCATTCTTCTCTTCACTTCTTCTACAATCCTCGGCAGCGCTTCGCCGGTTTTAGAATAAATTACTACGTCCGCGAGATGGTCGAGGGCAGTCGGAGTCAGGTTAATGATAACCAGCCGGGCACCTGCCTGGCGGGCGTATTGAGGCAGGCAGGCCGCCGGGTAGACTACCAGAGAGGAACCCAGGGTAAGCATTAGATCGCAGGATTTCGCCCGGAACTCGGCTTCGGCCATTTCCTTTTCCGGCATAGGTTGCCCGAAGGAAATAGTCGCCTCTTTTAAAAGCCCGTTACATTCCCGGCAGCGCGGCACCTCTATTTCGTCCTTTTCTTCTAAGATGGCCTGGATTTCATCGCGGGGATAAGTCTTGCGGCAGCTTAAACAAACCACGTAAGCGTTGGTGCCGTGGATTTCTATAATCTTCTCGGGGGAATTGCCGGCTTTATGGTGCAGGCGGTCTATGTTCTGCGTAATGATACAATCCAGCTTACCCATTTTCTCCAGTTCGGCCAGGGCCAGGTGGGTAGGATTGGGCTTAGCATCCCTGATTACCGGGTAGGTAGCCCTGCTCCGCAGCCAGTGCTTTTTACGGGCTTCTTCACAGGTCAAAAAATCCTGGAAATAAACGGGCTCGTATTTCTCCCAGATGCCCCCGGGGCTGCGGAAATCGGGGATCCCGGATTCGGTGCTTACCCCTGCGCCTGTAAAGGCGACCACCTTGCGGGCATCGTATATTAATCCGGCAGCGCGAGCAATTAGATCTTCCATGAAAATCCGCCTCCGTCCCATGGGGTTATCAAATTGCCGTCCGGCCCGAAGTTTAGAGGCAAGGTTTTGGTTTCGGAGTAGCCGGCCTCCCGGCAGGCTTTAACCAGATCGGCCGACACCAAAATCTCACCCAGGTGCAGGGTGTTTCGGATCCATCCCAAACTGCAATCTTCCAGCCGTTTCTTGAGGCTTTGGGCCGCCGCCTCCAGGGCCTCCCGGTCGGTGGCAAAAATCAAAGGGAGCATGGCCCTCCTGATAAAACCGGTAGTTAAAGCATTTAAATAAGTCGCCCTACGATCGATGGCCCGGGCCAGCCTTTCGGTAATGAAATCCGCCAGCCCTACGCCGTTGGCATTTCCCTCCGTTTCCCGCGACAGGTCCCGCACAAAAATCCGTTTGGCCGGCTGCTCCTCTGCATCCTCCAACCCCTCTACCGCGTAGCGGCCGATAATGTTGGTATCCATGCCGGTGCCGCTGAAGTTTTTACCCATCTCATCGATAATTAAAATGTCGGCCCCGGTAAAAGGCAGGCGGGGCATTAATTCCCTAGCCTGCTTTAACAGTTCGGGTTCTTTTTTCAATATCTCATTGCGGGATAGACCTTCCACCAGAGCAAGTTCCTTTTCCGCGTTTTCAATCAGCGCCAGGCCGCCGATAACGGGCAGGCGTTCCAGCAACAGGCTCCCCATCTGTTCCAGGGTCCGGGCAAGCCGAGATGGGGGTTGAGTATGGAAGGCATCAGCGCCCTGTACTTTGCCCAGGCCCACAACCAGCATCTTTACCAGCCCGCTTTCGAGATGGCCGTGAAAGGCAGTATGGGGCTTTACCCGGTTAAGCAGGATGATGCCGTCGGCAGCCGCGGCCCTGCCGTCGGTATAAACAGGGATTCCCGCCACCCGGCCAACTTCGACTACATCTTCCCCATCTTCTATGGGAGCGCCGATGCCGTCAGCCGTTATGCCCAACCGGGCCAGGATGTTGAGCCTTCCCTCCGCCGTGCCGCCGCCGTGGCTTCCCATAGCCGGGACTAAGAAAGGTTTGCCGCCGCGCTCTTTTACCCAGGCAACCACCGTACGCAAGATCTCCGGATAACGGGCCAGCCCCCGGCTGCCGGCGGTAACGGCTATTTTACTTCCCGGCCTGATTTTTTCTGCCGCGCCCATCCGGGCCAGTTCCCGCCCTATAGCTTCGGAGAGATTCTCTACTAGAGGGCTCTTTAAAGGCGCCCTTTGCATGAGGTGAAGTTCCATCATAAGGATTAGCCTCTTTCCAATATTAAGGTTCACTAATATTATAACCAGAGGCCGGCATCCCCTGCCTCCCCGAAAAGGGGCCGGTTCCTGCCGGCCTTCTTTGCCTCTGTTCCTACAGGCGACCGGTTTAGGCCAGCCTGCTCCTTTCCCGACCTTCGCCAAAATCCGTAGGACACGCCCTGCAGACAAGCAAGGCTTTCGCATTCAAGCTACAGCCGGTATTCGACGGCCGGTCGGTTAAATCCTGCCGGGTTGAAAACTTTTCCTGTTACTAGCCTGGCCTGGGGTTTTAATTTCATCGTAAAAGGGATAATAATTTTAGAATGCGACTCTTTCCCCTTGGAATTTGCCGGGAAGTCCGCCTTAAGCTTTAAGGCCGAGCAAAAGTCCTGCCCGCGAGGAGAATCCTTTGCGAGCGTAAGCCAAAACAGGCTGAAAAGTGGGGATACGCTTGATGACTATGGACTCCAAGGTTTTGTGGTCATACCTTATAATAGTTTTTTTAAGCCTGGGCCTCTTCTTATGGTTACTGGGCATCTCCCTCGCGCCTCCTTATAAGCAAGGGCTAACCGCAACAGCGCTGGAAGGCAAAAAAGTATGGCAGCAAAAAAACTGCGTAGAATGCCATGCCTTGCTGGGAAACGGCGGGTACAACGCCGTAGATCTGACCGATGTTACGACCCGCCACAGCTATGAGTACCTCGTAAATTACCTCAAAGATCCCCCGGCGTTACCGCAGGCCCGGAAGCAAAAACATCCTTCTCTCAGCGCAGGCCAGGCCGAGGCGGTTATAAATTATTTAAGCTCCGTCAAGAACATACCGACGAAAGACTGGCCCCCTAAACCTATAAAATCAGGCCTCAAAGCACAGGGGGGTGACAAAAAATAAATCTGTTCGCCCGGCTTTTTGGCCGCCGCCCCTTTAAACAAAACCCCCGGGCAGGCGACAAGCCTTCCCAGAGCGTAGCCTATCCTTACGCCCTGGCCACCTTCTTTTTTTTAGGCCTGCAAGGCTTTATCGCCACCCTGGGCTCCCTGCACCTGGTCTACCCCGACCTGCCTTCGCCCGTTCCTTTTCAGGCTGGGCGGGCCATCCACTTGAACTTAAGCCTCCTCTGGCCGTTGCTTGGAACTATGGGAGCCGCTTTTTACTTTCTGGTAGAGGCTACCGGAGTCGAACTCTGGGAGCCGAAACTGGCCCGGTTTATCTTCTGGTTTTTCCTGGCCGTATCCGGGGGTATCTTGATCTCCCTGGCCCTGGGTTTCAGCGAAGGCCGCGAGTACCTGGAAGCCCTCCGCCCTTTTGACATCCTCCTGCTGGCCGGCCTGCTTCTTTTTCTCGTGAACATTCTGGGCAGCGCTGTTAAAACCGGCCTAACCCGGACCCCGGTTATACCCATCCTCCTTACGGGGGCGCTGCTCTCCCCAGCGCTCTACCTACCCACAATGTTCTTTATGGCCGCGCCCACCGTCGACGAAGCGTTAAAATTTTTGGTGGTTCACCTTTGGGAGGAAGGCAGCCTGGAAATACTGGCCACCGTCATTCTGGCTGGAATTTTGATCGCCGCCGGGCTTCCAAGGCGGCGGCTGAAAAATCTCCTCTTACTGGAAGCCGGGCTGGTGATAGGTACCGGCTTCCTGGCCATCGGCCACCATTATTACTGGATAGGAACGCCGGGCTTCTGGCGTTTTCTTGGAGGCGTGGCCAGCGGCCTGCAGGTCATCCCCATTTTCCTGATGGCAAAATTGTCCTGGCAGCACTTCAAACAAAAAAAGAAGCTGCGCCTCCCTCCTTCGCACAGCCTCAGCCTCAACTTTATCTATGCCTCCGCTTTCTGGAACCTGGCCGGCGCCGGCCTCTTCGGCCTGCTGCTGGCCATCCCTGCTTTTAACCGCTATGCCCACGGCACCTACTTAACCTCTGCCCACGCCCACATGGCCCTCTTCGGTTTTTTCGGCCAGCTCGTCCTGGGCGCCAGCTATTTCATCCTCTTCCGCCACCGACAAATTTCCCGCCGGCACCGCCGGCGGGTAACTTTAAGCTGGCAGCTTCTTAACGCCGGCCTGGCGGTGATGGCTGCCGGTCTCATCGCAGCCGGGCTGCTCCAGACCTACCTCTGGCGGGTCGCCGGCCTGGACTTTACCCGGGTCACCCTCTTGTTAAAACCCTACCTCCTGGCACGGGCAATAGGGGGGACCTGTTTTGCCG
Organism: Clostridia bacterium; assembly: GCA_030445865.1. Lineage (GTDB taxonomy): Bacteria > Bacillota > DSM-521 > Neomoorellales > Neomoorellaceae > JASUSV01. The sequence goes on from JASUSV010000008.1 coordinate 12,593, forward strand.
CAGGCGCCGCCCTCCTGGCCTGGGAAACCGCCAAGTTGAGCTGGGTTTATACCAGGTGGGCAAAGCGGGCTTGAAGCGCATAGTAAGCCGATAAAGGCTTTTCTCGACCGACTTTTTGTATCTTAAATTCGCCCCCTTCATACTCGGCCAGCTGCCAGGCGCCTGTCTGAACCGCCAAACGGGCCAGTTCTACGGTAAGTTCGCTGGCATAGCCCCAGCCGGGCGGACAGGGTGATAAAACGTGCAGGTAAGCCGCGCCTCTGGCCTGCATGGCTTTGGCGACTTTGCGCAGGTAATCGGCGGGATAGCCGATGCTGGCAGTAGCGGCATAGGCAATGTCGTGGGCGGCCACGATGCGCAGCATATCTTTTTTGGGCCGGTCCTCGCCGCGGGAGTTCTTTCCCACCGGCGTAGTGGTGGTATTGGCCCCCAGGGGCGTGGCCCCGCTGCGCTGCACGCCCGTATTCATGTAGGCTTCGTTGTCGTAGCAGATAAAAATGAAATTATCGCCCCGTTCCAGCGCGCCCGAAAGGGCCTGCAGCCCGATATCCACCGTGCCGCCGTCGCCGGCGATGCCCACAACTTTTATACCTTCTCGGCCCCTCTTCTTCAACCCCGCCACTACGCCGGAGATGGCCGCCGCCGTGCTGGGGAAAGTGATGTTCACGCAGGGCACTTTAAAAGCTAGTTGGGGGTAAAAAGTAGTCACGCCGAGCAAGCAGCCGGGGGTGGTAACGATAACGGTATTTTTACCTAAAACCTTCAAAGCCAAACGCACGGCCAGAATGCCGCCGCAGCCCGCGCAGGCGTAAGAACCCGTAACCAGCTCTTCCTGGGGCAAATCTTTAATTTTCATCCCTTGCACCTGCCACATCTAAAAAATGGTCCGTCCCGTATCCTGGTTGTACGCCTTCCAGGCAGTAACGGTATATCGCTGTTATTTGCTCCCGGGTGATATCATGGCCGCCCAGCCCGCCTATAAAACCGTAAACTTTCGGAGGGCCGTCCAGGCCCAGCAGGGCCGCCTTAACTTCGGTGCAAAGAGCGCCTTCGTAGCCATAGGAGCAATCGCGCTCCAGAATGGCGACGGCCCCCGCCCGGCTTAAAATATCCCGTATCTCCTGGGCCGGGAAAGGACGGAAGGATTTTATTTTCAGCAGGCCCACCTTCTGGTCGCAGGCCCGCAACCCGTCCACCACTTCGCGGGCCGTACCCGTTACCGCCCCCATGGTTACCAGGATTACCGCAGCATCTTCGCACTGATACGGTTCTACTGTGCCGCCGTAACTGCGGCCAAACCTGGCCGCGAATTCCGCATCCGCTTCTTTAAGCTTGAGTAAGGCCGCGTACATGGCCTGCTGCTGCTGGTATTTAAATTCGGTATAAAGCTCCGGACCGGCGCCGGCGCAAAAGACGACTGGGTTTTCCACGTCCAACGCTACCGGCAGCCTTAAAGGAGGCAAAAAAGCGTCTACTTCCTCCTTTTCCGGGACTTCTACCGGTTCTTCGGTATGGGAAAGGGTATAACCGTCAAGGCAGATCATCACCGGAAGCAAAACCTGCGGGTCCTCCCCCACTTTATAGGCCTGGAGGCAGGTGTCCAGGGCTTCCTGGGCATTTTCCACATACAGTTGCACCCAGCCGGTATCCCGGCAGGAAACAGAATCCTGGTGATCGGCCCAAATGGTCCAGGGAGCGGCCATACCCCGGTTGGCGACGGCCATGACCACGGGCATCCTGCTGCCGCTGACATAGTGCAGCATTTCAAACATATAGGCCAGGCCCTGGGAGGAGGTGGCCGTGAAAACCCTGGTGCCCGTAACCGCAGCCCCATAACAGGCCGCCAGGGCGGCGTGTTCGGATTCTACCCGTATGTATTCGGATTCCATTTCCCCCTTAGAGATAAATTCGGCGATTTTTTCTACCACCGGGGACTGGGGGGTAATGGGATAGGCGGCCACCACTTCCACCCCGGCGAGTTTAACCGCTTCGGCCAGGGCTTCGTTACCGTTTAAAAAACGGCGCAACGCCATTCCTTAAGCCTCCTCAAGCATATTTATGGCGCGGCGCGGGCACTCATGGGCACAAATGCCGCAGCCCTTACAAAAATCGAGGTTGACCTTTAACTTTTCACCGCGCTCAATACACCCTTCCGGGCAATAAAGCCAGCAAAGCAGGCAATGGTTGCAAAGGGAAGCGTCGATAACCGGCCGGTGTGTCCGCCAGGAGCCGGTAGTGGCGCCGAAACAAGGCGTAGGCAGGTGGGGGCCTGCCGGTAATTTAGTTGTTGCCGACGGCAAGGTGAACTTCCCTCCTTCCGGCTCCGGCAACCTGCTCGTAGGCCCGGATTACGAGGTAAAGGTTTTTCTCCGCTACCTTTTCCGGTAAAACGTCAATTACCGCCCGCTTGAGGGCCTCCAATCCGACGAGAGAGGTGGCGCCGGCCAGGGCGCCGGCCATGATGGTATTTACAATAGGCGAACCCAAAACCTCCAGGGCCAGGGGAGTGGCATGGAAAAGTACCAGGTGGCTCCCCGGCGGTATAATAAAGCCGGCCGGCAGGACCGGGGCATTTAAAACAATCGTCCCCCCGGATCTTAAACCGGCCAGCACATCTACCACCCGTAATAAACTGGGGTCCAGAATAACTATATAGTCGGGATTATAAACCTGGCTTCTATCCCTGATGGGCCTGTCGGCAATGCGGGTAAAGGCCTGCACCGGGGCGCCGCGCCGCTCGGTACCGAAAGCCGGAAAGGACTGGGCGTATTTGCCTTCGTAAACGGCGGCCATGCCTAAAATTTTGGCTGCCGTCACCGCTCCCTGGCCCCCCCGCCCGTGCCAGCGAACCTGTTGCATAGCTTCACCTTCCCTACCTTTAACTGGAACCTCTTAATATTTTATCCCACCCAGCTATATCTGAGCAAGTTAAAATTCTCCTGGGGCATACCCAGTTTTCGGATGCTCTGGACGGCTGGGTGTATAGGCCCCGGGCTCCGTAGGCTTGGATTTTGGTCTGTTTGACATACGGCCACCATACTGCTATAGTAATGAAGGTACGGCGGGAGCGATGCTGATCTCATGAAGCTAATTTTATTTACCGGAGGGAGAGCAATGCCCATCTTTGAATTCAGATGCTCGGAATGCGGCAACCTTTTTGAAAAACTTTTTCTCAGCCCCAATGAAAAGGCGGAACTGGAATGCCCTAAATGCCATTCCCGAACCTTAGAGCGGGTGGTCAGCAGAACTAATTATATCATCGGCGCCGGAAAAGGCGGCAATAAACCCAGCCTCACCACCAAATCCTGCAGCCCGGGGAGCAGTTGCATGACCCTGGACCTCCCGGGGCCGGACGAATAATTTTAAAAGCTGCTTTACGAGAAGAAGTGATCTGGTAAAATGAAGCCCTTGGGAAGAGAGCTTGCACAAAAACCCACCTGCCCCTTTTGCGGGTTACCCATCGACAGGCCGCAAGAGTTAGAAATACGAAGGCCGGGGGAGATGCCCGTCGGCACCTGCTCCTGCGGTGCCGTATATGCCTACGATGCAACCGGGCATAACCTGGGGGCCGCTTTCATAGAAGCCCTGGTATTTAGTTGTAACATGTACTGGGAACTGGCATGGGATCTAATACCGGAGAAAGACTACCTCGAAAAGCTGGTTGAACACTACGATTATGATACTCATCTCATTGTGCCAGGCGGGTTTTACCAGGGCAGGAGAATTTCCGGGGCTCTTTATTTTATTAAACTCCACCAGGGCATCCGGGAGGCAACCTGTCGGGAAGCTCCAAAAAAATTAGACGGCGCTCCATCTCTTCCCCCTGCCCCATCTTCCGGCTATAGTGGGAAAAAAGTATTCACTAAAGGAGAAGTTGAAAAACTGGTAAGAGAATACCAGGTAGAACCCCTTCTTAATATAGCCAGGGGCGATAGAAGAATTCTTAGGGATTTGCAGCGCCTTCTCTATACCGGCGATGAGTTGCTCCGCCTAAAAACAGCAGACATTCTGGGCAGGGCATCTGCCGTCGTCGCCTCCCAAGATCCGGGAAGCATTTCCAAGCTTTTGCAGAATTTATTGGCTTCAGTCTCCGAACCCGGCGCCTCCAACTGGGGAGCTCTGGATGCCATAGGAGAAATCATAAGAAATATGCCGGAAATTTTTGCCGGCTACATCCCGGTGCTATGTCAATTCCTGGAAAATAAAACCCTGCGCTTAGGGAGCTTAAGGGCCATCGGCAGGATCGCCGGGGTAAGGCCGGATCTCGTCCGGAAATGGACTTTTCGCTTTTTATCCTTACTCCACGATCCCGAACCCCAAATCCGAGGTTACGCAGCCTGGGTCCTCGCCAACCTAGGCGTAGCAGCAGTACAGGACGAGTTAAGACGCCTCCAGGGCGAGAACCAGGAGGTCGCCATCTACGAAGGGGGTAAAATCGAGAAAAAGACGATAGGTCAACTGGCGTCGGAAGCGTTGGAACGCGAACGATAGGGCTCCAAGTTCTTAAGAAATTCGGGGTTGACTTCAAAACCCAGTTCTATAGCCTTGTCAAGATGTTTAACCGCCCTGCTAAAGTCACCCTTCAAATAATAGGCATAGGCCAGGTTGTTGTGCCCCAGGGCAAAATCAGGGGCCAGCTCCAGCATTTTTTGCCCTGTCTCAACGGCTTTTTCCAGGTCTCCCTTCTGGATATAAGCATTGGTCAAATTATTCCATGCCTGAACTATGGCCGGGTTTAACTCGATGGCCTTCTCAAGAGCCTCAATGGCCTCGTCGGTCCTGGCCATTTGCAAGTAAGCGAACCCGATGTTGGCGTAACCGCGGGCGTACCGGGGCTCTATGGCTACGGCCTTTTTATTAGCCTCCACTACCTTTTCCAGTTCCCCACGTTTAAAGTAGATGTAACCCAAATTTACATAAGCCTCAAACATCCGGCTGCTATTGGCAATTGCCTCCTGGAAAGCCTCAATTGCTTCTTCAAATCTCCCCTGTTGCATGTAGGAAACACCCAAATTATACTGGGCGCTGGCGCATTCAGGGTTCTCCTGGAGCATTCTCTTTTGCTCAGCAATAAATGCTTCCGAATCCTGGGGAACTCTTTTCACCCATCATTCCTCCCGCATCCAAAGGGATTAAGATAAAGAGAGGTTGCTTTTTTAGTTTAGCAACCTCTCTTTATCTCATACCTTTTTTAGGATTACTGGTCCTCGGTTATACCTCTGCCCTTTAAGCCGTACATGGTGGTGCTTCCGGTGGAGAAATAAATTAATTTTCCTTCGTTAACCAGTTCGGTAGCGGCTTTCTTAATTTCCCGGGATTTGGCATCCGGCATCTTCGCCTGTACAGCCTTCTCCAAGTCCTTAAAGTAGAACTTGGTCTTTTTGCTCGTCTCCGCAAACTCCAGGATTATTTTTTTCAGTTCTTCCATTTAAAACATCCCCTTTTATATTTAAGCGATGCCTCCGAAACAGTACCGGCTTACTTAATGCCTCCTGCCGCTCTTGAGACTTCCCAGGCCGCCTCGGTGAACTTGAACTGGGTGCTGGTGCGATAGGTATCGTAGGCCAGGCGGTAATCGTCGATGAGGTGTTCGGTGAAGGGCAGGTCGCATTTCTCAAAGAATTTCTCCCAGCCGATCCGCTCCGCCCAGTCGCCGATGCGCTCGTATTTCCTGGCATCAGAAGCATAGGCGTTGAGGATCTTCTTGACAACCTCCACCACTTCGGGGAAGCGCGGGAAGTTGTTCGGCAGCCAGGGCACGACCACTTTCGAGAATTTGGGTTCGCTGATCCGGTTGGATATCTTGCCTCCGGCAAGGACGGCCACTCCGTCGCCTAACTTGTCGGAAAGCGGCAGCGCCGGGCACATAGTGTAGCAGTTGCCGCAGAACATACAACGGTCTTCTTTAATTTTAACGGTCTTCTTGCCCTCCGGCGTCTTATCAGGAGAAATGGCGCCTACGGGGCAGGCAGCGATGGCGAGGGGGATCTCGCAAACAGAGTCGATGACCTCGTGGTCAATAATAGGAGGTTTGCGGTGAATACCCAGAAGGGCGATGTCCGAGCAGTGCACGGCACCGCACATATTCAGGCAGCAAGCTATGGAGATCCGGACATGGGCCGGCAGGGTCATACCGGTAAAATGATCCATGAGCTCATCCATGATTGCCTTAACCATGGAAGAAGCATCGGTAGCCGGAGTATGGCAGTGGATATATCCCTGGGTGTGGACGATATTGGTGACGCCTGCGCCCGTCCCGCCGATAGGGAACTTGTAACTTCCGGAGACGTACTTGCGGCTCAGGAGGTCTTTTTTCAGGGCCTCCACCTTTTCGTAATCGGTAACCATAAATTCGATGTTATTGCGGGTGGTGAAACGGACATAGCCGTCACAATATTTATCGGCGATATCGCAGATCTCCCGGATATACTCGGCGGTCATAAACCTGGGGCCGCCGCATCTCACGGTATAAACCTTGTCTCCGGTTTCGGAAACATGCACCAGAACACCCGGCTCTAAAATATCATGGTAAAGCCATTTCCCGTAATTCTTCTGGATGACCGGTGGGAAAAAGTCCCAGAAGTGCCGCGGACCGATATCGGTAATCCTGTTTTCGGTCGGTTTTTCCGGATTGTATTTCCCTAATCTTTCCTGAGATAATGCCATGATGATACCTCCTATCTCTTATGCCGCATCCGGTAATCTTTGATGTCTCTCTTCCAGCCGCCCGGGACATCCTCTTCCTTCCAGAAGATGTAGGGGTTGGTACGAGGCATCTTGACCATTTGCGGAGCAGCCGGAACGCCGATAACCTCCAGGAACCGCGGCAAGCCTTTGCGCTGGATGAGCTCTCCTAGGCGCTCGCGGTTCTTGCCTTCTTCCATCCACCATTCCCATATCTTCTCAAGCAGCTCTTTGATGTTGTCGTAAGGCGGCTCTGCTTTCATAAAGGGAACGGCGAGGGTAGCCAGTTGCGCGCCCTCCAGGATGGGCGCCTTAGCGCCAACCAGGATGCTGACACCGGTATCAGTTCCCGGCCTTAAAGCCCTGGGCATGACGTTGATGCAGTGCATGCACCGGTTGCACTCTGCATTATTGATCTTGAGCTCGCCATCCTCCATGGCCATACAGCCGGTAGGACAAAGATCGATAACTTCCTTCTGGATGTCGAATTTGCCCCAGTCCCTGCCGCTATGGGCGCCGGCGTTGGGCTTGATTTCGCCTGCGATATAAGCTTTAACCGCTTCCTGGTCGATGCGGATATTGTCTCTCCAGGTGCCGATTAAGGAAAAGTCGGAACGGGCAATAGAAGCCACACAGCCGTTGGGACAACCATCGACCTTAATCTTGAACTTGTAGGGGAAAGCCGGGCGATGTAATTCATCTTGATAATGCATAGTCAATTCATAGCACAAGTCCTGAGTGTCAATGCAGGCGAATTCGCAGCGGGCTTTGCCGATGCAGCAGGAAGGTGTACGAAGGTTGGAACCCGAACCCCCGAGGTCCTGGTCCAGTTCGTGGGTTAGATCGTAGAAGATGGGCTCTAGCTGTTCGGTAGTGGTCCCCAGGAGAATGATGTCGCCGGTAGAGCCGTGCATATTAAATACGCCGCTGCCGCGGTATTCCCAGAGATCGCAAAGCGCCCTAAGGAAGCCTGTCTTATAAAATTTGCTGGCGGGTTGATTTACGCGCAAGGTGTGAAAATGCGCGACGGAAGGAAATTTTTCAGGCACGTCAGAATATCTCCCGATGACGCCGCCCCCGTAGCCAAAAACCCCGACGATGCCGCCATGCTTCCAGTGGGTCTCGCCGTCATTAAAAGATAACTCCAGCTGGCCCAACAGGTCATCGACTACATCCTTATCGACCATCGTCCGCCCTTCAGCCAGTTTTTTCCTGTGAAGGGCTTCTCGTTTAGCGTCGGCCACAAAGCTGGGCCAGGGTCCTTTTTCCAGATCCTCTAAAGCGGGAATATCATGTTTGATTTTAAAATTTTTAAGCTCTTCCTCGGTATAGTTATGCAGCTCTTCCTCGGTGTAGATACGTACTTCTTCGTAATTTATCTCTTTCTGTGGCCGCTTCGGTGCGAAAGCCATTTAAAATATTACCCCCTCATCTGATGAGTTAATAATTTAAAAGTAATACAAGAATCCCGTTCTTGTAATAATAGTCACTTTCACCTCCCTCGGAAGAATAATTCAGGTAAATATATTGCCGGCCCTGGAAAGCGGAATAAAAGGAAAAGCAATAAAAGTTCAAAGCTTGTCCTGAAAGAGTTGGAAATAATGCGGCCAGAACAACTTTGTGAAAGCTTTTTTTAGGTCGCCCTGGCTAAATGTATCACATATACCTTGAAGTGTCAAGGCATTTTTTATAGCAACCGAAAGAAAATACATAAATTACGAATGAAAAGGGGACAATAAAAAGTTATGGCACTCATTCCCTCCTCTGCATAAGATACCTAAGTAAAGGTATTTCCTTTGGAGGGAGGCTTTTTATTTTATGAAATTTGGTCTTGCCCTTGGAGGTGGAGGGCTTAAGGGGGCGGCCCACCTCGGCATTCTGCGGGTTCTCAATGAAAAGGGTCTAAAACCCGACATCATTGTCGGTACCAGCGCAGGGTCGCTTGCCGCCGCCCTCTATGTTGCCGGCTTTTTGCCCTCAGCCGGGCTGGTCGCCCACCTGCCCCTTAATTTTTTGGAGCTGGAAAGCAACCGCCTCAAGTGGCCTTCTATGGGCCTCCTGGATGGAGGGCCGCTGGAGGCTGCCCTGCAAAAAATCCTGGGCAAACGCACCTTTAACGAGCTGGATACCAACATGGCCATGGTGGCCACCGACCTGTCAACAGGTGAAACGGTGGTATTCGCCAAGGACCAGCCCTCATTCTTGCAGCTACCGGGCGTAGTCTACGGCGGCGACGTACCCGTCTGGGAGGCGGTAAGGGCCAGCATCTCCATCCCGGGTCTCCTGGTGCCCTATAAAATCGGCCCCCGCCTGCTGGTAGACGGGGGCCTTACCGATAACGTACCCGCAGATATTGCCCGCGCCCTAGGGGCCGATCTGGTGGTTGCCGTCGATCTCGGGGCAAGCGCATCATCGAGGCCCTTGAACAATTTGGTTGAGGTTCTCCTGCAGAGCCTGGAGATCATGGCCCACCGCTCAACCGAACTCATCCTGAATCAAAATGCCAACCTGGTATTACGCCCCATCAAGAGGCCGGTAGGAGCCTGGGAGATCGGCGCCATTCCTGAATTAATCCATGCCGGAGCCGAAGAAATGAAGAAAAACTGGCCTCAGCTCCAAAGGCTCCTGCGCGGGTGAACTTCCGCCTCCTTACATCCCGCCATCCTCATTTTCGTTTGGCATTTCCCGGCGGGGTTCGCCGTTGTGGCGGCCCCGCCATCCCATACCTCTGGGACCCCACCTGTGCCGCCGGCAACGGGGGCAGTAATCTCCGGCCTGCCCTTCCCACTCCTGGCCGCAGACCGGGCAGGTCCCGCTGTTAGCCAGCACATAATCTCCCCCCCCGATGCGGATGGCCTTACCTTCTACCAGGGCCTCGGCAATCTTATTGCGCGCCGCCACCAGGATGCGTTGAAAAGTAGGGCGTGAAATCTGCATCCTTTCCGCACACTCTTCTTGCTCCAACCCTTCCAGATCTTTAAGCCGTATGGCTTCCAGCTCTTCTAGAGCTAGGTTCACTTCTTCCAATTCCCGCAAGGGCCGCCCGACCGGTTTAAAAAAATCCAGAGCAGGAGTAAACGCGATGCGGCGGCATTTGCGCGGACGCGGCATGGCTTCACCTTCTTTAAATATTTTTCATAAGCATTATACCATAATTTTGCGGGATATAATTAAAAAAGCACCCTTGCCCAAGTAAAGGGTGCTTTATCTTTTGGCCTTTGTTCTCCCGACCTACATGGCCGTTCTGACGTAAGCTATACTGTCCAGGCGAATATGATAATTAAAGTTGGTGGATATAACTAGGTGACTATTAATTTAACCTCTCCCGGCTCCAGGACTTCCCCCACTACAACCGCCTTTACGCCGCGCGCTTCGCACTCCCTCAAGAGCCTGTCGGCCTTATCGGGAGCCACCGCTATCAGAAGGCCGCCGGAGGTCTGAGGGTCGAAGAATACATCGCGCAAAACCTCCGGGACGCCTTTGGCAAAACTTACCCTGTCGCCCACAAATTTACGGTTGCGGTAAGCTCCCCCGGGAATAAGCCCCATAGCCGCAAATTCTTTCGCCGCCGGAAGGACGGGAACCTCTGACGCCGCAAACTTTAAAGAAACCCGGCTGCCGTTGGCCATCTCCAAAGCGTGGCCCAAAAGGCCGAAGCCGGTGATGTCGGTGCAGGCGTGAACCCCGACGCCTACCATAGCCTCGGCGGCCATGCGGTTTAAAGCGGCCATTAATCCCGCCGCTTGGGCTTCAACCTCTTTGTCCGCCAGGCCGGCTTTGATGGCCGTGGCGATGATGCCGGTACCCAGGGGCTTGGTCAGGACGAGCCGATCGCCCGGCCTGGCGCCGCAGTTGGTTACCACTTTATCGGGGTGCACGATTCCCGTCACTGCCAGCCCGTACTTCGGTTCATCATCTTCAATGGTATGGCCTCCCACCAGTAAGGCGCCGGCCTCCAGGATTTTATCCGCCCCACCTTTTAAAATTTCGCCCAGGACGGCCAGATCAAGTTTACTCGCCGGAAAAGCGACTACGTTCATGGCCGTCAAAGGCCGGCCGCCCATGGCATAAACATCGCTTAAGGCGTTGGCGGCGGCGATCTGGCCGAAGAGGTAAGGGTCGTCTACAATGGGGGTAAAAAAATCTATGGTCTGAATAAGGGCCAGTTCGTCGTTCAAACGGTAGACGCCGGCATCATCGACGCTCTCCATTCCTACCAGCAGGTTCGGATCCTGCATTACCGGCAGGTAGTGCAAAACCTGGTCCAGGGCCCCCGGACCTAATTTGGCCGCTCAGCCGGAACTACAGGATAGTTGCGTAAGCCTAAGCACTGGTTCCACTACCGGTACCACCTTAAGAGAGATTATCTTGTTTATCCTTATTTTAGCACGAAAGCGTAATCATAATTATAACAGTTTGGCATACTTGACCAGGCACTCAAATAGATATTTTATCATCCACTGCCTAATCAAGAGGAGTTCACAGTTTGCAGACGAAGAGTTTTAAATCCAGCGTAAGTTCGCGGAGCTTTGCTCCTACCTTATAAGATGTTTAAGGCGCCGGGGGCCGGGGGTCATTGGCCTTTTTTACGAATTAAGTAGACATTGTAATCCTCGCGGTGTTCCACTGTTAAACCGTGTCCGGCCTTTCGGCACCAGGCCGGCAGGTCGAACTCAGCCGCCAGGTCGTCGGCCCATACTTCCAATAAGTCCCCCGGTTTCAGCTCCCGCATTTTTTTCACGGCCTCCGTAACCGGGCCGGGGCAGGGCAGGTTACGGCAATCGAGAAGAAATTTAGCAGGCATTGCTTCCAACCTCGCTGCTCTTCTGGCGTAAAACCCGGATTAACTCTAAGATAATTTCCTTTTCCTGGGGGCTGGCCTGATTTAAAAAAGATGCGATTTCCTGGGGCAAGTCGTCCGGGGTTAGGCTTACGGGCCGGCGGTAATTGTTTAAGATTCTGATGAAATCTGCCAACCCCCGTATTTCGGCATCGTCCCAGTTTGCCAAATGGTTGAGAAGGGCCTGCACTACCGGCCGGCAAACTAACCGGCGCACTTCAAGCGGCAAGGAGGCTCCTCCATATATATCCTGCTCATCCTCCATAAGAAAGTAGCAGGTCGAGACGCCCAGGGCCTCGGCAATACTGGATAAAGTGGAGATCGAGGGCTGGATTCTCCCGGTCTCGATTTGCCCGATCAGGCTATGGGAAATGCCAACCTGTTCCGCCAGCTCTTTCTGCGTAAGGCCGATCTTCTCGCGCAGGCGCCTCAGTTTACTGCCCAAAGGGTCTTCGTTTACCGATCGCAGAAGGGAACTGGTAGTTACCCCCAGCACCGACGCCAGCTTATCCAGGGTCTTGAGGGAAGCCGTGGAACGGCCCCGCTCTATTTCGCTTATATGGGCCAGCGAAACCCCCGAGCGCCGGCTGAGTTCGCTTAAAGTGATGCCCTTTTGCTCGCGCAGGCGGCGCAATCTTTCGCCTACAGAACTGCGCCCGCCCTTTTTATCTTCGTCTTGCTTTTCCCCGCCGCCGACCCCGAAATAGGAAGGATCGACACCCAGAATCCCGGCCACTTCCGTTAAAGTGGCCGCCGAAAGCCGGCGCTTACCCTGCTCAACTTCCACCATACATTCAGGGGCTATGTCTAGCATATCGGCGAGGGTTTCCAGGGCCATACCTCTCTCCTCGCGTAACTGCCTTAACTTTTCACCTATTGATGCCATTTTGCCCACCTCCGCTGCCCTACATTCCCAAGGCCACGCTTATTTGCCGACGGCCTGCCCGGTATTCCGATGCCCGGTTAACAAAATTAGTTGCCCACTGGGGGACAGCCCCAGCATAAAGGTGGTTATAGCTGGCAAATATATTACGGTAAACCACGCCGTCCCTTGCGCCGTCCACGCCATACCCTCGCAGGACGCGGTAGGCAAAGCTAACCGCCTGCCGGTCGAGGTTAACTACTCGCGAGTGGTGAAATTCATGGCCACGCACTTCCAGGCCCGCAGGAAGAAAGGGATTTACGCCCTCGACCTGCAGTAAAGTATAGCCGTGACCCTGGGGCTTCTTTTCGACCACCACTTCCAGTGGCAAGGCGCCTACCATATCATATTTTTTACCCTGGTAAAACAGGCTGCGGGCCAGATACATCAGTCCTCCGCATTCGGCGTAAACAGGGAGCCCCCGGGCAGCAGCATTTTTAATCTGCTGGCGCAGCACCCCGTTGGCTTCCAGCCCCCGGCCGAAAACCTCGGGGAAACCGCCGCCGATATAAAGCCCATGGATATCCGGCAGCCTGGTGTCGCGCAAACTATCTATATTTACAATTTCCGCCCCCGCCTGCTCCAGGGCCTCTATATTTTCCGGGTAATAAAAACTAAAAGCCCGGTCGCGGATTAAACCTATCTGCACCTTTTTGCTGCCGGCGTCCCGCAGCTTTTCCGAGGGCAGCGCCAAATCGGGGGCAGCAGCCGCCACCTCCAGCAGAGCGGCCAAGTCAACATGCTGCTCTACGGCCTGTCCGGTGGCGGCGATGGCGCGGTGCAATTCTGCATTTTCCCCTGCCGGGATAAGCCCTAAATGCCGGTCGGGAATGACATAACTATCGCTTTTCGGCATGGCCCCCAGAACGGGTACCCCACAATATTCGGAGATGGCACGGCGCAAAAGGTCCTCGTGCCGGGGGCGGGCGACGCGGTTTAAGATCACGCCGGCAATATGCACGCGCCGATCGAAGTTCACAAAGCCCTGGATAAGGGCCGCGGCGCTCCGCGTCATACGGGTGGTGTCCAGGACCAGAACTACCGGAGCCCGGAGGGTTACGGCAATTTCAGCCGTGCTGCCGCTGCCAGCCAGGTCGAGGCCGTCGTAAAGCCCCATCGCTCCCTCAATCAGGGCCAGGTCTGCTCCCCGGCAGCCGGAACTAAAAGTTGCCACCAGCTCTTCCGGCTTGAGAAAATAAAGATCGAGGTTGCGACAGGATCTGCCGGCAACCAGGCTGAGCCAGCTGGGATCGATAAAATCGGGGCCTTTTTTAAAAGGCTGGACTTTAAAACCCCGCTTAACCAGGGCTGCCAGCAGGCCGATGGTGACGGTCGTTTTTCCCGAACGTCCATGGGGAGCGGCAATGACCAGGCGCGGCATCCGAGATTTGCTTTCCGGCAATTTCTGCACCCCCTTGTTAAAATTTAAAATGCAGGTTCCGGCGTACCGTTCTGGCCGGGTAATAGTCATCGATCAAGCTCTCTATATCTTCAACGCCGACGCCGGCCAAAAATCTCCCCCAGCCCAGCCTCTTGGCCAGGGAACCTATTTTTTCACCGGGTCGCGCCTCATGAAGCCAGTAAGCGATGATACTGTGCACCCGCTCCTTAAGAAGGGCATAATCCGGGGGTTCGGCCGGTAAAAAAGGGAAAATAACGGCGCCCATCTGCGGGCCGCCCCGGCTGTTCCCTCCCTGGCCGCCGACGGACAGCGCCGCCCCGCGCTCCCGGCCCATACTGACTCCGCCCGGCGCCACCTGGGCGCAGGAACTGCAACGTACGCAACGGGCCGGGTTGATCTCGACAGCCATACCTTCAGGCAAAGGTTTGGGCCGGATGGCTGCCGTCGGGCACCAGGAAATTAGAAGGCCTATATCCTCGTTCGCGGCCAGCAGCTTTTCCTCATCCACCTGCGGCGGATCGCGAAATACCCCGGTGATCCCGATGTCGGCGTCGGTGCCTCCTCCACACTGGTTGGGACAACCCCCCACCGAAATCTTAAGGGGGGCAGGGAATTTTTGTTCCTCCAGGGCCAAAAGCATATCGCTCAATACCTTAGCGATGCTCGGCGCGTCAATGGCGGCGTTCTGGCAATGAACAAAAGAGGTGCAGCACTTAATCTGGTGCCAGGTTGCACCAGTACCTCCTACCACCAGGCCTGACGCCTTGACTTCGGCGATTAATTCCTCAATCTTGTCCGGAGCGACTCCTACTAGTTCAAAGCTCTGGCGGCAGGTGCGCCTGCCGGTTAAAGCGTACTTGCGAATCCACCCGGCGAGCCGGCGCACGGTAGCAGCCGAGAGCAAACCGTTGGGCGGCAGCAAAATGCGGACGGTATAGCAGGTTTGCCCGTCATCAGCCCAGTGTTTTAAGACTCCCGGCCTGACCTCGGCGTGACCGATCCATCGCCCGGCGTAGTCCTTTAAAAATTTTGGCAACTGCTGCCTATAATCGGGCATTATCCCGGCCGGCAATTCAATTTCCGCCATTTCCTTCACCGCCCCGCCGCCCTTGTTTATTAGCAAAGGCATTATTTTTCGGCCATAATAATATCTGGGGTTCGGCTTTAAGACCCAGGGCCCGCAGTATCCGGCGGGGCCCGAAACGGGCGACAAAGTCGCCGATCCTTTCCTTGCGACGCCCGTGCTCCGACCAGAGTTCTAGAAAGGCTGCAAAAATGTCGCCCAGGTAAACAAACCCCTCTTCCCCGGTTAAAGGGATAAAGGGTACAAGCACATATCCGACCATGGGCCCCTGGGGGCCGCGGTGGCCGTACTTGCCGCCCACCACCCAGGCCACTCCGCGCTCCCGGCCGGGCCGGATGGCGGGGCAGTTATTTATACAAAACATGCAGCGCACGCAGGTATCGCCGTCTAAGAAAAGCTCATGACCGTCCCATTTTAAAGCCTTTTCCGGGCACCCGTTTACCAGCCTTTCCGGATCGCCGCCCTCCGCGAGCCAGCTTTTAAATTCTTCGTTATTTATCACCGGTAAGTCGCGGAACACTCCTATAAAGGAATGGTCTTTTTGCATCATGGCCCGGATGCAGTCGTTCGGGCAGCCGGCAACCGCGCTTTTGCATTTCTGGGGAAATCCGGGGTATTGCTGATCGTCAATAAAACGCTGGCCGAGATAAGTTGCCAGCGCCGGCGCATCCACCAGGGCCAGGTCGCATCGTGCCGGACCGCAGCAAGAAGTAAGGCAGCGGAGGTCGTCCCCCGTGGAGCCTACATCCAGGCCAAAACTGTTTAACTCGCGCACCAGGGGCACCAATTTCTCCCTTGCGGCATAAAGCTCAATGGTCCCGCCGTTGGCCAGGTGTATGAGCCCGTTGCCGTACTTTTCGGCGCAATCTGCCAGGCGCTCCAGGGTATCGGCGCTAAGCCAGCCGCCGGCAGGACCCAGCACGCGCAGGTAGGGGGATTCGGGCAAAATATCCGGCCGCCTGCTGGTGCGGACCCCGGCGCCTGACGGGATCTCAGGGATGCTAATATAGCCGCCGTAGTCATAGGCCGAAACGCCTTTTTTTAAACCTTCTTCATACATCTGCAAAGGATAACGGGTCTGACTTAGCTCGGCCACATGGCTGGGGTAGAGTCCTTGCATCAACTGGCGGCAAAGCGGTAGTTCCTGCCACTCAGCCTTCACTTTTTCTTTAACACTCCTTGGGCATAGGCAACCCCGTGAGCCTGCTGATCTCGCCGATAGGGTTACCGGGGAAAAGCCGGTATATTTGCTTTTTTTCCAAGCCGCTCAGCTTGATAAGCATACGAAGAGTGCAAATAGTACGGTGACGGGTATAATAATTATAGCTTATTTCCAACAGGTGCCAGTGGTCGGGAGTCAGCACCAATCCCTGTTCCTTGGCCTTGGCTAAAATTTTCTGCCGCGCTTCCGGCGTCATGCCTTTCACCCCGAGTTGGCCGGTAAAATTTAAGGCTAGCGCCACGCACTAGCCCCGCTTAAATCTTAAGTTAAGGCAAAAGTACGGGGCTGGTCTCTTTAAATAACATCCAGCCCCGCTAAAATCGTACTACGCCCTTTCTTACACGCAGCCGGTAGGCTTGGGCAAGCCGGCGATTTTGCAGGCGCCCTTAGCCGGGCCGGAAGGGAAGAGATCGTAGATCTGCTTAAGGCTGAAGCCGGTCTCCTTGCAGAGCTTGCGGATCATGGGGGCGATGCCAAATTCCAGGTAATACTGGCGTAAATAGTTTATTACCTTCCAGTGATCCGGCGTAAGATCTTCGATCCCTTCTGTCTGGGCAAGCGCCTTGGCTACGGCTTCATTCCACTTATCAGGATCTTGAATGAAACCGTCCTCATCTACTTCGATTTCAATGCCACCTAAATTCACTAAGGCCATGAAACCAAAACACCTCCATACAGTTTTTATTATACTATGGCCAAGTCAAAAGGCCAAGCTTCTAAACCGCCATCGAGAATTGTTACCTTTTGGATCCCCTCCCCTTGCAGGATAATTGCCGCCTCATAGGCGCGCACGCCTAGCTCACAAATGGTAACTATTTCCCTATCCCTGGGAATTTCCCCGATTCTCTGCCTCAAATTCCCAAGGGGTATATGGAGCACTCTGGGATCGTCAAACCGGCGGGCAGCAAATTCGCCGGGGCTGCGCACATCGAGCAAAGTTAAAGCTTCACCCGCCGCCATCCTGGCTCTCAGTTCTCCGGCTGCTATGCCCTTAACCAAACCGTCGCGCTTGTTGCGCAAAACGTTGACGGCGTGCAGGGAAACGTCAAGGGGGGTAGCGAAAACCGGCGCATATCCCAGATCGAGATAACCCATATCATCTATTTTGCCGCCCAAGCCCAGGGCCGTAGCCAACACGTCTATGCGCTTTACTACTTCACCGCTCCCAACAGCCTGGGCGCCCAGCAGCTTGCCGCTCCTGGCGTCGGCAACTACTTTCAGGACTACCGCGCCGTGCAAGGGGTGATAATGGGCGGCATCGGTGGATGGCACCACTGCCGTCACCACATCGTAGCCCAGTTCGCGGGCTTCCCTCTCGGTAAGACCGGTGCGGCCGATATTGACCTCGAAGGCCTGGAGGACAGTGGTGCCGAGAACCCCAGGGAACTTCTCCTTTCCTCCGGTTATGTTTGTCCCGATGACCCGGCCGTGTTTGTTGGCCGTAGAGGCCATAGGCGCATAAACCTGCTTTCCGGATACCAGGTGGTAATTTTCCACGCAGTCCCCGCCGGCATAAATTTCCGGGTCGCTCGTCTGCAGGTAAGCATTTACCGCTATGGCACCGGTGCGACCTATTTCCAGGCCGGCCTCTTCAGCCAGCTTTACATTGGGCCTTACGCCTGCGGCTACTACGGCGACCCTGGCCGGCACCTCGCCCTCGGCGGTAAGGACCTTCTCCAGTTCTCCGCCACCGCCGGCCTGAAAAGCCTGCACTTTGGCGGATAACCGCACTTCCACGCGGCGCTGCCGTAGCCGTTTAAGCAGGAGCTCCGCCATTTCCTTGTCTAAAAGGGACGGGAGCACCTGGTCCTCTTTTTCGATTAAAACGACTTTGCGCCTAGGACTGGCTAGGGCATCAGCAACCTCCAGGCCGATAAGGCCGGCGCCTATTATGGCCACCTGGTCCACCTTTTTTTCTTCAAGCCAGGCCTTTAAAGCTATGGCTTCCTCCGGGTGATGCAAGTTATATACGCCCGGCAGGTCATTCCCGGGTACGGGAAGTTTCACCGGTTCGGCGCCGGTAGCCAGGACCAGGCGGTCATACGGCAGTTTAAACTGGCGGCCGGTGGCCAATTCCCTTACTTCAACTTCTTTTTTATCGCGGTCAATACGGCAGGCTTCCGTGCCTGTGAGGACGTTGACATTCTTAACGGCCTTAAAAAATTCCTCGTCGCGCAGAACGCCCGAGGGAGTCCGCCGGAGTTCGTCAATGCCTCCCAGCGTGCCGCTTAAGAATAAAGGCAAACCGCAGCTACCGTAAGAGATGAGTCTGCCGCGTTCAATAACGGTGATCTCGGCATCCGGACAGCAACGGCGGGCGCGGGCCGCGGCCTTAG
The DNA here is from genome assembly GCA_030445865.1 of Clostridia bacterium. Lineage (GTDB taxonomy): Bacteria > Bacillota > DSM-521 > Neomoorellales > Neomoorellaceae > JASUSV01. The sequence continues at coordinate 31,083 of JASUSV010000008.1, forward strand.
GCCCGGTAGCCACGCCGCCGACGATAACAATTTTGGGCTGCCGCACAACTCTACACCCCTTTTACACCTGTAGATGCTTCCGAAGCATTCTCCGTGCCGGGGGCGCTGGCGCCGGCTCCTGATGGGCTCGCCAGCGATCCGTATGGCTCCCCCTCGCCCTTCGGCGGGGTTCCCGGCCAATTCGACATCCTGTCTCAGTGGCCGGCCTCGGGCCTCCATGCCCTCGGCCCTGCCTCCAGGCTCGGTTTCGCCAACGGCTCGCAAGGCTCGCCCAAAGTCGCCTTACGCCAGCGTCCCCGGCATTTTCATACTTCTTTCGGATGCACCTACCTTTAACCCGCCTGCCTACTCCTTTTCCACCGGTAACCCAACTTTCTTCATTTTTTCCCGGAATTCCTCTTCATACTCTTCGTAGCTGTGTACTTTTACAGGATAATTCCAGGGGTTTATATGCCTGAAGGCCCGGCTATTATTGGGCAGGTTTCGCGTCGGGGTAAGGAAAATTCCCCCCATATGCACCAGCTTGCTAAAGGGGAAATAGGCCCCTAAAACACTCACCAGGAATAAATGGGTGTAAAATAGAACGCCTATTCCTTCCTCGGGCACCTTCGGGCTGAAGGTAACCAGCCCCATGGCTAACTCCTTGACGGCAGTAACGTCTACCCTGAAGAAATAACGCATAAGAACCCCGGAAAGGACTATCCCCAGGATCAGGAAAAGCGGGAAATAATCAGCCGGGAGGGAAATGTAGCGTACCTGGGGAATAATAACCCTCCTGATAAATAGATAGGTTGCCGCAGCAACTATAAGAATATCGGTTATAAATAGGCCCTGTAATCCTACCCTCAAAAACCCATCTATACCCTCGAGCAGGGACACAAAGTAAGGCACGGGGTCGGTGAAAAGGCGCAGGTGCCGGAGCAAGATAATCAAAAAGGACCAGTGAAACATCAGGGCCGCCAGCCAGAGCCATTTTTCCCAGTAGTAGGCGAGTTTAGGTCCTTCCCTTAGCTCTACCCTCGTGTTCCTGAAGAGCGAGCGGAAAAGGAGGACTTCCAGCGCTATCCTGCCTATCACACCAGCAGTAGTGTAGGGGTTGTCAAATCTCGCCGCCGTGATCCAGGGCAGAGATTTCTGCTGTCCACCCGTTGTAGGTATCCGGAAGGGGACAGGCGCGCTCGCCCACTTCATAACGCGGTAGATTATCCCTGCAAAGAAGGTGACCATGGCTACATAGGGCACGATGACTCCGAAAACAAACTGTAAATTGGCCACTCCTACTCCCAAATAAACAATTAAGATAAGCACAATGACTGCCAGTAAAGATACCAGGATGCCCATTGTATATTAATCCCTCGTTTCAGGCTGGTATTTAAGGATTAAGCTGTTTCTTCCTTTACGGAAACAGCGATCTTGTAGAGAATGGTAAGCAGCAAAAAGCCGACTGCCCAGACCCCAAGGGTAATCAGGACTTCCGGGACCGTTGGGGCATATTCGGTCACTCTTTCGAAAGGATTGGGAATGAATCCGCCTACGACCAGGCCCAATCCCTTCTCGATCCATAGGGAAACAAATGTGGCCACACAGGCTATCTTTAAACCGCTGTCATTTGACCGCGTTTTGGGATTAATTAAAAGGATCAGAGCCACTACAGCCAGCACGGCAAACAGCCACATTAAGGGAACGAGTTTACTATAGCCATCGAGGCCGGCAAAAAGATACTGGAGGGTATACATACCGTGCTCCGGCGCCCGGCTGTAGAAGGCGGTGAAGAATTCGAGGCCCACAAAAAATACGCTGACAATCATGGCATAAGTGACAATCGCCGCCAGCTTTTGTATAGCCTCTTTGCCGGGATCAAATTTGCTAAACCGCCTGACGATGTAGGACAAAAGGATTAAAAGCGCAGGCCCGGAAGCAAAAGCTGAAGCCAGGAACCGGGCCGCCATAATAGCGGTTAGCCAGTAATGCCTGCCCGGGAGGCCAGCGTAGAGGAAGGCCGTAACCGTATGGATGCTGACGGCCCAGGGTATGGAAATGTAGGTCAATATTTTTGTCCAATGCGGCGGGGTTACCGACTGGTGCTCACACTCTAAAACTTTCCAGCCGATAACGATGTTAAGCAACAGGTATCCCGACAACACCACCATATCCCAAAACATGATGGAGTTAGGCGTAGGGTAAAGTATCATATTTAAAATCCGCATGGGTTTTCCGAGGTCTACAAAAATAAAGAGCATGCACATTATTATGGCGGAAACGGCTAGGAACTCTCCCAGGACGGTGATCTTGCCGAATACTTTCACGTTATGCAAATAGTACGGCAAGACTACCATAACTGCCGAGGCCGCCACGCCAACCAAAAAGGTAAACTGGCCTATATAAAGGCCCCAAGATACGTCCCGGCTCATGCCGGTGATGGTAAGGCCTTTATTCAACTGCCAGAGGTAGCAGGCAAAGCCCAATCCTATTAAAATCAGTAAAAAGACAACCCAACTCCAGTATCCTTTACTCCCGCTCAGAGCCTTGTTAAGCATAACTACCTGAATCCCTCACCCTATAAAATTTTTCCTGTGCGTTGATAAAGCCCTAGACAATAATGTAGTAAACATTGGGACGGGTGCCAAGTTCGGGTTTCCGCTGAATGGTATAATGGGAACGCAATATTTTGCTCACGTCGGAGCCGGGCTCTTCCAGATCTCCGAAAAAGAGGGCTTTATGCGGGCAGGCTTCCACGCAGGCCGGCATTAACCCGGCATCAAGCCTCTCGACGCAGAAATTGCATTTTTCTACTACGCCTTTTTCGCGCGTCGGATACTCTTTGTTTTCCTCCTTGATAAAGGGCCGGGGATCTTTAAAGTTAAAGCTCCTGGCCCCATAGGGGCAGGCGGCCATGCAGAACCTGCAGCCAATGCAGCGATGATAGTCCATCATCACGATCCCGTCTTCCCTCTTAAAGGTAGCCTTCGTAGGGCACACCCTTACGCAAGGAGGGTCGGTGCAATGATTGCAAAGCACTATAAAAGGCTTTTCTTTTATTTCGGCCGCAATATATTCATGCCCTTGACCCGGAAAAGCGTTCTCATAGGGCTCCGCCCAGATCCACTTGATCTCTTCCTTTTTATCATCTATCGCAGGAACGTTGTGAGTGCGATGGCAGGACAAGATGCACTCCCTGCAGCCTTCGCTATACTTGCACTTGGTAGCATCGAAGACCAGGCCCCATTTTTTCCCTGTCAAAGCCTTCGGGTCCCGCGACGCTTTAGACACATCGCTTTGGGCGAAAGCTTTAACTAACGGTTGGGCAACTAGGCCTAAAACGCATATCCCGCCGATTTTTAAAAAATGCCTTCTGCTTATTTCCATTATTTATTCTCCTCCGGCTCAATATGGCAAGTCCAGCAATCAGGCGCTACGCCCACGTAGTTATGGCACTGGTCGCAAAATTGCGCTTTGTTGGAATGACATTGCAGGCAGGAATTCTGCAGGCTTATTTCGTACTTCTTACCATTTTCGGCCACGTAGATTCTATCCCCATCACGGACGACCCAGTTTCTCCAGTCGTTTAACAATTGCATATGAGACTTTCTCATATACGACCTGGCTTCTACGCACTGTTTTTGCGACAACTGGCGGATGGCCGGAGTATCGAGGCTCGGCTCCGGTGCCGCGGAAGCCTTCCCAACATTATACCAGAAGGGGAAGGCCAGTAAACCGAGAAAAATAACAAGTCCCAGAATGATATAAGGCTTATCACGCATTCTTATCATCATCCATTCCTAATAGAGGATTGCCGCGCAAATCGGTGGTCCTCTCCTGTTCCCCTTCCATCACCAGGGCGTTTCCCACTAATTCGTGCACGCCGGTGACTCTGACCCCGGGAACCCAGTACTCCATGAGGGGCGGCAGCACGGCCCGGTCAATGGCGCAAATGCAGGCCAGCATATTTACACCGTATTTCTCGTGAACGTATTTAACGGCGTTGGCCCTGGGGAAACCTCCCCGCAACCTCATTTCCATATTTTCATCGGCGTTGAGCCCGCCCCCGCTCCCGCAACAGAAGGTCTGCTCCCTGATGGTGTTCTCCGGCATCTCATAGAAATGATTGCACACATTTTTAATGATGTACCGCGGCTCTTCCAGCAGCCCCATGGCCCGGGATGGATTGCAGGAGTCGTGGAAGGTAACCTTCAGATGGTCATTACGCCTCGGATCCAATTTTAATTTACCGTGCTTAATAAGATCGGCCGTAAACTCGCAGATATGCACCATCTTGGTGGATTTGGCGTTTTCGAACTTGGTTCCGGTTATGGGAGAAACCGGTTCCTCGAGGAAATCGGCCGGCCCGTTCATGGTGTCCATATACTGGTGGATGACGCGCCACATATGGCCGCACTCACCCCCGAGAATCCATTTTACCCCCAGCCTCTTGGCTTCGGCGTACATCTTGGCGTTAAGTCTTTTCATCATCTCATGGGAGGTAAAGGAGCCAAAATTGCCGCCCTCAGAGGCATAGGTGCTCAGGGTATAGTCAAGGCCGATCTCGTGGAAGAGGATAAGGTAGCCCATCATGGTATAAATACCGGGATCGGCGAAGACATCGCCGGAAGGGGTGATGAACAGGATTTCGGCGCCTTTCCGGTTAAAGGTGGGCTCGACCCTGATGCCGGTCACATTCTCAATCTCGTCAACGCAAAATTCTACCATGTCCCTGTAAGCATGCGGTTCAAGACCGAGGTGGTTCCCCGTCCGGTAACAATTCGCTACCGGCCCCATAACCCAATCGACGTTGCACCCTACGAGGTTAAGGAGTTCCCTGGTTAGCAAAGTAATTTCCGCCGTATCGATGCCGAAGGGGCAGAAAAGCGAGCAGCGGCGGCACTGGGTGCACTGGTAGAAGTAGTAGAACCATTCTTTAAGCACGTCTACCGTCAGATCCCTTGCGCCGACGAGCTTCCCCATAATCTTTCCCGCGGCAGTGAAATCCCTGCGGTATACCGACCGGAGGAGCTCGGCCCTTAAGACCGGCATGTTCTTGGGATCTCCGGAACCGATGAAAAAGTGGCACTTGTCGGCACAGGCGCCGCAGCGCACGCAGGTGTCCATGAAGAGCTGTAAGGAACGGAACCTGCCCAGCCGTTCCCTCAACCCTTCCAGGATTATTTCTTTCCAGTTGGGAGGTAGTTTCCAGTCTTCGTCTTCGGGCGACCATTCTCTAGGGTTGGGGAAACCTATGGCTTCAAGGTATTTGGGTTTCGCGGCGTACAGCCAGGTGCCCCGCCGGAATTTAACCGGGGTGTCCATCCACCCTGTCTTTGGGGGTTTATGATCTATTTTCGCCAGTTCATCTGGTTTAGGGACAGAAGCCATTCAACCACCCTCTATGTTTTTAAGGAAGATTTAAGACCAAATTGGCTCTCTCCAGTAGCTTGGCCGTTCTGTTCTTTACCTCGTTTACCCTGATCTCATAAATTTTCTCGCGGCATTTCATGTATATATCAAAGGAATGAAGGGCCAGTTCGTCTATCCTGGACTCAAATGTTAATAACTCCTTTATAGGTACCCGGTTTTCCCGTAATTCAGCGGCCAGCTCCTCCCGGATAGCTCTCTTTAACAGGAAAATATAGGCATTGGCCTGGGAGGGAAGAAAATCCTGCACGGCCCGGATCCGGACGATTTTATCGATAAAGGGAGAAATTTTTTCAGGCTCTAGGCCCTGAAGGAGTCCTTCATACAAGCCTTCTATTCCCTGATAAAAGGCGTGCCCCACCGGGTTGGCAAATTGGTTTTTCTCTTCTTTCAAAAACCGCGAAGTTTCGGCAGGATAAGTGTCCAGCAACAATTGGAACCACTTTTCTAAAATGGCGGCCTTCTTCTGTCGCAAGACATCCTCCACTTTCATAATCCATCCACCCGCTATAAAAATCCAGACCGCGAGCAGGGGCTTTTATAGCCCCCAGCCCCGCAATCCGGCTTTCCAGGTATTATTTAACATTCCTGCACTTTGGCAGCTCCCGACGGGCATACGGATACGCAACTCTCGCAACCCATGCAGTCGGTAGGCTCACCGCTTACTTCCGCCTTGCCCTGGCCGTTGAGGGAAAGCAAGTCTGCCGGACAGGTCTTGGTGCATTCTCCACAGCCAGTGCATTGATCCTGGTCTATGGAAACAACATACATTATTCCCGCCTCCTTTCACTATGGGTAAACCTGCTTTTTTGTTCCCAAAAGAACTACTTTTACTATTTATGAACTTAGTTCGCTATTTCTCTTAGAATTCCTGCTACCAGCGAAAAATTTTTTAGCGGCAATAAAAAAGAAACCCCCGGTGAACCTAAGGGTTATCATAAAACCATCATTAAGTTTATGTCAAGAAAAACTTTAAGCCTGCATTTGACTGTTATATTTAAAATAGTGTATACTCCTGCCTGAACGAGTCTTGCTAACAGGTGATAACTTTGACTAAAAATAACCGCGGCTTGAGCTTGTCTTCTATGAAATTGGGCCTTTTTCTTTTGCTTATTCTGGGAGTTTCGGCTTCCCTCGGAAGCCTTATCCCCCAGGGGCAGAGCGGGGCTTTCTATAAAATGTATTATGGCCGGCTACTGGGAAGCTTGATAGTTTTCCTGTCGTTAGATAATTTATTCAGGTCGTGGTGGTTTATTGCCCTGGGGATAATTCTGGCCGCCAGTATATTAAGCTGCTCGGTGCAGCGCATCCGGAAATTGCCGGGCCGGAAGGGATGGGGATCAATCCTTTTGCATCTAAGTATATTGGTAGTCCTGGCCGGAGCCGTAGTATCCGGGGTATTTGGCCGAAGTGCGTATGTAGAGGTCGGGGTTGGCGACAGCATAGATCTTACTGGTAAAGGTTTTCCGGGCCAGGTTTTAACGTTAAAGGACTTCAACATCGCCTACTACCCTAACCTCGAACCCAAGCAATATTACAGTAAGGTGGCCCTAAAAACAAATGATGGCCGGGAAATTGAGCGCGAGATAAGCGTGAACCACCCCTTAAAGTTCAAGGGGTTAAAAATTTACCAAACGAGCTATGGCTGGATGACCCGGGGACGTGTTATTGCCGATGGGGAAGCAATTCCCTTTGACCTGGAAAGCGGGGGAGAACTGGCTATCGATCAAAATAGCAACTTGCGGCTGAAGCTCATTTTCGTCCCGGATTTCGACGAGAAGACCGGCACTTTACGATCGAAGTCACCCTTGCCCCGGAACCCCAGGCTGGCCTGCGCCCTGATCCAAGGCCATAATCTAATCGAGGGGAAAATTCTGAGAGAAGGAGAAACAGGGGAGATTAAAGGCTACCGCATTACCTTCTCAGGTTATCGTTATTACACCGGATTAACGGTCAAGAAGGACCCCGGTGTAACCATAGTTTACCTTGGCTTTGCCTTAATATTGCTAGGCCTGGCCGTAAGGTACCTGGCACCGGATAAAAAACGCCTGCGGGATGAGGTGAACTGATGGAAGCCACTTTTAATTCCCTAGCCTATATTTTATTATTTATTACCCTAAGCCTGAGTTTGATATCCCTCTGGAAACCCCATAAAGTTATCGAGCAAATATCGCTTTGGTCCACATTTTTGGCCTTTGCCTCTCTCTCACTGGCCCTGATATGGCGCGGTATTTATACCGGTAGGGTGCCCTTCGCCACCCTGTATGAATTTACCCTGCTTTTTGCCTGGGGCATACTCCTGCTTTTCTTCATAATAACCCTCAGAAATATAAAACCCACCCTGCTGGTCGCGCTGGTGGCGTTCCTGGAGATAGTTATTCTCTCCTACGGGGGCACCCTATCCTCTGAAGCCAGGCCCCTCATGCCTGCCCTCCAGAGCGTCTGGCTGGAACTTCATGTCCTTACTGCCATTATAGCTTACGGCGCCTTTGGTCTGTCCTTCTGTCTGGGGGTTCTGTACCTCATCAAAGAAAGGGCCGGGGACGGTGGGCCGGGCAAATCCCTGCCCTCCCTTGGGAAGCTCGATAACCTCCTTCACTGGTCGGTGGTGGTAGGCTTCCCCTTTTTGACCCTAGTTATAATTACAGGAGCGATCTGGGCCGAAGAAGTATGGGGGCGCTGGTGGGGCTGGGACCCGAAGGAAACCTGGGCCTTAATTACCTGGCTAATTTACGCCGGTTACCTGCACGCCCGGAAAACTTACGGCTGGCAGGGGAAAAAAGCAGCTATAATGGCCATTGCAGGCTTTCTGGCCGTACTTTTTACCCTGTTTGGCGTATCTTTGCTGCTCCCGGGTATTCACAGCTATGTGTAGACCCGCCAACCCTGGCCGGCGGCTCAACCTACGCCGCCATCGAAACGATTATCTATAAAGTAGGCCATGCGCTGCAAATCGAGATGGTAATCAGAATTATAAACTAAAACATCCTCCGGTACGCTTAAAGAAATAGGCGCAAAACTTAAAATTCCCTTTATGCCGGCCTTAACTAAAACATGGGCCACAGCCTGGGCTTCTTTGGCCGGCACGGCAATCATAGCCATCTTAACATTGTGCTCTTTCACTACTCCTGGCAGATCCTCCATAGGCCGCACCGTTAATCCCCCAACCTGGCGGCCGTGCTTTGCCGGATCCCGGTCAAATATGCCTACCAGCTGAAAGTGCTTAACGTACTTTTGGTTATGGTCGGCCAGGGCCGACCCTAACTTCCCGGCGCCGACGAGTATAATGGGCCAGTCTTTATTCAACCCCAGGGCTTCGGCAATAGCCTGCCTTAAATAAGGTACGTTGTAACCCACGCCGCGCTTACCCAACTCGCCAAACCAGGCCAGATCCTTTCTGATTACTGAAGGGTCAACGCCAACCCTAAGGCCCAAAACCTGAGAAGACGTTTCGGTAATCCCGTTTTCTTCCATAATACTTAAGCAACGGTGATATAACGGCATGCGGTCAATAGTAGACTTGGGAATTTTAATCTTATACTGCAAGGGCAAACTCATCTCCCTGATTTCAATATAGCTAAAATTAAGTACTATGTATTTCGCTATAATTATACATGAATCCTGCTGCCTTGAAAAATAAAATTTTTAGTCTTTTTGATACTTCATTATCGCCCGGTTGTGCTCATCCAGAGTACGGCTGAAGGCATGGGTACCGTCGGGTTTGGCTACAAAGTAGAGGTAATCTGTTGGCGAGGGGTTTAAAACGGCCCTTAACGACGCCCGCCCGGGAGAAGCGATGGGGCCGGGCGGCAGTCCTTCTACTATGTAGGTATTATAAGGAGAGGGGATCTCGAGATCGGCCCGGGAAAGCACCGGCTTGGGTTCATCTAAAAGATATTCTACCGTAGCACAGGATTCCAGGCGCATGCCCCGGCGGAGCCGGTTGAGAAAAACGCCGGCTATAAGGGGGCGCTCGCCGTCTTTCTTAGCTTCCCGTTCGACAATGGAGGCTAGAGTAACAATTTCTAAGGTGCTGAGACCGTCAACCTGAGCGTTGTCAATCTCCTCCTCATAAACCTCCTGGAATCGTTTAAGCAAAAGCGAAATAATTTCCTGCGCCGTCGCCCCCGGAGTTACCCGGTAAGTATCAGGGAAAAGAAAGCCTTCCAGTCGCTGGGGGCCCGGCGGCAGGCCGGCCAAAAAATAAAAGGGGTAATCTAAACTTGCCGCCCGCCAGAACTCTTCTTCAGTTACCAGGCCTTTTGCCGCTAAAAGCCGGGCAATCTGTTTCAGCGTATAACCTTCGGGTATGGTAAACTGGATAAACTCCGGTTGCCCTTTTTTGAGTTCTGCTACAATCTCGTTTATATTCATGCTCGGCGAGAGAAAATATTTACCGGGCTTCAAATCCCTGTCCTCATTATGCCAGCCGACATACAGGCGGAAAAACCAGGGATGGCGAACCAGGCCTTTTGCCGTTAAAATATCCGCTATTTCTGCTGCCGTCGCGCCGGCGGGAATTTCTACTTTTATTTTATTCCAGGCGCCGGGCTGGACGGGTGCGGCCAGAGCTTCCAGGTAAAGCCAACCCAGAAGGCACAAACCAGCCAACATCCCTGCCGACCAGACCAGGAATCTCCTCCCGCGGGAAATCCCTCTTTCCCTCCACAGCGCCTCCTCCGGCTTGCCCACCTCTCGCCGCTCCCTTTTTGACTTTTTTATTATTATATCAACGAGTTGGGGGGCGAGCAACACGTTCTCCCAGGAAGGATGCTAGGAACTTGACAACGAATACCTGCACGGTAATAATTATAAGGATAGCCATATAATGAACCTCTCCTGAATGAAGTCATAGGCTTCAGCCAGGTTATCCCCGGTTACGCCCCGGAGGGCTCCCGGGCTTGCGCGCCTGCCCCGAATACGCGGGCGAGACAATCCCCGGGCCGTGGGCCCGGCCGTCAGCCACCCGTAAAAAACTGGGTGCAAGCACCAGCGGGTCCGTGCTTGTCGCACATGGCGCCGTGTAGGTCCCGCGGTTACCCTTCCGTCGGCGAAGGGTCGTAAGAGGCGTAAACGCAGGTGGTGAGTAGGGAAACCTACTGCGAAGGCGTGCACAGGCCGTGGGTAGAGCGCCGAAAATCACGGGATCTAGCCTTGTTTGCACCTAGACGGGCTGGTCCCCTTTGAGATTACTAGGCCGTGGCGGAACCGGGACGCTGCGCGGGCGGCCAGTTTGGTCCCCGAGCGGTTAAGGCCTTTTTGGAAGTGCGGATTACGGTGAAATGAAGAGTGAAATATACCCTGTCCTTTCTCACCGGCTATACGATGAGGAAGGTTTTTTTATTTTTGTTTTTTGGGTGGTGACCGAAAATTTTGCTTGGCATGCGTTCTCGGTTTCTGATGTTGGCGGCGGCAGGGGCCCTGGCCATCAGTCTTCTCACTCCCCTGTTTTCCATCCGGCAGGCCCGTGTGGAAGCCCGCCAGCACGCCCACGTCGCGGCTTACCACGCACTGAGTGATACCCGGATGGCTCTGGAGGAGGCGGCTTTCAACCTGCTGGAACACCTGTGGTGGCTGTACGACGCGGGCCTGACCCTTCTCGAAGGCGAACAGCTACGGCCCTACCACCGCTGGACGCTGGAAAGAACCCGCACCGCTGTTTTCAGACATCAGCTTTGCTTCGCGCTGGTCACCGACCCGGACGGCCGCACGCTGTTTAGCCAGCCTCCTGACGTTTGCCCGCCAGAACTTCTGGACCTGGCCAGGTCGGTCTACCAGCTGGCCCCGCCAGCCGGATCGTCGCAGGGCGTTCTGCGGCTCAGCTTCGGTCAACAAGGACCCGTCTACTGCCTGGTGCGGGCCGAGCAGGTCCTTGCCGGGGATCAACCGGTGGGGGCCGTACTGGTCGGGCGTGCTCTCGACAAGGCCTTTCTCGAAGCCCTGTCCAGACGCCTGGAACCCCCCACCGCTACAGGGGTTTCTTCTACGGGAGTACTGCTACTGAATTTAGACGGGCGGGTGGTGGCTGCAGGAGGCGGGCGGCCTGCCGTGGTGGCCGGATTGCCAAACCCGGGAAAAGTGGCGGCCCTGGATATCTGGGAAGGCGAAATTTACCTGGACGGCGCTAGACACCAAACGGTAGCGTTGCCGCTGCGTGACCCCCATGGTCGTCCCGTTGGCGTCCTGATGACCGCGGTGCCGGAGAAACCTTTTATTATTAACTTCGCGGCACGCGTGTGGAAGGTTACGGGACTTACCATACCGCTTGCGCTGGCGGGCACCCTGGTGGTGGTCTGGCTTGCCCTTCGCCTTTTCCTGGACAGGCCACTAGCCCGCCTAAAGGCATTGCTGGAGGCCACAGTCGAAAGCCTTAAGAACGGCGTCCCGCTTCCCGAAACTATACCGGACCTGCCGGCCGAACTGGCCCCCCTGGCCAACGGCATAGGCACCCTTGGAGGGGAGTTTCAACACCGGAAGGCCCGTCAAGAGGAACTGGCGACCCTGACCTCCCGTCTGGCGCGGGCCATGAGCGCCCAGGAGGGCCTGGCGGTGCTGGCCCACCACCTGCGCCGCATCCGCTCCGGCGGGGAAGGTGTGGACGCCATGACGTTTCACCTCCTTGCTGGTGGCGGAGAGGGCGGCATCGAGACCTTTGTGGAAAAGCCGGAGGAGATTCCGGGGTGCACCCGGTTTCCTGAAACACCAGGTGTCTGTCCGGCTTACGCTGCGGGCAGCTTCGCGGTGCAGGATGCGGCCGCCGAACTTCCATGCCCCCACTTTGGGCCCGGCAACGGTAGCTACCACTGCCGCACTCTCAGCCTCGGTGGGCGGGTTTTAGGAGTTCTCCACCTGTACAGCAACGGAAAAAATTTTTTCCAAGGCGAGATAAACGCTTGGATCGAGGAACTCACCGAGTACTCCCTGCCCATTGTCGCCAATCTCTTCCTGCTGGAAGAGACCGCCCGCTTGTCGGCGACCGACGCCCTTACAGGGGTTTACAACCGGCGCTTCCTGGAAGCGTTCCTGGAACAGCAGTTGGCCCTTTTTGCCCGCACTGGCCAGTCCTTCGCGGTGCTGATGCTGGACCTGGACCACTTCAAGAGCTTTAACGATACCTTCGGCCACCGTGCGGGCGACGCGGCCCTGCGGGCGGTGGCGCAAGCCCTGCACAAGAACCTGCGGGCGGCGGACGTAGTGGCGCGCTACGGTGGCGAGGAGTTCGTGGTGGTGCTTCCGGGGACCGATGCGGGGGCTGCCTTTGAGATTGCGGAGCGTCTCAGGCAAGTGGTGGCTGAGACCAGCCTACCCGACCCACAGTGCCCTGGCGAATTTTTACCCCCTCTGACGGTGAGCGTAGGCGTGGCTGCCTGCCCGGCTCACGCCACTGCCTTGGGTGCGTTGCTCCACGCGGCCGACGCGGCCATGTACACGGCCAAGCGGGCGGGGCGCAATCGCACGGTGGTGGCGCGAGCGGAATGAGCCCTGCAGAGTGCAACACCGTGGGTCCGGACACTGAGGTTCGCCTAGGGCGTAAAATAGCTCCCGGGTGGTAAAGTTCCGCCAGCAGGCCCACAGTGCCGATGCTCATGAGGAGGTAGGCAATATTTAGGTTCGCTTACAGCAAAAAGCAAGCGTTGAATAGGGCTCATAAAGGCCGCCCGGGTGCTATTCCTTGAAATGTCTCGCGTTATATGGCTTCTTAACTCCGATATAATACGGCACCGTAATTGGCCTCCAGGGATACAACAATCTGGCCATTTCGCACTTCAAAAGCCCTATTACTCAAACCGTCTTCCCAGGCTTCTCCTTCTGCCAGTTCCAGCTCCTCTGCCGCCAGAGTAACAGTTTGGGGAAAATCGCTGGCGTTTAAAACCACAATAACCCTGTCACCTCCCAGGCGCCGGGCGTAAACGCAGACTTCAGCCTTGTCGTCCACAAAAAGGGGCTGGAAAAATCCGCGCCGCAGTGGTAGGAGACGGTGTCTTAGGGCTATTAAGCGGCGGTAGAAGGCGAGGAGATCCTGCTCCCACTCCCGGGGTTCCCAGGGCATGGTCCGGCGGCATTCGGGATCAGGTCTTCCGATAAGCCCCACTTCGTCGCCGTAATAAATTAGGGGAATGCCGGGATAGGTGAATTGTAAGATTAAAGCCGGTCGTAAGTGCATTACCGCCTCGGCGTAGGTGCCGGAATGCCCAGGTTGGCCGGCCAGGCCTTCCTGAAAAGCAGTAATTACCCTGGCAGTATCGTGGCTCCCCAGGAGGTTTAGCAGGGCAAAATTAGCTACTTCGGGATAACGCAAGCGGATAAGCCGGCCGGCAATCGGGGTCGGACCAGAAAGGCATGGGCAGGACGCATCTTATCCTCTCCTAACGTGTCTTAAGTACTTCATCGCCCGGCATCTGGTGCAGGGGGTAGACCTGTGGCTGACCAACCCGCGCCGCCCCCTGAAAGTGTACCAGTATGCGATGAAAGCGGTAAAATTATAGGTATGGTGAGCGAAGCCGATCTTATCGCTTTAAAAAATGGCAGCCGGGTTAAAGATATTATGAACCCGGAAGTAATCACTGTTAGTGCTGATACTCCTGTAGAAAAAGTAGCTGCTATTATGCATGCGAAAAAAGTCAAGCGGGTACCTGTTTAGGATAAGGGCCAGTTGGTGGGTATTATCAGCCAGGCTGACATTGTGGCGGCCATGGCCCAAAAGCATGGGGAGTAATTTATTGGATTGCTTTGCCGGAGCAAGAAAGGCGCCCTTAACTAACAGGACGCGCTTTTCTTGCCTTTGTCTTTTTATGGTGGCGCCCTGGCTAGCTAGCCCATCTTCCGCACTTTGGGGTTAAGAAGCTATACATCATACAAAGGGGAAATCATGGGTGTTTGCGGGCATTTTTCAGGCGCACATGTTTCACGATTTTCCATGTGCTTTGCAAGTTTTATGCCCTGCTTGATAAAAACTGTCTGGATGGAGTTTGTGGTAATTTAACCCGCCGGCCATTAATCCATTAAGAATATTTGGCATCATGAGGCATCGGCGGGATTTATAAAAATAAGCTGGGAGGTGTTTTCTACTTACAGCGAAAATTTGGTGCCCACAGGGAGGCGGAAAAATCGCTTGCCGAAGACCTGGTAGAAGGCAAAGCTGGCCGGAAAGCCAGTGCAGTGGCTCACACCGATCTTATCAAGCCCGAAATCTCTCAGCGCTTCCAGGGTACGCGCGATTCGCTCTTCCCCTGCGCCCCTAAGATGGGTGCCGCCAAGCACGGCGCAGATCTTTTTCTCCCCCGTGATGGACTGCACGTAACGCAGGGTGTTGATGAGCCCGGCGTGGGCGCAACCGAGAAGAACAACGAGGCCCGCTTGGCTATGGATTACCAGGGCCTGGTCGTCGGGAATGATGTCCCTCTCAAAGCCATCTCCAGAACGTATTTGAAAGGCGTTCGAAACCGTCTCGTATTCTGTCAGGCGGGGGATAAAGCCGGTTAATGACACCCCTTCGGCTAGATTTACCGGTGTTTCTTGTAGGTGAAAATGGGCTCCCCAGGCGGCAAGCTCTTCCTTTCCCCAGGGGATACCGATGTACCGAGGCTCTTTACCGGTTTCTACCCGGTAGCGCTCGCGGAAAACATCCGGATGGGCGTAAATATCTACAGGATTATGTACTTCTAGGAAGGCCTTTAAACCGCCGGTGTGGTCATAGTGGCCGTGGCTCAGGACAACTACATCCACAGATTTAAGATCTACCCCCAGCGCCTCCGCATTAGGAAGAAGCGCCCTCCCGGCTCCGGTATCAAAAAGGATTTTTTTGCCGCCGGCCTCTACCAGCACCGCGAAACCGTGCTCGGCCAGGAGCCCGCGCTGTTCGGTCGTATTCTCCACGAGTACCGTAAGTAAAACCTCCTGCAACCTTCTTGCCCCCTAAACACATGCCCTAGCCTGCCCCCTGTTTATCACCCCGGCCGAGTCGAGCGGGGAGCTAGAGATGGAGTGCCTGCAAAAGATATGTTGCCTGATGAGGCGCTCTGGATCCTTTCTCTCTCGGATCTTACTCGAGCTTTTCAGCCAGGTGAATAAGGAAAGCCTTAAAGATAGCGAGTTCGCGGGTAACTCGACTAGCAACGCCATCCAGCTCTCTTACTAAATGCTCCATGCGCTCCCATTCAAGAAGATGGCCATATACATTGCGGAATATGTGACGAAAGCGCAGGTATTCGTCCAATTTTTTTTCTAAATCTCGAGAAATAACGGCAGGACGAAGTTTGGGTATATCAAGGGTCATATTTTGCAAAAGACGTTTATGCCAATTAGGTTCTTTCGGTAGCCCACCATTAAGTGTAACGGCAATGTTTTCAAAAACATTTTCAATACAGGAGTAAAAATCGTGTAGGATGCTTCCCATAGCCCTCAAGCTAAAAGTATCCGGGTTTCGGTCTTTATTAATTTTTTGCCAGGTTCTTGCTTCTTGTACAATGTTTAATAAATCGGACAGGCGGTTATCAATTTCCGCCGCCAAGGTTAGCAGTTGGCCCCTGTCTCTCATAAAGCAGTATCCCCTTTTCCAGGATGACCCCTTTTAAAGATGATGGACAGTGGTTTATATCTATCAAGTCAACGGGCCGGTCACTTAAATTATTAAGGGAGGAGAGTACGGGAAAATAATCTGAGGGCGATAGGCCTTCGACAGCTAAGTCGAGATCGGACTGGGGTAAATAATTTTTTTGCCCCCGTAAATACCAGGCTAGCGAACCAAAAAGCCACACTCTCGTTACCGTTGGTATCGTAGATAAATACATGGCTAAGTTCTTGGCTGTAAATAAAGCAACTTGGGCATCTTGCCGCATTTTTTGCCTTTCTTCCCGGATCATCTCCTGCCATCCCACAACATAATCGTTAAATTGTTCTGGAATAACCGGAGGCATAAAGTTCACATTCCTTTAATGCTTTTTAAGCTCATTGTATAATACTAGGAATTATATTACAAGGCGCCTAACTAATTGAGGGGCAATTATTCGCGAGACACCGGCAGGATTTTTAAAAACAACAGCGAATATATAAAAATAAAAAGCAGTTGCCAGCGGAGGCAGCTAAGCAGTTATCAAACTCTAAACCATCAAAAACCTAAAACTGCGGAGTAGACCCAAGGAGGTCTGGCTTATAGGAATAAGCCGGCCTCCTTAATTTTTGGGGGTGTTTTAAGGATGGTAATAAATTCCGTAAAGTACCGAGATACTACCCATTTGGTGTTACAAGGTCATGAGGGATGGATTGAGGTTGCCAGGACACATTACCACGTTGGTGTCCCTGTGCCGGAGACATCATAAAACTCCAGGTTCTTTACCTGGAAAACCCCGTAGCCGGAGCCACGGTCAACCTTATATCCGGTGATCTACTTGAAACTAGTGAACCTTTAATGAAAGAAACTGGAAAAGAGGGGACACTTTATCAATTCCGAAGTGGAGCAAACATTCCTTACTGTTTAAGAGCAAGCGATGTATGTAAAAATAGGCCTGAATTAAAGGAAGTAGAAAAAGGCCATTTTGCGGCCTGCTGGCAGGTTTAAGAAGGTTTTACGGGAAAACCACCAGGCATAATTTACATTACTTAGCAGGAGAAAAAGCTTTTCTGTCGAATTGTTTTTTTAAAAAAATCCATTAGCTGAGGTACGGGGATGGTTAAAGAAACCTTTCCGGGTATTTTTTATGCTTTACTACTACAGGATTTTCCCGAAAGCCTGGTAGAAACCATGGCGGTGTTTAGTATTCTAAACCTGCGCCTGCGGGATAAAAAAGTTCTTTTTATTGCCTTATTACAGACTCTCACCAACCTGGTGCGCCTTTTGCCCATAGCCTTCGGGATGCATACGGTAATTTTAAGCCTTTCTTTGGCCATCTATACCCGGCTCATCACCAAGGCCCAGCTAAGCAAGATCTTCTTGGCCATTCTAATCACTTTTGTCATTATAGGAGTGGTAGAATTAATTTATTCTGAGCCACTTTTAAAAGTTACCGGACTAAAGTATGAAACAGTTTTTGCCGACCCCGTTTTGCGGGCGGCCTTTGCGCTACCTTATGAAATAGTTTTACTGGTTGTGGCCTTAAGCAAGAATTACTACAACCAAAGAAAAGGATTAATTTGCTAAGGCTTGGAAATTTATTCTGGTCTATGGTGGTAGGCCTCTAGCTTAACCTTGGGCGGGGCGCCGGTCTGCCACTTTAAATAGACAAAATTAATTTAAGGAGGTAAAAGGGGATGAAGCGCATCTTCTATAAACTTTTACCTGCCGCCTGCAGCTTTCTGGTTCTGGCTGCCGCCATGGGCGTAAAGCCGACTTGTACGCTCTTCTGGTACCAACCCGAAGTCCCTGAAGCCCTCAGGAAATAAGCAACTCTCCTGGCCGGGTAGCCCGCCCTTCCCGGCCGGGAGCGCCACTTCTGGTAGAAAAAGGGGGAATGAAAGGGTAAGGCTTAATTCATCGACGGGAGAATTTACTGATGCGCAAGTGGGAAGAAAAAAGGTCGGCAGAAATATCCGAATACATCCTGGTTACCCATATTGTGTGCCTCTTGATCTTTCTTATGATTGTGTTTAGTTTTTATAACTTGCCGCTGGGGCTCAACTTACCCCTGCATTTAGGTCTTTTATTCTCTCTCTTTTCCGCAGGAATTATAGTATATGCTTCCAGGAAACTCTTCGTTAAGATACCGTCCCTTGGCCAGTCTAAAGCAGATGAAATATTGCTCCTCCTGATCATTTCTCCTCTCACTCTTACCTTCTTGTGGTACAGCAAAAATTTTTTTGGGGCCAAAGTTCTGCTTATAATCCCCTCAATAATTGCCGCTACCGCCTTCGGCAAGCCGGCGGGGACTATCGGAGCGATTCTGGCCAGCGCCCTCCTCTTTTTTATGGACTATAAGCTCTTTCACCGCTTGCCCCCCGAAGTCTTCCAATCCAATGCCATTATGGCCAGCGTAACCATACTTTTAGCCTGGCTGGTAGGCGGGTTGATGGAGGTAGAAAGAAAAACCCAGCAAGAATTAATTCAACTCGCCGATTACGACCAATTAACCGGTTTATATAACCACCGCTACCTGCAGGAAAAACTTGCCCTGTCTTTACAGAAAGCGGCTACAGAAAACAGCCCCCTTACCGTTGTTTTATTAGATATAGACCAATTTAAATACTACAATACGGTTTACGGCTACCAAAAAGGGGATGAAATTTTAAGCGCCATCGGCCAACTACTCCAGGAAGAAGTTAAAACTCCTTTTTATGCCGCCCGCTACGGCAGCGACGAGTTTGCACTAATCTTTCCGGGGAAAGAAAAAAGCGAAGCCTGGGAGCTGGCTGCCCATATAAGAGAAAAAATGGCCGGCCGGGCTACAATCTGCTTGCTGGAAAATAAAATGGCGCCTCCTTTTAAGCCGTTTAGCATATCTGCAGGTTCCGCCAGCTACCCTGCTGACGGTGAGGCGGCATTGCCCCTTATCAGAGCGGCGGAAAACGACTTATTTAGAACCAAATACAGCCAGGACAAAACTTATCTTTACTACTCTATAATAAGCGAAATAAGTACCTTAAAGGCCAAAGAGGCCTTTCCTACTCTGAGATCCTTAGTGGCGTTAATTAATATCAAGGATCGTTATACCTTTGGCCATTCGGAAAGAGTCCTATCCTATGCCCTCGCCTTAGCGGAAAAATTAGCCCTTTCCGAGCAGGATAGAGATACCCTGCGCTACGGCGCCTATTTGCACGACCTCGGCAAAATTGAAATCGAGGCCGCCGTTTTAAATAAATGCGGTCCATTAAATGAACGAGAATGGGAAGTCATGAAAAACCATACCATATGGGGCAGCGAAATATAGTTAAGCCTTTACTATTTTTACAAGAAATAGCACCAATTATTCGCTTTCATCATGAAAACTATGATGGTTCGGGTTACCCTGAAGGCTTAAAAGGGCAAGAAATACCCTTGCTTGCCCGCATTGTGCGCCTGGCCGACAGTTTCGACGCCATGACTACCGACCGCCCCTATAGAAAAGCCCTGGAATTGTCCGAAGCCAGCCGGGAGCTGCAAAAGCACGCCGGGACATATTACGACCCCTCCTTAGTAGACCCCTTTCTGGCAGTAGTAAAAGAAGTATATGAACGAGAAAACTGTTAGTAAATTTATTCCCCTCAAAGCATTGCCCTGCAGCCCCATATGGACCGGCTTTGCCGGCAGCCGGAACCCAAAAAATTTTATTCATCGGAAAGGCAGGCAGCTTCGCTGCCTGCCCGCAGCTTAGCGCTTATTTCTGTTGCAAGGCTTTATAAGCGTTGGCCCGCCCTATAGGTGGATCAAATCCTATCGCAGGATCCACTCCCTCCTCGATTTTCTTTCTCACCTTCGAATTATCTAACTGGGGATATTTGGCCCAGACCAGGGCTGCTATCCCGGCTACGTGCGGACTGGCCATAGAAGTACCCGATAGGTAGTCATAGTTAAAAGCTATGCCGTAATTATGGATGTAATTATCGTGATTAGGAGTGGTAGAGAAGACGTTCTGACCGGGCGCGGCAATATCCACCCAGGGGCCGTAATTGGAAAAAGAAGCGCGGCTGTCGTTCTCGTCGGTAGCCCCTACCGCAATGCAATTAGAATAAAAGGCCGGGTAAAAGGGGGCCGAGCTGCCATCGTTGCCCGCCGCCGCTACCAGTACCACCCCTCGATTCCAGGCATAATTAATGGCTTTTTCTAAAACTTTGGACGGCTTGCTGCCCCCCATACTCATGTTGATTACCCGAGCGCCGTTTATAGTAGCCCAAATGATGCCTTTGGCCACCCAGCTATAATAGCCGCTTCCGTCGTCACCTAGAACCTTTACGTTCATCAGCGAGCTCTGGTAACCCGTTCCAGTTACCCCTTTCCCATTGTCGGTTGCGGCAGCAGCAATCCCCGCCACGTGGGTACCGTGACCGAATTTATCATCTACCGTCCTGCTGGGTGTGAAATCTGCGTTGGCCACAATTTTGACCGCCAGATCTTCGTGGTCCTGGTCGATGCCCGTATCAAGGATGGCGATTTTTACTTCCTTTGTCCCCGTCGTTACATCCCAGGCTTCCGGCGCTTGAATTTTGGTCATACCCCATTGTTTTTCAAAGTAAACATCACTAGGAATAAAAACCGCATGGGCTATGTAGTCAGGTTCGGCAAACTCCACGCCGGGATGGCGGCTGTAATCCGCCGCCTTTTCCAGGGCCTTACCTTTTACTTTAACCACCTGAACGTCGATTTCAGGAATAACATCAATTACCTGCCCGTTATTTTGAAAATGTACCTTACCCTTTTCGCTTTGGGACACATCCGGTTTAAACTTGACGAGAATTCGATCTGCGGCGGGGACCTCGCCCTTTTTGGAGATTACCGTAACATTCGGAGCCGCAAAAACGCCAACAGAAGCAAATAAAAGAACCAGAGCTATACTCAGAGATAAAAGTAGACGCGTAAATAATCTTTTCAATTCCTTGAACCTCCTATGTGTTGTTTATGCTTTTTAAACTTGTAGCCAGCTTACCACCCATTCCGGTGCCAGGGCCCGCCCAGCCTCACGCAGGGGTCCGCGAAAAGCCGTATACCCCCGCAGTCTTCCGTAGATAGGAGCGAAAATAAAATAACACCGCCGAGTCATCCCCCTCCTCCTTAAGCAGTAAAATACACTTCGGCAATATCTTCTAAATTCCTTCCGGCTTCGGTAGAAACATCCATGAAGCAATAGAGCAAACTTGACCGCCAGGAAAGTAAAGTCCCTGGCGCGGCAAACTGATTTGGCAATTTGACGGCCAAAAACTTATGTGGAATCTACAATGCCGCTACATCACTAACGTAATTTCCATTTCTGACATCTTCGGTCTAGCAACCTCCGGGCGACCTGTAAGCACAACGCGCACTGGCATATCTGAGGCTTTCATGATGTTAAGAGGCCTAGTGCCGCCCAGGCGGAGAAGTTCGACCAATCGTACACGAACACAAGGTATCAGAATATCGCCCACGTAGACGAGCAGATATAAATCAGAATCCAATGCCGGAGGTTCGGACCCGCCTTTGGGGAAACGCACTTCCAGCCGGGATATTACGGCAGTTTCAGGAAGCCGGACGCGGTCTGCGTCCCGGCAGGAATCAAACAGCACGGCTTCACCGTTTTCAAACTGCGGCACTCCTGAGAATATGCGGATAACACGGCCTCCCGAACAAGGCTGATGGTCGAAAATCCGACATTGAAGCACAGCATCGCAAGCGGGCGACAGCATGAAAGATACATCGAAATCAGGCTGCCCGACGGCAAGGACAAAATCCTCATCCCAACCATGCGGAAGAGCGTTCGCGACCGGTACGACCTCCTCGACCTCGGCACCCGCTTCGCGACGCACCGCCACGAAGGCCGTTTCGGAACATGCCAGGCCGTAACGCAAGGACTCCTTCACCAACAGATGTCTGATTGCCTCTTCATGCTGACGTCGCACATTCTCCGGGTAAACCCTCCTGTCCCCGTCAAGGGCTAGGAGCTCTTTATCCGGCTCATACCCAAGCTCTTCCAGGTGCTTCTCGAGTTCAGTGTCCTCGTACATGCCGTGCACCAGTTGCTCGAGCGCCAGTATTCGCTCTGCTCCGAAGAAAGCCTTCAGCGCCTGACGGCACCAGGTTTCCTCAACCTCACCGAATCTTACAGTCATGGCAAAAGACCGGGAACTTTCTGTCAAGCAAAAATTCAGCTCCCCATGCACCGGCCCGGGAATATACCCTATTACCCAGCGGGTTCGCCCACACGGCAGGTCACCCAGGTCGCCGAGCGTTTCCTTGCCACTTTCACTCGTATGCGACCTGCAGCCGGCTATCTGAACACACGGACGGTCAACGCTCAGGGTCATGCCGGTGAGGACAGGCTCGGTCCAATCCTTCAAGATCTCCTCCAGAGCCGTCGCGATATCTCCCTCTTCGGGGGAACTCGTCAAGAACCGGGCCACCCCACCGCCCTCTTTGACTATGCGGCTTACCAGATAAGAATTGGGCGCCGCATCTATGCAGAGCACGCTGACGCGCCGCCTATCCTCGCGTACCCTCTCCTTCTCAACAAGACGCAGGATCCGGCCGGTGTCGCTCACCTGCGCGTCCGTAATGACAAGGACGTGGCGGGCCATATCTCCCCCTGCTCGCTTCTGGCACAGGGCCTGCTCCAAGGCGACACCCAACTCGGTGCCCCCGCTGTCCCGGTTAGCAAGCAGGAACCTTATTGCCCTTTCTACAGTAGCAGTATCCGCCCTTAGGGGCTCCTTCGCAAACCACTTGGTGCGGTCGTGAAACACCCCCAGGTTGAAGGAGTCGTGCTCCGTAAGTCCGACCAGGAATTTCTTTACCGCCCAGTCGGCCGCTTCCCACTTCGGGCCGCTCATGGACCCCGAATGATCAACCAGAATAATGATCTCCCTCGGTGCTATCCTACCTGGCATTTGCGAGGGAGGCGCCACCAGGGCCAAAAAGTAGACGTCGCGGGTCTCGCAGTCCAGGTGCATGTCTATGCCCAATAGCGGCAGTTCCTCCGACCGCAGGGGCCACCACTCCAAGACAAAGTCGCGGTCCGGAATCACTTCGCCCTGTTCGAGCTGGAGCCGAATATTGCCCCCCTCGGCCACCTCCGTCAGCCGGTGGGTCGCGCTTACTGCCCGCGACGCTCCCCTGACCAGCACATCCAGAGAGAACCTGTGTTCCGGGTCCCGCATCAGCATCAAGGGCTGGCCCGAAGCGTGACGTGACGAACGCTCGTCGCCGCGGACGTAGCGAGGCGGGGTAGTCAAGGGTACCCTCAACCACCAGCCGGTCCCCACTGGCTGCGCCAACTGGACGTACAAAGTCTCCACCCTAACTTCCTCGTCCGGCCGGATTCCGGTCACCCAAAGGGTGAATACGTCGGGCGACTCGCGGCTCACCAACACTGCCTGCCGCCCTTCCTTCCTGGCCCGGGCGTAAAGCTCTTCTGCCTCCGCCCGGGGCCTCAACTCCGTATGGATCGAAACCCTGCCGAACTGCACCGTCACCCCGGTTATCGCGGCATCCCCGGGCAGGGGAAACCTATATACAGCCTCTAAGACCTTCGTGTACTGTTCTCTGGTATAACCATATACATGAGTAAGACACATGGACGCCAACGGGCCGGAGATTTCTCCATATAGTTTCGTGTACCTCAGGGGCACAAAAAGACGTCTGTTGTTCTCCCTGGCGAGTTCCTGGTCGAGCACTTCCAACAGAGCTACGCCGCCGGCCCGGGAGTTAAAAAACGCGCTCTTATTAAACACGGTTCTCCCCTCGCCCTCCCTTTCCAGGAATGATCGTTCGAGCCGGTAGTTGTCTAGGATTTCGTTCTGTTACACCGCCTCTTTCTCAACTCCCCCCGTTAAATAGCGACGGCCCACTTTTTATCATTACCGAGCAAAATGTTTACAAGGATGGGCCTCTGTGTCCCGTAAAAGGGGACGGCGTAGGCGTATTCCCCCTTACCCAGGATTTCTTCCTTTCTGA
>JASUSV010000009.1 GCA_030445865.1 Clostridia bacterium
AAGGGCTACAGTATAATCCCTAAAGCCAGGAAGGAATAGGCCGTCAAACTAAAAATTTAAGTGGGGTCTCTTTTTGCCTACTAAAGCTTTACACGTACTTTATTTTTTAAAAAGCTTGCATGAGTAAAATGGGGGCTGTATAATCGTATTAAATTTAACTACCTTATGATGCCTGGGAGGTTTAAAAGAGTGAAGGTAACCGTTACCTGGGAAAATAAAATGAAATTTTATGCCACAGGGGATCTCTCGGGGCATAAAGTCGAAATTGACGCCGACCCGGAACACGGTGGAGAGGGGCTGGGCGCCCGACCCTCGGAGCTGATTCTAATGGGTATGGCCGGCTGTACGGCATTAGACGTAATATCTATGCTTCAGAAAATGCGTTTACAACTTGAGTCCTTTAGTGTGGAGGTAGAAGGCGAACGGGCTACCGAGCAACCCCGAGTGTTTACCAGAGCCAATATTTTTTATCGCTTCCAGGGCGAAAACTTACCGGCAGAAAAAGTCGCGCGGGCAGTTAATTTATCTCTAGAGAAATATTGCGGTATGGTAAATACTTTAAAGAAGGCCATGCCACTTACTTATTGTCTGGAAATTAACGGCAACCGTAGCGAGGTTCGCCCTGTCCCAAAATAGGGGTATGAAATGATGCAGATAGTAAAAAATAAAATTACTGCTGGTTAATTCTGGCGCTGGGAGGGGCATAGTTGTTAGTAGATCTTAACCCTGTTGTTTTTCAACTCGGCCCGCTGGCGGTGCGCTGGTACGGTATTTTTATGGCCCTTTCTTTCCTCGCCGGCACCTGGTATTTATATAACGAAGGGCGCCGCAGGGGACTAGAGGAAGATTTTCTTTTAAACTTGGCCATTCTGGTGATTATTGCCGGCGTAGTAGGAGCGCGCCTCTTATTTGTACTGGCTAATTTCCCGGAATGGTTTATAAGAAACCCGTTGCAGATTTTAAAAATATACGAAGGCGGCCTGGCCTGGCATGGTGGGTTGCTGGGGGGTCTTCTGGCCGGCTGGTGGTATACGTGGCGCAAGGGTATAAGTTTTAATCTTTTGGCCGACTTGGCGGTTCCCGGACTGGCTGTTGGTTATTTCATGATCCGCATTGCCAATATTTTTAACCAGGAAGTTCTGGGTAGACCGACGGATTTCTGGTTTGGACCCTGGCCGGCCCAGCCCATTGGTTCGTTTATCGCCTTAATCCTCCTGCTGCGCTACTTTTATATGGAAAAGAAAGAGCCACCGGTTGGGTACCAGTTCTGGTCTTTTATCTTTTACCACCAGTTACTGCGCGGCCTAGTGGAGGAGACTATACGCGATAATCCTCTGGTCGTTTGGGGTTACATAGTGCCCCGCTGGGGCCTGGGCTTTTTCACTTTGGCCCAGCTCGCAACTCCTTTCGTTATGACCTTTGCTTATTGGATGATGCGGCGCACCCGTTCAACACCGAGAGGGCGGAGGTACTGTTTAACAATAAGGGGTAAATAAAACTTCTTAATTATACCAGGTAACGTATCAGCAAGGTTGCCAGGCTGGCATAGATCAGCAGGCCGGTAATATCTATTGAGGCGGAGATAAAAGGTGCCGAAGCAACGGCCGGGTCGATACCTACCCGCTTAAAAAACATGGGGACGAGGGTACCCATGGTGGCGGCGGTAGTCATATTGCCAAGCATGGCTAGGCCTACTATCAACCCCAGAACAGGCTTTTGCTGCCAGAATGAGGCTATCAGGCCGACCAGGACGCCGAAAAAAAGGCCGATGCTGGCACCCACGCTCACTTCTTTAAAAACGGTAATCAGGGTCCGGTGGCTGTTAATTTGCCCTGTAGCCAGCCCGCGTACCGTAAGGGTGGCCGACTGGGTGCCTACGTTGCCTCCCATGCCCGTTAGTAAAGGAATAAAAAAGGCGAGGGCCACCATAGCTTGGAGTGCCTGTTCGATACCGCGTAAAACAACGCCAGCAACCATCCCTTCCAACATGGTGACGATCAGCCAGGGCAACCGGGAACGGAGGGCATTCCACAAGTGCCCTCTTTCTTCTTCTATATCGCTCGTCCCTGCCAGAAGGTAAATATCTTCTGTTGCCTCTTCTTGAATAACGTCGATTACATCATCGACGGTGACAATTCCCAGAAGTTTACGTTCGTGATCTACTACTGGGACCGCCAGGAAGTCGTAGCGTGAAACGATTCTGGCTACTTCTTCTTGGTCCATGTCCACGGTGACGCTTATAACTTTGCGGTGCATAATTTCGGAGATTAGTTTGGAAGTAGGGGCAATAATTAGTTCGCGCAAGGAAACTACGCCTACTAATTGATTTTGGGAATTAACTACGTAGATATAATATACGGTTTCGGCATCGGGTGCCGTTGCCCGTAGAATTTCAATAGCTTCGCCGGCCGTAATATCTTCTTTGATAGCTACGTATTCGGTGGTCATAAGACCGCCGGCGGTATCTGGGGGATATCCAAGGAGACCGCGCACGTCCCGGGCTTCTTCGCTTTCCATTAAACTTAACAGCCTGTCCTTAACATTGGTGGAAAGCTCCCCCAATATGTCGGCGGCATCATCGCTGGACATGGCTTCTAAAATATCGGCCATGCGCTCTGGGCCCAATGCATTAATTACCGAAGCCAGGGCCTCGCGGCTCAATTCATTAAGAACTAATGCCGCCTTTTCAAGATCTAATTGATCAAAAACTAAGGCTCTTTCGTCTGGTTCGAGGGTAGTCAAAAGGTCGGCTATATCAACCGGCTGGAGTTCCTTGAGCAGGTTCTGAAGATGGGGGATGCCTTTTTGAAGGCACGATTTGAATTGCGCCAGTAAATCGCCGTTCTTCGACAATGGTATCACTCCTTTTCACGGGAGCGCCCACGCCGAAGAAAGGATCGACCCGACCCCTTTTACGGCGACGGGGCCTCCCAGCTTAGTATGGCAGTTTGTATCCCGACCAGGGAATACTTTCCACTTAGGGGGCACCTCCTAGGTAGTATGGGTTAAATATTTCCTTTTTAAATCTATCAACCGCGGTTGCGGGTGTCAAGATTTATAATAATAATCCTTTCAACTCTTGAGCCCAAGCCATTTTTAGGCTAAAATAAAGAAGGCGGGAGAAAGGAAGGGCGTAGGTGTCGATTCTTGAAGTAACGCCACTTTTAGATAAATTGCGCACGCATAGTCTCGTTACTTATCGCCATTCCTGTAATGTTGAAAAATTAACCAGGTCTCTAGCAGCCGGTTTAGGACTTCAAGAACAGGAGATTGAAGTCATATCTACGGCCGGCTTATTGCATGACATTGGAAAAACTCGTATACGCCCTTCAATCCTTCATAAGGCTGCCAGTTTAACCCGAGAAGAATGGGAAATTATGCGCCTCCATCCCGAATACGGGATTGAAATCCTCTCTTGCAATGACCGCTTCGAGGCTATCCTCCCTTGCGTAGCCTACCACCATGAGCGCTGGGACGGCGGGGGTTACCATGGATTGAGTGCCGAGGAGATCCCCCTTGGCGCCAGAATTATTGCCCTGGCCGATGCCTTTGAGGCCATGACCTCCTCTCGCGCTTACCAATATTCCAAAAACTTGAGGCGTGCTATTCAAGAGTTGGAGGAGGGCGCCGGCAAACAGTTTGACCCCCGTTTAGTTCAGTTATTTTATGAAATCGCGCCCTCAGTGATCAAAAGTAATTGTTACCAGGCCAGTTAAGGCTTTAATAAAGCGGAGGGAACGGGGAAATAATAGGGGCGACTAAAGGATGTAATAAAGAAAGGAGAACATTTATGGTCGAGGAAATTGCAGATAATGCCCCGCGAAGCTACCGTTGTAACCGCTGCGGCCATATTTTTGCCATTAAAGCCGGAAGTGATAATACTTGTCCCGTCTGCGGTTTTAATTGCGATCTCCATTTTTGTAAAATATTGGAAGCTTCGGATGAAGGTTATTAAGTAGCATATGTTATAATGAGCCTTACCCAGCGTTTCAAAACTTTCGCTTATGAACAGGGAATTGCCGCCATCGGTATAGCCCCGGCTGTATCCCTGGAGCGGGGGATCCGGACTTTAATCTCCAGGGAAAGGCGGGGCTTTTTCACTCCTTTTGTGCGCGGTACACCAGTAGAACGCTGCACTCCTCTAAGTCTATTTCCCGGAGCCCGTTCTTTGATCGTCATTGCTTTAAGTTATTCGGCCAAAACCCCCTCCTGGCCTCCTCCCGGATTTGATGAAGGGATAATCTGCCGTAGTGCGAGGGGCTTGGATTACCATTACATTTTAACCGAGAAGCTAAAATGTCTGGCTGATTTTTTAAGACGCGAAGGAGGTTGCCGGGAGACCTATATTCAGGTAGATAACGGGCCGCTTTTGGAGCGCGAAGCAGCTTATCAGGCGGGGGTAGGATACTACGGTGAAAACTGTTCGATAATTATACCTACCTATGGCTCCTGGGTAGTATTAGGCATTCTTTTAGTAGACGTAGCTTTAGAATACGATCATCCCCTTGAGCAGGGGTGCAGGGGCTGTCGCCGTTGCCTGGAGGCATGCCCAACAGGAGCCCTGGTAGAACCTTATGTCCTGAACCCCGCCCTTTGCCTTTCTTATCTCACCCAGATGCGCGGATTTATACCCCAGGAAGCGCGACCCCATTTTGCCAACCGCCTTTTCGGCTGCGATGTCTGCCAGGAAGTTTGCCCGGAAAATAATGAGATAAAGCAGGCCGGGGAAAATTTTGGTGCCCGACGGGAAGCCGCCTTCCCCAAATTGGGGGAAATATTGAAACTTGACAACCGTAGTTTTAGGCGATTATTCGGTAATACGGCAGCCGGCTGGCGCGGCAAGGGCATTTTACAGCGAAATGCCGCTCTGGCGATGGGCAACAGCGGCGACCGGAGTTGGGTACCCCTTTTGGCGGGTGCCCTGAAATCGCCTTCGGCAGTCTTGCGGGGCCATACGGCTTGGGCTTTAGGCCGGCTGGGTGGAAAGGCGGCCCGCAATTTCTTAGAGAGGGCTTTGATCTGGGAAGTCGATTCTAAGGTAAAAGGAGAAATAAAAAGAGCCCTGGACAGGGCCTTAGCTTAAAAAGTTATTTCAGAAATTTAAAAGCTTCCGGTTCGCTGACGAAGGCCTCGTAGAGGCCTTTATTTTTAACTACGGTTGTCGGCTGGGGCAGGGCAGGTGCAGCAACTAATTTCAAAGCGACCGAGTTCTGGTAATGGGGATTTTTACAAAAATCGCCTTTGCCCTTCTCGCTTTTAAGGTAATAGTAGGCAGCGCCGTGTTTTTCTCTGAAAGGTTCATACAGGGAACTAAAGTTTCTTTCAATTAAATTGGCCATAACCAGCGGGCGGTCGCCGGTGTTAATGGTAACATGACCGTACCCGGGTGGGATAAAAACTTTGTCCCCCTTTTTGGCTTCTACAGCCATAATTTCTTCTACTTCACCGCTACGGTTATTCTTTTGCAAAAGATAAAAAGCTTCACCGTCGAGTACCTCATAATATTCTGGATAACTTTCGGAGGAATGGGGTTTTAAGGGATGAAAATGGCCTACGGTCTTGATGTATTCCCGGCCTAAAGTTCCGGGCAAAATTACGGTAAGGTCATAGCGGATATCGTGTTGCAGGAAAAGATCCTGGTCTTTTTCCCAGCAAACGCCGCGGTACATATAATAGAGAGGCCTGTCGCTTGGAGTTATGGCTGCCTGCAGTACCGGGATAGCGTCCTTCAGGTAGCGGACATCGGGCTCAGGGTAAATTATGCCGCTGGCAAAAGTGAGCATCCCATCTGGCGCCATATTTATGTGTTTGCCGTATTGCATGGAGGAAAACCTCCCTGATGTATTGTCTTCTCCATTATATCCCTAAAAAGGGCCAAACACAAACTTTTTGGAAATTTTTAGATCAATGTTTCCCCTGCCCGTACATTTCCCGGAAAACCCGGGTGATAATTTCTTTCTCCTGCTCATTGAAGAGGCGGGTGACAGTAAATTCAACTACGGTAGTAATCGAGCCGTCGGGTAGTTGGTAAACTTCGGATTTCACCACCCGGCCATAGCCGATGGCCTCTTCGCTTTTAGTAACGATCAATGCTTCCAGGCCGACCGGATGGGTCATTTTATGTCCCTGGCGAAAATACCCCAAAATAATATTGCCGCTAGATCGCTTCCATAAAAGTAAGTTTTCACCATCGCCTTTTTGATCTCCTGGTGCTGCCGGAAGTTCGTCTACGGGTAGCCGGATAAGCCAGGTAAATTCATATTTATAACCCAAAATTTTTCACCTCGCCGTTATTTTTACCTCCAGGAGTATTATAATACTTTTTCCTTCAAGATGCAGGTAGTGGCCGTCGTCTTTTTGCCCTCCCACCCACATATTATAATACTACCAAGGTGCTATCACTGCGAGCTTTCCAGAAAAGGGAGGGAAAGGGCAGTGAGGATTTTAGAACAACTTGAAAAGTATCGCCAGCAGGAAAAAAAGTTGACCTGGGAAGGAACCTTTGCCGATTACCTGCAGTTGGTAATAGAAAATCCTAAGATAGCCCGCCTGGCCCATGCCCGCATTTATGACATGATTATAGCGGCGGGGGTAGAAGAAGTTAATGGTATTAAACGCTATAAATTTTTTGCCGATGAGATATTTGGCTTAGATCGCACGTTGGAAAAACTGGTAGAAGAATACCTCCATTCTGCCGCCCGGCGGCTTGATGTGCGAAAACGTATCCTCCTGCTTATGGGGCCGGTAAGTGGTGGAAAATCAACCCTGGTAACTATGTTGAAACGAGGCCTCGAACAATATACGCGCACGGATGAGGGGGCGGTTTATGCCATCAAGGACTGCCCCATGCATGAAGAACCCCTTCATTTAATACCCAGGGAGTTGCGTCCCGAGTTCCAGAGGGAATACGGAATTTATATCGAAGGTAATCTCTGCCCTTACTGCCAGTTAATGTTAGAAGAAAAATATGGCGGCCGGGCCGAAGATGTACGGGTTCAGAGAATTGTTTTTTCGGAAGAAAAGCGGATAGGCATAGGCACCTTTAGCCCCTCGGATCCCAAATCCCAGGATATAGCCGATCTTACCGGGAGCATCGACTTTTCTACCATTGCTGAATACGGCTCGGAATCTGACCCCAGGGCCTACCGTTTTGACGGCGAACTCAACAAAGCCAATCGCGGCATCATGGAATTTCAAGAAATGCTTAAATGTGATGAAAAATTCCTTTATAATCTCCTGAGCCTTTCTCAGGAGGGAAACTTCAAAGCCGGCCGTTTCGCTTTAATTTCCGCCGATGAAATGATTGTCGCCCACACTAACGAGGCCGAATATCGGGCCTTTATCAGCAACCCTAAAAACGAAGCTCTGCGTTCCCGCATCCTGGTCATACCTATACCCTATAACCTTAAAGTTAGCGAAGAGGTAAAAATTTATGAAAAACTAATCCGCCAGGCCGATATCGACGTACACATCGCTCCTTATGCCCTTTGGGCGGCGGCTATTTTCTCCGTCCTTTCCCGCCTTAAAGAATCTAAGAAGCAGGGGATGGATCTCGTTAAAAAGATGAAGCTTTACGACGGCGAGGACGTAGAGGGCTTTAAGCAGAAGGACGTGGCCGAGTTAATGGCCGAGGCCGAAGGCGAGGGCATGAGCGGCGTCGATCCGCGCTACGTGATTAACCGCATCTCCAGCGCTTTGATCACCAGCGATACCCGCTGCATTAATGCCCTGGATATATTGCGGGCCCTCAAAGACGGCCTTGACCAGCACCCCTCCATAACTAAAGAGGAAAAAGAACGCCTCCTTAATTTCCTGGCCCTGGCCCGCCAGGAATACGACGAGGTGGCCAAAAGAGAAGTCCAGCGGGCCTTCGTCTACTCCTACGAAGAATCCGCCCGGGCGCTCTTCAATAATTACTTGGATAATGTGGAAGCCTACGTCAACCACACTAAAGTAACCGATCCTATTACCGGCGAAGAGCTTGATCCCAACGAAAAATTAATGCGTTCCATTGAAGAGCAGATCGGCGTTACGGAAAATGCTAAAAAGGCTTTCCGCGAGGAGATCTTGATTCGCCTTTCTTCCTACGCCCGTAAAGGGAAGGTCTTCGACTATAACTCTCACGAGCGCCTGCGCGAGGCTATTGAGAAAAAGCTTTTTGCTGACTTAAAAGATGTAATTAAAATTACTACTTCCACCCGTACGCCCGATCCCGAACAATTGAAACGTATTAACGCCGTAATTGACCGCTTGATCAAAGAGCACGGTTACTGCCCCATCTGCGCCAATGAGCTTTTAAAATACGCCGGCAGCCTGCTTAACCGTTGAGGTGAGGGAGCATGACCATCGATTTTAGCTTGAGCCGCGAGGACTGGTCGTTGCACCGTAAGGGCTACCTGGATCAGCAGCGCCACAAGGAGAGGGTGCAGGAAGCCATTAGGAAAAATTTGCCCCAGATTATTGCCGAGGAAAGCATTATCTTGGCCGATGGGAAAAAGGTAGTTAAGGTGCCCATCCGCTCTTTAGAGGAATACCGCTTCCGCTTTAACCCTTACCAGGGGCGCTTTGCCGGGCAGGGCGGTGGCAATACTCAAAAAGGCGATGTCCTGGGGCGAGAAATTGGAGAAGGAGGGGTAGGAAAGGGGCCCGGCGCCGGCGACCAGCCCGGCGTGGATTACTTTGAGGCTGAAGTTAGCCTGGAAGAAATTGAGGAGCTGTTTTTCCGCGACTTAAAGTTGCCCTATTTAAAAGATAGACAGAAACATCGTATGAGTTTTAACGATTATGAGTTTCGCGAGGTCAGGCGCCACGGGCTTATGGGCAACCTGGATAAAAAGCGCACCATTTTAGAAAACCTTAAAAGGAATTGCCTCCATGGCCTGCCCCGTATAGGCGGTATCCAGCCGGAAGACCTGCGTTTTAAAACCTGGGAGGACAAAATTAAACCTGAAGTCAGCGCGGTAGTACTGGCCATGATGGACACTTCAGGTTCCATGGGCAATTACGAAAAGTATATTGCCCGCACCTTTTTCTTCTGGGCGGTCCGTTTTTTGCGGACCAGATATAGCCAGGTAGAAATCGTTTTTATTGCCCACCATACCCACGCTAGGGAAGTAACCGAAGAAGAATTTTTCACCAAGGGGGAGAGCGGCGGCACGCGCTGTTCTTCGGCCTACCGCCTGGCTCTGGATCTCATCTCCCAGCGCTACCCGCCTGCCGACTATAATATCTACCCCTTCCATTTTTCCGATGGTGATAACCTGCCTTCGGACAACGAAACCTGCATGGAGCTGGTGCGGGAGCTTCTCAAAGTCTGCAATATTTTCGGCTACGGCGAAATCGTCAACCCTTATTACCGGGCCAGCACCCTGATGAGCGCCCTCAAGAAAATAAATGATGAACGCCTGGTTACGGTGGCTATAAAGGAGAAAAGCGATGTTTACACGGCCTTGCGGCAATTTTTTAGCGAAAAAGGGAGATGAAGATGAATCGGGAGCTTAAAGAATTGGAAAAGGCTATAGAGTTAATTCATGCCCAGGCCAAGGAATTTGGCCTGGATTTTTTTCCGGTGCATTTCGAACTCTGCCCCGCCGACGTAATCTATACTTTTGGGGCGTACGGCATGCCCACGCGCTTTTCGCACTGGAGTTTTGGCAAAGCCTTTTACAAAATGAAGCTTCAGTACGATTATAACCTCAGCCGCATTTACGAGCTGGTAATCAACAACAACCCGTGTTATGCCTTTCTCCTGGAGGGCAATTCTTTAATTCAGAATAAGCTGGTAATAGCCCATGTTTACGGCCACAGCGATTTTTTTAAAAATAATTACCGTTTTTCTTCTACCCATCGCCAGATGGTGGAAACTATGGCCATCCATGCCGCAAAGATAAGGGAATATGAGTTTAAATACGGCTTTCGTGAAGTGGAAATATTTTTGGATGCGGCCTTATCCATTCAGGAACATATCGAGCCGCCCGGCCTGGCTTCGGGCAAAGCGGAAGGCGACGCCGATAAGGAAGAAGGGGCCCCTCCTCCTGCTACGCCTTACGATGACCTCTGGGCACTTGACCGTAAGGAAGCAACAAATGATAAAAATGAGCGTAACCGCAAGTTTCCCAGGCACCCCCAAAAAGATGTCCTGGCGTTTATTATGAAACACGCCGTGGATCTAGAAGAATGGCAGCGGGACATCCTGGCCATGCTTCATGAGGAAATGCGCTACTTTTGGCCGCAGTTGGAAACCAAGATTTTAAACGAAGGCTGGGCTACTTACTGGCATAACCGCATTATGCGCTCCCTGGACTTAAACGAGGATGAAGCCGTGGAATTTGCCCGCCTTCATGCCATGATCCTGCAGCCGGGAAGGATGCAGATAAATCCTTATTATGTCGGGTTTAAAATTTTAGAGGATATCGAGCGCCGCTGGGATAAACCTTCGGCAGAAGAAAGGGAGCGTTACGGCCGAGCTGGGGAGGAAGGGCGGCAAAAAATTTTTGAAGTACGCGCTACGGAAACCGATATCTCTTTTTTGCGTAATTATCTTACCAAAGATTTGGTGGAGGAACTGGACCTCTACCTCTATCAAAAGATAGACAAGGAGTGGGTGGTAGTAGAAAAGGATTGGGAAAAAGTACGAGACGGCCTGGTGGACCGCCTGGTGAACTGCGGCTTTCCTTATATCGTGGTCGCCGACGCCGACTACCAGCGCCGAGGAGAGCTTTACCTGTTGCATAAATACGAAGGCCTGGAACTGGATGTGCCTTACCTGGAAAAAACTTTGCATCATGTCTATCTTTTATGGGGGCGCCCAGTGCATTTAGAAACGGTGCTAGATGGCAAGCCGGCAGTTTTTAGCTATGATGGCAAGAAAAATACCCGCAGGTAAGGCCTTAAAGCAGGAAACCTTTCATTTTTGCCGAAAATAAAAATGAGTTTATTATAAACCACTTAGGGGGCGGGTAAGTGTACTGGAATCAAAAATATGAATGCATGCCGCGCGAAGAATTGAGGCAATTACAACTAGAGCGGCTGAAAGTTACGGTAGAACGGGCTTTTTATAACGTTCCCCACTACCGCCGCGCCTTTCAAGAGCTAGGGCTTGAACCGGGGGATATTAAGAGCCTGGAAGATTTGCAAAAGCTGCCTTTTACTACCAAGCAGGATCTTCGGGATAACTACCCTTATGGGATGTTTGCCGTGCCCATGAGCGAGGTAGTGCGCATACATTCCTCTTCAGGCACTACGGGCAAGCCTACGGTCGTGGGTTATACGCGCCGCGATATCGATACCTGGGCGGAGCTGATGGCCAGGGCCCTGGTCTGCGGCGGGGCTACGCGCAACGACATTATTCAAAATGCCTACGGCTACGGGCTCTTCACCGGCGGCCTGGGCATCCACTACGGCGCCGAAAGAATCGGGGCTTCGGTAATCCCCATTTCCGGCGGCAATACCAAGCGCCAGGTCATGATTATGAAGGATTATTGTTCCACCATGCTAACCTGCACGCCTTCTTACGCCCTGCATATTGCCGAAGTCATGGAGGAAATGGGGGTTAAAAAAGAAGAGCTTAAGCTTAAATACGGCGTTTTTGGGGCCGAGCCCTGGTCCGATAATATGCGGCGGGAGATCGAGCGCAAGCTCGGCATTAGCGCCGTAGATATTTACGGCCTCAGCGAAGTGATCGGCCCCGGCGTAGCCATCGAGTGCCAGGAGAAAAACGGCTTGCACATTTTTGAAGACCATTTTATACCCGAGGTAATAGACCCCGATACCGGCCGGGTTTTGCCGCCGGGACAGGTAGGGGAGTTGGTTTTAACTTCCCTCACCAAGGAAGCGCTACCGGTTATCCGCTACCGCACCCGCGATATAACGGCCTTATTGGAAGGCGACTGCCCCTGCGGCCGTACCCACGTGCGCATGGCCAGGATTACCGGTCGGACGGACGATATGCTTATTATTCGCGGTGTTAACGTATTTCCTTCTCAGATTGAGAGCGTCTTATTAGAAATGGGCGGGACGGAGCCCCATTACCTGCTAATTGTAGACCGCCAGGGCAGCCTGGATACTCTAGAAGTTCAGGTGGAAGTTTCCGAAGGCCTCTTTTCAGATGAAGTGAGGCGCCTGGAAGAACTCGAAGGCCGGATCAGGCAGGAATTGGAGAGCGTCTTGGGTATTTCGGTCAAGGTAACACTAGTTGAGCCCAAGACCATCGAGCGCAGTGAGGGTAAAGCCAAGCGGGTGCTGGACAAGCGTAAAATTTAGAAGGAAGGGGTCTTCAATGAAAATTAAACAGATTTCCGTATTCCTGGAAAATAAATCGGGCAGGCTGGCGGCGGTAACGCGCTTGCTCGCCGCCCATCAGATTAATATCCGCGCCCTTTCTATTGCCGACACTTCGGATTTCGGCATTTTACGCCTCATCGTTAACGACCCTGAAAAGGCTTACCGAGCTTTAAAGGAAGGCGGTTTTACGGTTAGTTTAACCGAGGTCATCGGAGTAGAAATGCCCGATAAACCCGGCGGGCTCAGCAGGGTCCTAACCTGCCTGGAAGAAGCCGGCATCAATATAGAATATCTCTATGCCTTCATAGGCAAAGGGGACAACGGGGCTATGGTAATCTTCCGGGTAGAGGAACTGGATAGGGCCATAGAGGTATTAAATCAAGCCGGTATTAACGTTTTAGACGGCAACAAGATTTACACCATGTAAGGAGGATGGATTTTGTCTGGAACACCTAAATGCCGCGAAGCCATCTTAGAGATTAAGCCTTATGTGCCGGGCAAGCCTATTGAAGAAGTGCAGCGCGAATTGGGGATCCAGGACGTAATCAAAATGGCTTCTAACGAGAACCCCTTGGGTCCTTCGCCGGATGCGGTCCTGGCCTTGAGGGAGGCGGTAGAGCGGGTACACTTATATCCCGACGGCAACTGCTATTACCTCAAAGAAGCGCTGGCTGCCAGGTACGGCGTATCCGCCGAAAATATAATTATCGGCAACGGCACCGATGAAATTTTAAAACTTCTGGCCGAAGCCTATATCAACCCTGGGGACGAGATAGTGGTAGCCGACCCGACTTTTTCGGAATACGAGTTTGCGGCCCAGGTCATGGCAGGCCGGGCGGTAAAGGTTCCCTGCCAGAACTTCCGCCACGATCTAAAAGCTATGGCTGCGGCCATCACTCCCCGGACGCGCCTGGTCTTTGTCTGTAATCCCAATAATCCTACCGGTACCATCGTAAGCCAAAAAGAAGTCGCCTCCTTTTTGGACAAGGTGCCGCCGGAAGTAATCGTCGTTTTTGATGAAGCCTACAGCGAGTACGTGACGGCCGAGGATTACCCCGATACTCTGGCTTATATCAAAGAAGGCCGGCCCAACGTCATCGTGCTCCATACCTTTTCCAAGATTTACGGTCTGGCGGGTCTGCGCGTAGGCTACGGTCTAGCGGCGCCGGAAATTATCCGGGCCGTAAACCGCGTGCGCGAGCCCTTCAACGTCAACCTTCTGGCCCAGGTAGCCGCCCTCGCCGCCTTAAAAGACGAATTCCACGTTGCCAAAAGCCAGGAAGTTAATGCCCGCGGTAAGGAATTTCTTTACGGCGCTTTCAGCGCTTTAGGCTTGAAGTTCGTACCTACCGAGGCAAATTTCATTTTTGTGGATGTCGGCCGGGATAGCCGCGAAATTTTCCAAAAGCTGTTGCGGAAAGGCGTAATTGTACGTACAGGCGACATCTTCGGGTACCCCAATTACCTAAGAATTACTATAGGCACCCGCCGCCAAAATGAACGCCTGATTCAGTCCTTAAAAGAAATTTTAGCTGGGGACTAAAAAAAGTAATATTTTCCTCCCCTGCTCGATATGAATGAATTAGTAAAAGGAGCAGAGGGGGGATTTTTTTGTTGCGGCCCAGAAAGTTGACGGTAATATTTTTATTGTTGGCGGTAGTCCTGACCAGCGGTTGCGGCCTGGCCCAGCGTTTTGGAGCTAAAAGCGGGCAACCTGAGGCTCAGGTCCAGGTACCGGAGGCCAATGCGCGGCCTCTTGAAAAGGTTGAAGCCCAGGGCGGTGGCGAGACGCGCAAGGTGGTCCTTTATTTTGCCGATCCAACCGGCCAGCGGCTGGTAGCCCAGGAACGGGAGATCCCTAAAGTAGAAGGTATAGCCCGGGCTACTATTCAGGAACTTATCAAGGGCCCCGGTCTCGAATCCAATCTTTTACCTACCATACCGGCAGGGACAGTCTTGAAAGACATTAACATCCGGCCGGACGGACTGGCCCGGGTAGATTTCAGCCGGGAACTGGTAGAGAACCATAGCGGCGGCTCCATTGGGGAGAATTTGACGGTTTATTCTATAGTCAATACCCTTACCCAGTTTCCGAGCGTCAAGAAGGTAGAAATTCTGGTGGAAGGTAAAAAAGTCAAAACCCTTGCCGGCCATGTAGATGTATCCGACCCCATAACCCGCAACGAGAATATTATCGCCAAGCAGTAGCAGAGCACTTGGAGTTCTTCCAGCCGCATGCTGAAACAGGGATAATCAGAGGGATGTGATTAATAAACCCCATCAGGGGTTTTTCTTTTTTCTACAAAATCCTTTTCCCTGGCAGGAAAGTCGACATAATGTGGCGAATAAGATCGGCCGGGGAGAGGATCTAAATGATGTCGGTTCATTTAAAGCGGGCCTGGTGGCTCATATTATTTTGCCTCCTGTTTCTTGCCCGGCCTGCGCTGGCAGATCCTCAAGTTTACTTAAAACTGAACGGGGTAGAGGTTAAACCTGACTCGCCTCCTTACATAGATAACAACGGCCGCACTCTGGTCCCTGTGCGCTTTATATCCGAACAGCTTGGGGCCAATGTTGACTGGATTGAAAGGGAACAAAAAGTCCTTATCCAGCGTCAAGCAACGGTTATTGAGCTCTGGATAGGCAAACCCACGGCTAGAGTCAATAACCGGGAAGTGCAGCTGGATACCGTACCTGTACTAAAAGAAGGTACCACCATGGTACCGGTACGTTTTATCAGCCAGGCCTTTGGCGCTAAGGTTGACTGGGACCAGGCTTCGGCCACCGTAGCCATATGGCTGTTGCCGGAGCCCTCGGCCAGCCGGGTTCAGATTGCGGGCGATTGGGTTAATATCCGCAGCGGCCCCGGCCTGGGCTATGAGGTTATTGTCACTTTACCCCGGGGTACGGTTTTAGGTGTAACCGGTCTGGCCCC
Organism: Clostridia bacterium; assembly: GCA_030445865.1. GTDB lineage: Bacteria > Bacillota > DSM-521 > Neomoorellales > Neomoorellaceae > JASUSV01. The sequence goes on from JASUSV010000009.1 coordinate 15,218, forward strand.
CGGCTGGTATAAGGTGAGCCTTCCTGAAGGTAAAAGCGGTTGGGTGGCTGCCGGTTTGGTCAAGGTAATAGAAGCAGTTCGCCCGGTCCCTCCCGACCGGGGGAGTGAACCGGTGCCCGAGGTTATAGGCATGGCAACAGTAGGCCCGAGCCCTGTCAACGTACGGGTAGGCCCCGGTTTGGAGCACCCTTCTATTGGCGAAGCCAGGCCTGGCCTGGAATTCCCGGTCATAGGACGGCAGGGGGACTGGTTGCAGGTCGCCCTAGCTAACGGCCACAAAGGCTGGATCGCCGGTTGGGTGGTTGATTTCTGGCCCCTTGAACGGGAACTATTAAAGATTACCGGCGTCGAAGTTAAAAAGAAGGCCGGAGAGATCCTGCTTAAAATTGTAGGTTCGGGCAGTTTTAATTATAAGAGTATGGAATTGAGTAATCCCAGGCGGCTGGTGCTGGATATACCGGGGGCAAAATTGGCCTTATCTTCGGGCCGAGAAGAAATGCCGGTTAATCAGGAGCCGGTAAGCAAAATACGCCTAGGCCAGTATACTACCGATACCGTCCGCATAGTAATAGATCTTTTAAGCGGTTACAGCCTGAACACCGAGAAGCTGGCGGCCGGAAATGGCTTTATTTTTCATATCACCAGGCCTACCATTAGGGGAAAGAAAATCGTCATCGATCCCGGCCACGGCGAAGATAGCGGCTTGCCCGACCCCGGCGCAATCGGTCCCACCGGTGTACAGGAAAAAGATGTAAATATGGCTATTGCCGCTCAGCTGGCGAATATATTAAAAAATGAGGGGGTTGAAGTGATCTTAACCCGCAACGGCGACCGGACGCCTCTAAGCTTATACGGCCGGGCGGAACTGGCCAATGAAGTAGGCGCCGATGCCTTCGTTAGCATTCATTGCAATGCCTCGCCCAACCCGGCTATCGACGGCACCGCTACCTATTTTTACGCCCCTTTGGGCACGGACTTGGGATGGCAACGCTGGCAACGCCAGCGCCTGGCGCAGTGCATCCAAAATAACCTGGTGGCCGCCATTGGCCGGCGGAATATAGGGGTTTTAGAGGCTAATTTTGCCGTCTTGCGTACTACCGCCATGCCCTCGGTGCTTGTGGAGACGGCTTTTATCTCCAACCCGGAAGAAGAAAGATTGCTGGCCAGCCCTGACTTCCGGTTAAAAATTGCCGCCGGTATTGCCGCCGGCCTTAAGGAATATTTTAGCAGTTAAAGATTTGCCCGGGAAAAGTTATTTTGTTAAAATGGAAAAGTAATCAGGCTTTCAGGAGAGTAAATTTATAGTAACATCATGTTAACCTTGATAGGCGGTTATTTTATAATATTTTTTGCCCGCGTAGCCGATGTTAGCCTGGCTACCCTGCGCATGCTCCTCCTGGTTCGCGCCAAGCGATTTTCTGCCGGGGCTATCGGGTTTTTCGAAGTGATTATCTATATTATAGCCCTGAAATTTGTTTTTGACCGCTTAACCGATCCCCTAAGCCTTGTGTTTTATGCCCTGGGATTTGCTACCGGTAACATCGCCGGCAGTTATATCGAGGAAAAGCTGGCCATAGGTTATTTGACCGCCCAGGTAATACCCTGTGGGGATCCGGAGGGGTTAATTAATGTGTTGCGGGAGGCCGGTTTCGGCGTTACCGTATGGCAGGGCCTCGGCCGGGAAGGCCCGCACCCCGTTTTAAATATCAGCTTTCACCGCAAGGATTTAAAGAAACTCCAGGCGCTCGTTGATGACTGGGATGCTAAGGCCTTTATGGTGGTTCTGGAAACGCGTTTTACTCACGGGGGAATTTTTTTGCGGCGTAAAGGAAAGTAAAAGGGCATACAATATTGAGGAGAGGAAAAAGAGCGCAGAAGCAGCAAACTGGGGGAAGCTGTTACCTGCCAGGCAGCGGCTCGAACTGCGCCGGTTAAGGAGTTGAGCGCTATGCTGCCGGAACAACCAATAGGTATTTTTGATTCCGGTGTGGGGGGCCTGACGGTAGCAGCAGAAGTTTTCCGTCAGTTGCCGGAGGAGAGAATAATTTATTTTGGCGATACGGCCCACGTGCCGTACGGCTCTAAAAAAGTGGAGGAATTAAAAACTTATGCCGATCAAATCGTCGGCTTTTTAATTGCCCGGGGGGCCAAAGCCATAATCGATGCTTGCAACACCACGTCCGCAGTAGCCCTGCCTTTTTTAAGACAGAAATACTCCCTGCCTATTGTAGGAGTTATTGAACCAGGGGTAGAGGAGGCCGTCAAGGCCAGCAGGAATAAGCGCATCGGGGTGATAGCTACCGAAGCGACGGTGGCAAGCGAGGCCCATAAAAAAGCTTCCAAGACCATGGCGCCGGAAAGCCAGGTGTTTTTGCAGGCCTGCCCCCGACTGGTCCCTTTAATAGAAGGGGGCAAAGTAAGTGGCGAAGAAGTAAAGCAGGCCGTTGAAGAGTACCTGGCCCCTTTATTAGCAGAAGGAATCGATACCTTGATTTTAGGGTGTACGCACTATCCTTTCTTGGAACCGCTCATCAGGGAGATTGTTGGCCCCGGCTTGAAGTTAATCGACCCGGCGGCTGCTACCGTACGTAAGCTCCGGGAAATTTTGGCGAAAGCAGGGGCTCTTTGCAGGGGGCACGGCTCTAAAACCCATGATTTTTTCGTTAGCGGGGATCCCCAGGCTTTCAGCCGGGTAGGAAAGGCTTTGACGGGCTGGGACTTTCTAATAGGTACTCAAAAAGTTGATCTGGTAGAGGAGTAATAAATTTTGCGGAAGATCGGCATTACTACTACCGTACCGGTAGAAGTAATCTACGCCGCCGGCTGCGTGCCCGTAGATCTAAATAACGTTTTTATTACCGCACCAAGGCCGCAGGAACTGGTGGAAAAAGCCGAGATAGCCGGCTACCCGCGCAATACCTGCGGCTGGATTAAGGGGCTTTACGCTACTGCTTTGCATCTGGGCATTAAGGAAGTAATTGCCGTTACCCAGGGCGACTGCAGCAATACCCAAGCTTTAATGGAGACTTTGGAACTTGCCGGGGTCCGCATTATTCCTTTCGCCTTCCCCTACGACCGCGATGCCGCGATCTTGCGCCTGCAGATAGAAAGGCTCATGGACTACTTTGGCGTGAACTGGCCTCAGGTGGAGGAGGCCAAAAAGAGACTGGATGAAGTTAGAGCCCTGGTCTGGGAGCTGGACAGGCTTACCTGGGAAGAAGATCGGGTTGATGGTTTTACCAACCATCTCTACCAGGTAAGTTGCAGTGATTTTAACGGCGATCCTGAGGGTTTTGCTGCTGAAGTTAGACGGTTGCTGCAAGAAATTAAAAAGAGAAAGCCGCGAACCGAAGAAGTGCGCTTAGGTTACCTGGGCGTGCCGCCCATTGTGCCCCAGCTTTATAACTACCTAGAAGAGCAGGGGGCGCGGGTTGTATTTAACGAAATTCAGCGCCAGTTTACCATGCCTTTTCCGGGCGTAGATTTAATCGAGCAGTACCGCCGTTATACTTATCCCTATCACGTATTTGCGCGCCTGGAAGATATCCAACGCGAAATTAAAAGGCGGCGTTTAAAAGGGCTGATCCATTATACCCAGAGCTTTTGTTTCCGGCAGATCGAAGACCTGATTTTTCGTCAAAAACTCAAGCTCCCTATTTTAACCCTGGAAGGGGATAAACCCGGCGATCTCGACGCGCGTAGCAAAATGCGCCTGGAAACTTTTATCGACATGTTGAGGTGAGGCTGCCGTGTATGCCGGCTTAGATCTGGGCAGCCGGAGCGTCAAGCTAGCTCTGCTGGCGGGAGATGAGATCAAAGAGTTGAGGCAGTATGACACTATAAAATTTTACCGCCAGTATGGCAGCCTAGTAGAAGGAAAGCTCTTGTTGGACTTTGAGGCTTTAAATTTGCCTCCCCTGCAGGGCCTGGTCGCTACCGGCTACGGTCGCCTGGCCGCCAGAATTGCGGGGGCAGAAGTCATTCCCGAGATAAAGGCCCATGTATTAGGTGCAGTATGGCAGACGGGGCTTGAAGATTTTACTTTGCTTGACTTAGGCGGGCAGGATAGCAAAATTATTATGGTTCGCCGGGGCCGCCTGGTGAATTTTTTAACTAACGACCGCTGCGCCGCCAGCTCCGGCCGTTACCTGGAGAATATGGCGGCAGTGTTGGGGATGACGGTGGAAGAATTGGGGCAGTACGCCGACGACCCGGTAGAATTAAGTTCTACCTGCGCCGTCTTTGGCGAGACCGAACTCGTGGGCAGGATCGTCGAGGGCCATAGCCTGGCTTCCCTGGCGGCGGGAGTAAATTATACTATTTTTCACCGGGTGCGCCCTCTTTTAGAAAAGTATAAAAGCCCGGTAATAGTTTTTGCCGGCGGCGTGGCTAAAAATCAAGCCCTTCGCCGGATTTTAAAACGCGAGCTAAAGGTAGAAGTGGTCGTGCCTGCTTACCCGCAGTATAACGGCGCTTTAGGCTGCTGTCTTCAAGCAAAACAGGTCCGAAGCATCGTGAAGCAAAAAGGGGACAGAGTTTATGATCAGAAATGACGGCCGCCGGCCGGAGGAAATGCGGCCGGTGAAGATAATCCGCCATTATCTCAAGTACGCCGAGGGCTCGGTTTTAATTACCGTGGGAGATACCAAGGTAATCTGCAGCGCCAGCGTCGAGGAAAAGGTCCCACCTTTTTTAAAGGGTACGGGCAAGGGTTGGATAACGGCCGAATATGGCCTGTTGCCCCGCGCAACTATAGCAAGGACGCCACGAGATGTTAATAAAGGGCGCCCCGCCGGGCGGACCCAGGAAATCCAGCGCCTGATAGGCCGCGCCGCCCGTGCCGTGGTCGATTTGAAGGCTTTAGGCGAAAGGACCATCTGGCTGGATTGCGATGTGATTCAAGCCGACGGCGGTACCAGGACAGCGGCCATTACCGGAAGTTTTATAGCCCTGGCCGATGCCCTGGACTGGCTGCGGCAGCAGGGCTTTATTCCCGGGTTCCCCCTGCGGGATTTCCTGGCGGCCGTTAGCGTCGGCAAAGTTGATGGGGAGCTATTACTAGATCTGGCTTACGACGAAGATTCTCGCGCCGAGGTCGATATGAACGTAGTTATGACCGGCCGGAGAGAGATAGTAGAAGTGCAAGGTACGGCTGAAGGGCAGCCGTTTAGCAGGCAGGAAATGAACGCTCTGCTCGACCTGGCTGCCGCGGGGATAGACAGGCTCATCGCTTATCAAAAAGAAATTTTGGGCGATCTCGCGAACAGGGTAGGCGGCGAAGATGAGCAAGCTGGTGATAGCAACGCGGAATAAAGGTAAAGCCAAGGAATTTGGAGCGCTCCTGGCCGGATTGGGTTTAGAAATATATTCCCTGCTCGATTTTCCGGAGCTAATCTTGCCGCCGGAAACAGGGCGGACCTTTGAGGAAAACGCTATTTTAAAAGCCAGTTCAGTAAGAGACCAGACCGGCCTGGTCGCTCTGGGGGACGATTCCGGGCTGGAAGTCGAGGTTTTAAACGGCGCTCCCGGTATTTTTTCCTCCCGTTTTGCCGGCGAACCGCCAGATGATGAACGCAACAACCAGAAGCTGCTCGCTCTTTTAGCGCGCGTTCCGGAGGATAAGCGGAAGGCCCGTTTCCGTTGCGTCCTCGCTTTGGCCGGCGACGAAGGGAAAATGTATACGGCCGAAGGGCGTTTAGAGGGCTATATCGCCCTTGAACCTCGCGGTAGTTACGGATTCGGCTACGATCCGCTCTTTTATTTGCCGGAATACGGTCGTACTTTGGCCGAACTGGGTCCGGAGGTAAAAGATAAGATCAGCCACCGGGCGCGGGCGGTGCAAAATCTTTTGCCGGCGCTGAAAGAAGTTTTTGGCATTGATTAAATCGGGGCTAGACAACCGGCGACATTGTATGCTAAAATACCCTAGCGCACGGAAATCTTAAATCTATTGTACCCCGGCCGACAAAAGGCTTTGACGAAAAAGGCAATTTACGTTATAATTTAATTAGCGTGCAAGCCCTGCGGGTGTAGCTCAATGGCAGAGCCCCAGCCTTCCAAGCTGGTTGTGTGGGTTCGATTCCCATCACCCGCTCCAATAATGTTATAATAATGTCACAGGCGCCTGTAGCTCAGCCGGACAGAGCAGCGGCCTTCTAAGCCGCGGGCCGCAGGTTCGAATCCTGCCAGGCGCGCCATTGCGCCATTATCTTAAAGAAAAGCGTGGTGGGTGTAGCTCAGTTGGTTAGAGCACCAGGTTGTGGCCCTGGGGGTCGTGGGTTCGAGTCCCATCTCCCACCCCAAAATTTTGCTGGGGCGTAGCCAAGCGGTAAGGCAACGGACTTTGGATCCGTCATTTCGTTGGTTCGAATCCAGCCGCCCCAGCCAGTATACGTGGGCCATTAGCTCAGGAGGTAGAGCACCTGACTTTTAATCAGGGTGTCGGAGGTTCGAGTCCTCCATGGCTCACCATTTTTTTATTTTATATTGCGGGCGTGGCGGAATGGCAGACGCGCCAGACTTAGGATCTGGTGGGGAACACCCGTGGAGGTTCAAATCCTCTCGCCCGCACCATAGATAAATCAAGGAAAACCCGACTTTTAGGAGTCGGGTTTTTTGCTTTTATCCCCTGAGCCGCAGTGGAGGTAGAGAACCTGCGATCATGAGCATTAATAAGGATAACGTGCCAATTCCAGGCGTGAAAAGGTTGTGGCATTTTCTGGTACGCATAACTAGTAAAGGGGCGGTCAAGCTAAATACAGCAGGGAAAAAACGGAGGTGAAAAAATGCGCTTTAAAAAGTTAAACCTGCTGCTAGGCGCCGCCCTGGGTATATTACTATTAGCGGCGGGCTGTACTCTGGCCCGCAAACCGGCCCCTCCGGCCCCACCCCCTTCGCGAACGGCTCCGGCACCTGCGCCTTCGCCACCGGCTCCGGCCCAAAAACCTCTGCCTACTTCACCAACTGAAGCTCACCGCCTGGCTGCCAAGCTGGCTGACGAGGCCCAGAAGACGCCGGGCGTTAAAGCAGCTACCGTAGTTTTATCCGGTAACACAGCCTTCGTAGGACTGGATCTCAAGAGCGAGGTCGAAGCCAGCCGCACGAGTGCCATCAAGAAAGAAGTAGTGGATAGGTTGAAAAGGGCTGAGCCGCGCCTGACAACCGTGAGCGTTACCAGCGATCCTGATACCGTAGCCAGGATCAAAAAAGTTGCCGAAGGCATCAGGGGCGGTAGACCGGTTACCGACTTCACCCGGGAATTGGCGGAAATCGCCCGACGAATTACCCCTTCCACTACCCGTTAAAGCCCTTACCGGCCCGGTTTAAAACTATAAAACCGGGCTTTTAATTTAATAAGAGGGCAGTTAGCTTGACGCGGCGAAATCTATCTGTTAAGATTGCGAAAGGAAAAGTATAACGGCATTTATTGTCTTTGTTTTAAGGGAGCAGGGAGGAGCAAGCATAAATGAAGTCTACGGTGGAAAAGCTAGATAGAAATCGGGTGGTTCTGGAAGTTGAGGTCGAAGAGCCTCAAGTTGCACGGGCAATCGATCAGGCTTATAAAAAGCTTGTGCGCCAGGTCAACATTCCGGGGTTCCGTAAAGGCAAGGTACCCCGCTTTATTTTTGAACGTTATGTGGGTAAAGAGCCTTTATACAGTGAAGCCATCGAAATAATTATACCCCATGCCTACCAGGAGGCCCTGGCGGAAAATAAGATCGAGCCGATAGATATGCCCCAGTTTGAAATCGTTCAGGTTGAAGAAGGCCGGCCTTTTATTTTTAAAGCTACGGTTGAAGTAAAACCCGAAGTGAAACTGGGGCTTTATAAAGGTTTAGAAGTGACCAAACCGGAGGTTAAAGTCACCGAGGAGGATATCGACCGTTATTTAAAAGAACTGCAGGAGCGCTACGCCGAAATGGTGGTAGTGGAAGAAGGCCCGGTTCAGGTAGGAGATTTAGTATCTATAGACTTTAGCACCGTGGTAAACGGCGAGGAAAGGCCCGACCTGGAAGGGAAAGATCAACTGGTAGAGATCGGCTCGCAAATGTTTATACCCGGTTTCGAGGAGCAGTTGGTCGGCAGCAAGGTGGGCGAGGAAAGGGAGATAAAAATAACTTTCCCTGAGGATTACCGCGATAAGGAACTTGCAGGGAAGGAAGCGGTTTTTCGCGTTAAAGTTTTGGGAATTAAACGCAAGGAGTTAAAACCCATCGATGACGAATTTGCCCGCGACGTGAGCGAATGTGAAAATTTAGCCGAACTGCGCGAAGATATCCGGAGGCGACTGCTTAAGGCGCGTGAGGAGGCGGCCCGGGCGGCTGTTCGTAATCAGGCAGTTGCCAAAGCCGTGGAAGGGGCTGAGGTGGAATTGCCCCAGGTTTTGGTTAATCGCCGCCTCGATGTTTTAGTAAATGAACTGGAGCTGAATTTAAGGATACAGGGTCTTAAACTGGATAAGTTTTTAGCCGATTCCGGAAAAACTATGGAAGAATTGCGCTCTGAGCTCAGGCCCCGCGCCGAGCTGGAAGTTAAGCGGGACCTTGTGCTGGAAGCCATAGCTAAGGCCGAAGGCATCGAGGTTACCCACGAAGATTTGGAGCAGGAAATAGAACGCCTGGCGCAGGCGTACCGTCAGGAAAAAGAAAAGATAAAAGAAACTTTGGCAGGGGATCTTGAAGGCCTAAAATATGATATTATGATAAAGAAGGCAATAAACTTTATTGAATCCCATTGCGTAGTCGTACCCCGGCAGGAAGAGGAGAAACAAGAGAAACAAGAGAAACAAGAAGAAGCGTAAGAGGATTTCCCCGGTTTTTGGAGAATTGTTTTACCAGTATTTAGAAGGCACATGAGAGAGCTTAAATTGGAGGTGGGATACAATTGTCCATCCTGGTACCAATAGTAGTAGAGCAGACTAATAGGGGAGAAAGAGCTTATGATATTTATTCCCGCCTGTTAAAAGACAGGATTATTTTCCTGGGAAGCGCTATCGACGATCATGTGGCTAATCTGGTAATTGCCCAGATGCTCTTTTTGGAGGCAGAGGACCCGGATAAAGACATTCACCTTTATATAAACAGCCCCGGCGGTTCTATTACTGCCGGAATGGCCATCTTTGACACCATGCAATATATCCGGCCCGACGTGTCCACCATTTGCGTGGGCTTGGCCGCCAGCATGGGGGCTTTCTTGCTGGCCGCCGGCGCCAAAGGTAAGCGGTATGCGCTACCTCATAGCGAAATCATGATTCACCAGCCTATGGGTGGGACGCAGGGCCAGGCTGTAGACATAGAAATCCACGCCAAACGTATTCTTAAAGTAAGGGATACTTTAAATAAGATTTTAAGCGATATTACCGGAAAGCCTTTAGAGGTAATTACCAGAGACACGGACCGCGACTTTTTCATGACCGCGGAGGAAGCCAGGGAATATGGTCTGGTTGACGAAGTGATCACCAAGCGCGACCTGCCCAGGAAATAGGGACAGCGAGGTGAATTTTCATGTATAAATACACGGACGATAAGGGACAGTTAAAATGTTCCTTCTGCGGAAAACTCCAGGACCAGGTTAAGAAGCTGGTTGCCGGCCCTGGAGTATATATCTGTGACGAATGCATTGAGCTCTGCAACGAGATCATTGAGGAAGAGCTCAATGAAGACCTGAGCCTGGAAATGGGCGAAGTTCCCAAACCCAAAGAGATAAGAGAAATCCTTGACCAGTATGTTATTGGCCAGGATAAGGCCAAAAAAGCCTTGTCGGTGGCCGTTTATAACCACTATAAAAGGATTAATTTGGGCGTGAAGCTCGAAGATGTAGAGCTTCAAAAGAGCAATATTCTGATGATAGGGCCTACCGGGAGCGGTAAAACTCTTCTGGCCCAGACGCTGGCCAAAATTCTCAACGTGCCTTTCGCCATCGCTGATGCCACCTCGCTTACCGAAGCCGGTTATGTTGGCGAAGACGTAGAGAATATTTTGCTCAAACTTATTCAGGCCGCCGACTACGATGTGGAAAAGGCCGAAAAGGGCATTGTCTATATAGATGAGATAGACAAAATAGCCCGCAAGTCCGAGAACCCTTCCATCACGCGCGACGTTTCCGGCGAAGGGGTACAACAGGCTTTGCTCAAGATCCTGGAAGGTACGATTGCCAGCGTTCCGCCTCAGGGCGGCCGCAAGCACCCGCACCAGGAATTTATCCAGTTAGATACCACGAACATTCTCTTTATTTGCGGCGGCGCCTTCGATGGCCTGGATAAAATAATTAAAAACCGCATCAGCAAGAAGACAATGGGCTTTGGCGCCGATATTAAAAGCAAACAGGATATTCAGGTGGGCGAGATTTTGAAGCATGTAATGCCGGCAGATTTATTGAAGTACGGCATGATTCCCGAATTTATAGGGCGCCTGCCTATTATCGTCACCTTAGACGCCTTAGACGAGCAGGCCTTAATCCGGGTGCTGGTCGAGCCGCGCAATGCTTTGGTGAAACAGTACCAGAAGCTCTTCGAAATGGACGGCGTAACCTTGGAATTTAAGGACGATGCCCTGGAAACCATAGCTAAAGAAGCTATTAAGCGGGAGACGGGCGCCCGGGGTTTGAGGGCCATCCTGGAGGAAGTTATGCTGGATGTAATGTATGAAATCCCTTCGCGGCCTAACGTCACTAAATGTATAATTACCAAAGACGTTATCCTGCGTAAGGAAGAGCCCCTCTTGCTGACGGTGGAACGCAAGAAGAAAAAAGAAGAAACAGCGTAAGGCGGTAGCTTGAGCTACCGCCTATTTTATGGATATAATTTTCCTTTCCGGAAAAACTAGAGACACGACAGGGTTTGACGGAAAGGGGTTAGGATAAAGCGCATGGATAATTTCGGCTCCAGTCTGGGTCTGTGGGGCTTTATCCAGATCTTTTTTGCTGTAGTGATCGGCCTCTATTTCTGGAATCTCTTGCGGAGCCAGCAAGGTAACCGTATAGCTATTGAGCGGGAATCCCATAAGGAATTAGAAAAGCTACAGAAAATGCGGCAGATTTCCTTAAGCGAGCCTTTGGCCGCCAAGACGCGACCCGCCAATTTTAATGAAATAATCGGCCAGGAAGAAGGCTTAAAGGCTTTACGGGCAGCCCTGTGCGGGCCCAACCCGCAGCACGTGCTCATCTACGGGCCTCCCGGCGTAGGCAAAACGGCCGCCGCCCGCCTGGTATTGGAGGAAGCCAAGCGCAACCCTCTCTCACCTTTTAAGGAAAACGCCCAGTTCATCGAAATAGATGGGGCCACCTCGCGATTTGACGAGCGGGGAATTGCCGATCCCCTTATAGGCTCCGTCCACGACCCTATTTACCAGGGGGCTGGCCCTATGGGCATGGCCGGCATTCCCCAGCCCAAGCCCGGAGCGGTTACCCGGGCCCATGGCGGCATACTATTTATCGACGAAATCGGCGAGCTCCACCCCATTCAAATTAATAAGTTGCTTAAAGTTCTTGAAGACCGGAAAGTTATGCTGGAAAGCGCCTATTACAGTTCCGAAGACAGCAATATCCCCAGCCATATCCATGATATCTTCCGCAACGGCCTCCCGGCAGATTTTCGTCTGGTCGGCGCCACTACGCGATTGCCGGAAGAAATACCGCCTGCCATTCGCTCACGCTGCCTGGAAATATTTTTCCGCCCCCTTTTCCCTGAAGAAATAGCCAAAATAGTGCGCAACGCGGCCCGTAAGATAGAAATGGAAATCGAAGATGAGGCCGTAGAGGTAATAAAAAATTTTGCCGGCAACGGCCGGGAGGCAGTCAACATGGTTCAGCTGGCCGCAGGGCTAGCTTTAACCGAGGGTTTACAGCGCATTACTAAGAGGTATGCCGAATGGGTAGCCACAAGCGGCCAGTTTACGCCCCGCCGGGAAGGCAAAATACCCCCGGAACCCCAGGTGGGAGTAGTAAACGGGCTGGCCGTTGTAGGGCCCAATATGGGTACGCTAGTAGAACTCGAGGCCACCGTTTTTTACGTGGGAGACAAAAAGGGACAGGTAAGCGTAACCGGCGTAATAGAAGAAGAAGAGATGGGCGGTTTAGGCGGCCGACGGGTGCGGCGGCGCAGTATGGCCCGCAGCGCGGTCGATAATGTTCTCACCGTCCTGCGCCGCTTGCTGGATATCGATCCCAGAGATTATGACATTCACCTCAACTTTCCCGGCGGTGTACCCATAGACGGGCCGTCGGCGGGGGTAAGCATGCTTACGGCCATTTATTCGGCTTTCACCGAAAGGCCGGTAGACAATCGAGTGGCCATGACGGGCGAGCTTTCTATTAGGGGGGCCACCAGGCCGGTGGGAGGTGTGGTGGCTAAAATTGAAGCCGCACGCCTGGCCGGTGTCAAAAAGGTTTTAATTCCTAAAGACAACTGGCAGGATATCTACCGCGATTATAAGGACATTACCGTTATACCGGTGCGGTGGATAAGCGAGGTTTTACAGCACGCTCTCTGCCCAGCAGACATTACCTGTTGCAAAGCCTCCACTTGTCCCGTAGAATAGGTTAGAATATTATTATGGAAAGTTGAGCACAGCGGGAGCTTCTTGTGGAGGTGTGAAAATTTGCCCAGAGTCATCCCTTTACTGCCTTTAAGAGGAGTCGTGGTGTTTCCCTATACGGTTATCCACCTGGATGTCGGACGGGAGCGTTCCATAAAGGCTATAGAAGAAGCCATGATTCATGACCGGGCCATTTTTTTAGCCATGCAGAAGGAGGCCCAGACCGACGATCCCGGCCAGCGGGATATTTATCCTACGGGCACGGTGGCTGAAATTAAACAATTACTAAAATTGCCCGGCGGGACGATCCGTATCCTGGTTGAGGGTATAAATAGAGCTAAAATACTGCGTTATTTAAGCTACGATCCTTACCTTAAAGTAGAAATAGAGGAATTCCCCAGCCTGGTTGAAAACGACAACGAAATCGAAGCGTTAATGCGCAATCTTATTAACGAATTTGAGCATTATGTAAAAATGTCCAAAAAGATCCCGCCAGAAACTCTGGTTTCGATTGTAAGTTTGGAGGAGCCGGGGCAGCTTGCCGACGTAATCGCCTCCCATCTCACTTTAAAGCTGACGGATAAGCAGGAACTCCTGGAAGCCGTGAGCGTGAAAAAGAGGCTTGAGCTTTTGTGCCAAATCCTGGCCAATGAGATGGAGATCCTGGAACTCGAACGCAAAATTAATATGCGGGTCCGTAAACAGATGGAAAAGACCCAGAAGGAATATTACCTACGCGAACAGATGAAGGCCATCCAGAAAGAACTAGGCGAAAAGGACGAACGGGTGGCCGAAGGCGAAGAGCTGCGGGAACGTATTGCCAAAGCGAGGTTGCCTAAAGAAGTAAGGGAAAGGGCGCTCAAGGAAGTTGAAAAACTGGAAAAAATGCCACCTATGGCCGCCGAAGCTACGGTGGTCCGCAATTATCTGGACTGGATTTTAGCCCTGCCCTGGCGCAAGCAGACGCGGGACCGGCTGGATGTTAAGGTTGCCGAAAAGATCCTGGATGAAGACCATTATGGGCTGAGGGAAGTTAAAGACCGTATTCTGGAATACCTAGCCATCAGGCAACTTAATAAAAAATTAAAGGGTCCCATCCTTTGCTTTGTCGGGCCCCCGGGTGTAGGTAAGACTTCTCTGGCCAAATCTATTGCCCGGTCGCTGCAGCGCAAGTTCGTGCGAATTTCTTTGGGCGGCGTCAGGGATGAGGCCGAGATCCGGGGCCACCGGAGGACTTATGTCGGGGCCTTGCCCGGCCGCATTATTCAGGGTATGAAGCAGGCCGGCACCTGCAACCCGGTCTTCCTCCTGGACGAAATAGATAAAATGAGTTCTGATTTTCGAGGCGACCCGGCCTCGGCTTTGCTCGAAGTCCTGGACCCCGAGCAAAATCATATGTTTAGCGACCACTATATTGAAGCTCCCTACGATCTCTCTAAAGTAATGTTTATCACTACGGCCAACGTGGAATATTCTATTCCTCGGCCTTTATTGGACCGCATGGAAGTTATTCGCATACCGGGTTATACCGATGAAGAAAAGCTAAAAATTGCCGAGTTGCACTTATTGCCCAAGCAAATTAAGGAGCACGGGCTCAAGAAAGAACAGCTTGTGGTTTCCGAGAATGCCTTAAGGCGCATCATCCGGGAATACACCCGGGAGGCTGGGGTTCGCAACCTGGAGCGCCAGCTTGCGGCCATCTGCCGTAAGACGGCGCGGGATATTGTTTCGGGCAAAATCCAGGTGGCCAAGGTGACGGCCCAAAATCTTGAATATTACCTCGGCGTTCCCCGTTACCGGCATACCGAGGCCGAAACCAACGAAGTAGTGGGAGTCGCAACCGGTCTTGCCTGGACGGAAGTCGGCGGCGAAGTGTTAAATGTGGAAGTTGCGGCCTTGAAGGGCAAGGGCAACCTTACCTTAACGGGCAAGCTGGGGGATGTAATGAAGGAGTCGGCCCAGGCGGCTTTCAGCTATATCCGTTCGCGGGCTGCCGAACTCAATATTCCAGAAGACTTTTACGAAAAATACGACCTGCATATCCATGTGCCCGAAGGGGCCATACCTAAGGACGGGCCCTCGGCAGGTATTACTATGGCCACCGCGTTAGCCTCTTGCCTGTCAGGCAGGCCCGTACGGCGGGATGTGGCCATGACAGGTGAGATCACTTTAAGGGGCCGGGTGCTGCCGGTAGGCGGGATTAAAGAAAAAGTCCTGGCTGCCCACCGGGCGGCTATTAAACAGGTGATCTTGCCCAAGCAAAATGAAAAGAACCTGGAAGAAATCCCGAATAATATCAAGCGTAAGATGAAGTTTATTTTTGTCGAACACATGGACGAAGTTTTAAAGCACGCCCTGGTCAATAACTAGTTTATGGGGTTGCCCCCGATTTTGCACGGGGGATAAACCCCTTTTTGTTCAAGCTTGACATTAACTGGCGAAAATCGTTAAGATAAATACTGAAGCACAAGGGCTTCCCTCGCCGGCAAATCAGGGGTGAGGGGTTTTTTTTAAGAACAGCCCGGAGGAGGATTTTTCTTGACGCAAGCCGGAATGTTGGCACCTGCCTATAATCCCCAGGAAGTAGAAAGGCGCTGGTATACTTACTGGGAAGAAAAAGGGTATTTTAAGGCCCCTATAAATGAAAAAGACAAATCTTTTAGCATTGTTATGCCCCCGCCTAATGTCACCGGGAGTTTGCACCTGGGGCATGCTTTGGACAATACTATGCAGGACATTCTCGTGCGCTGGCACCGTTTACGCGGGGAAGCCACTTTATGGCTTCCGGGCACCGATCATGCCGGTATTGCTACCCAGGCCAGGGTAGAAGAAGAATTGGCTAAGGAAGGCCTTTCCAAGTACGACCTGGGGCGCGAGAAATTCCTTCAAAGAGTATGGGAATGGAAGCACCTTTACGGTACCAAAATTACCAGCCAGTTAAGGTTGCTGGGGGCTTCCTGTGACTGGAGCCGCGAACGCTTTACCATGGACGAGGGTTGTTCGCGCGCCGTACGGGAAGTTTTTGTTCGCCTTTATGAGAAAGGCCTTATTTACCGGGGAAACTATATTATTAACTGGTGCCCCCACTGCCATACGACTATCTCCGACATTGAGGTGGAGCACGAAGAAGAAACCGGATACCTCTACTACATTCTCTATCCCTTTAAGGACGGGGAAGGCGGTATCATAGTCGCTACTACCCGCCCCGAAACTATGCTGGGCGATACGGCTGTGGCAGTTCACCCTGACGATGAGCGCTACCGTGACCAGGTAGGAAGAACGCTGGTGTTGCCTTTGCTCAACCGGGAAATCCCGGTTATTGCCGACGCTTACGTTGATCCCGATTTTGGTACAGGCGCGGTCAAGATTACGCCTGCCCACGATCCCAACGACTTTGAAGTGGCCAGGCGGCATGGACTTCCGGAGATCACCGTAATCGGGCGCGACGCGGTGATGACGGAGGAAGCCGGCCCTTATGCCGGCATGGAGCGCTATACCTGCCGCGAACAGGTCGTCCGCGATTTAAAGGCCCAGGGTTTTTTAGTCAAGATTGAAGAGCACCGGCATGCCGTGGGGCACTGTTACCGCTGCCACACGATAATCGAGCCCCTCGTTTCCCAACAATGGTTCGTCCGCATGGCGCCGCTGGCCCGGCCGGCTATGGAAGCGGCCAAAGAAGGCCGGGTGCGTTTTGTTCCGGAAAGGTTTACCAAGATTTATTTAAACTGGCTGGAAAATATTCGCGACTGGTGCATTTCCCGCCAGCTCTGGTGGGGACACCGCATACCCGTCTGGTACTGCCAGCAGTGCGGTGAAGTAATATGCAGCGTGGATGACCCCGAGGAGTGCTCCGCGTGCGGCAGCACAGCCCTGGAGCAAGATCCTGACGTTTTGGACACCTGGTTCAGTTCCGCCCTCTGGCCCTTTTCTACTATGGGCTGGCCAGAAAAAACGCCTGAACTCAAGCAATACTACCCCACTTCGGTTCTGGTCACCGGTCGAGATATCATTTTCTTCTGGGTGGCCCGCATGCTTTTCATGGGCCTGGAGTTCATGCGGGAAGTCCCATTCCGGGAAGTATTAATCCACGGCCTGGTGCTCGATGCCCAGGGGCGTAAAATGAGCAAATCCCTGGGCAACGGCGTGGATCCCATTGAGGTTATCGAGCAATATGGCGCCGATACCCTGCGTTTTATGCTGGTGACCGGTAATACTCCCGGCAACGATCTGCGTTTCCGACCGGAAAGACTGGAGGCTACGCGTAATTTTTGCAATAAGATCTGGAATGCCGCCCGTTTTGTTTTGATGAATTTAGAGGGTTACCGGCCCGGAAAGTACGAGCCGGAGTTCACTCTGGCCGACCGTTGGATTTTAAGCCGTTTAAACGGCCTTATTGCGGCAGTAACTTCCAGGCTAGAGGAGTACGAGCTAGGCCAGGCCGCCGAACTGCTCTACGACTTTTTCTGGGGCGAATTCTGCGACTGGTATATTGAACTCGCCAAACCGCGCCTTTATAGAGGTAATCCCAAAGAAAAGTTTACGGCCCAACAAGTTTTGTTGACGGTTCTCGATAAAAGCCTTACCCTCCTGCACCCTTTTATGCCCTTTATTACCGAAGAAATCTGGCAGAAGTTGCCGGGCAGCGGCGAGAGCATTATGGTAAGCAATTGGCCGGCTCCGGACTTGGAGGCCATCGAACCTGCAGTCGAGGCCGAGATGGAAAGGGTTATGGAGATAGTACGATCGATACGCAACCTTCGCAGCGAAATGAATGTGCCGCCGGGGCGGAAAGCGGGGGTAATACTCGTAGCCGGGGAGGACCATATCCGGCAATCGCTGGTCGGGGTTGCCTCCTACCTGGAAACGCTGGCGCAGGCCGCGCCGGTGCAGGTGCTGGCTGAGCTTGAACAGCCGCCGGCCAAAGCTGCTACTGCTGTAGCTGCGGGCGTAAAAATCTATTTGCCCCTGGAGGGGTTAATCGACGTGGGGTTAGAAATAAGCCGTTTGGTGAAGGAAGTCCAGGCGGTTAAAAGTGAGCTGCAGAAGGTAAAGAGAAAACTTCAGAATCCGGATTTCCGGCTTAAAGCTCCGGCAGAAATAGTGGCCAAGGAAGAGGCGAAAGCCCGCGAGCTGGAAGCTAAGGAAATTGCTTTGACCGAGAGGATCGAGTTTCTCAGGGGTTAGGTGGCGAATTTGAATTACCCCGAGGCGCTTATATACCTGGAACAACTGACCAAATTTGGGTTTAACTTTGGACTGCAGCGCATCCAGGAGCTAATGGCTCGTTTAGGGCACCCCGAAGAAAAGCTCCGCTACATCCATATTGCCGGCACTAACGGCAAAGGTTCGGTGGCTGCTATGACGAGCGCCATCCTCCAAGAGGCAGGCCTAAGGGTGGGTCTCTTTACTTCCCCACACCTGCACCGCTGGACCGAGCGCATCCGCCTCAACGGCGCGGAAATTTCAGAAGACCAGGTGGCCGCCCTTATTACAAGCCTGCGCCCCTTACTCGAAGCCATGGTGGCCGAAGGGTTTGAGCACCCGACGGAATTTGAAGTGAGCACAGCCGTCGCCCTGGAATATTTTGCCCGGGAAAAAGCTGATATAGTTGTTTTAGAGGTCGGCCTGGGGGGAGCTATTGATTCCACCAATGTTATCCCCAGCTCCCTGGTCAGCGTAATCACCAACGTAGGCCTGGACCATATGGATTATCTCGGCCGGACGCTGCCGGAGATAGCCCGGGTCAAGGCGGGGATAATTAAACCTGGCGGCGTGGTAGTTACGGCAACCTCCAGAGCAGAGGCCAGGGAAGTGATCGAAGCCGTCTGCCGGGAGCAAAAGGCCACCCTCTATGAGGTAGGGAGGGACGTTACCTGGCAGGAGAAAGAAGTTTCCCTTGAAGGAGCCAGGTTTGATTTGCACGGCCTCCTGGCCGACTATCGGGATTTAAAAGTAGGGCTTTTAGGCCGCCACCAAATAATTAATGCGGCCACGGCGGCGGCGACGGTGGAGGCGGCGGTTAAACACCATGGCCTCCCGGTTAGGGAAAAGCATTTACGCCTGGGACTAGCGCAGGCTAAATGGCCGGCGCGTCTGGAAATAATGAAGCGCAATCCGCTGGTAATTATCGATGGGGCCCATAATTACGACGGGGCCCTTACTTTACGTCGGGCTCTGGAAGATTTATTTACCTGGCGCCGTCTGGTACTGGTTTTGAGCATGCTGGCGGATAAAGAAAGGGAAAAAGTAATGCAATTGCTCGCGCCCCTGGCCGATGCCGTGATCGTAACCAAACCGCCCAATCCGCGGGCCGGGAACTGGCAGGATTTGGCGGTAATAGCCCGGCGTTGGGTGGCCGATGTAGAGATAGAAGAAAAACTTCCCAGAGCTTTAAATTTAGCATTTAGTAAAGCGGGGCCGAAAGATTTAATTTGTATAACCGGATCTTTGTACATGGTTGCTGATGCCAGAGAATTGCTGTTAAAGGGATAAAAAAGAGGATTTTATGTTTCTAACGGCGAATATTCTTTTAATTACTTTTGTGAAATAGATAATGAGTAATTCTTCAACCTTTAAGGAGGAGCTTTTTCATGAAGAAATTGAAAATCCCGGAGGCTACAGTTGAACGTCTTTCCGTTTATTCGCGTTTTTTAGCCCAGGCCGACCGCAAAGGCATCGTGACCATCTCTTCCGGCGAAATTGCTGAAGGCGTGGGCGTCAGCCCGGCCCAGGTTCGCAAGGACCTGGCCTATTTCGGCGAGTTCGGCACCCGTGGGGTAGGGTATAACGTTAAAGATCTTTACTGGCATATCATTAAAATCCTCGGCCTAAATACTACCTGGCCTATTGTAATCATCGGCGCGGGTAATTTGGGTACCGCCCTTTCAATGTACGGCGGCTTCCGCGAGCGGGGGTTTAAGGTAGTGGGGATCTTTGATAACGCTCCCCACAAAATCGGTTACCGTCTGAACGGGATTGAGATTTACCCTATAGACAGGCTGGCGGAAATAATCGAGCGGGAGAAGGCGCAGATCGCCATTATCGCCGTACCGGCCGAGCATGCCCAGGAAGTAGCTGACATGCTGGCCAAGACTTCTATTCGCGCTATTTTAAATTTTGCCCCCAGAGTTTTGACGGTGCCGGAGCATATCGAGCTCCGCAATGTAGATCTTTCTGTGCATCTGGAGATCCTCACCTTTAATTTGGGATTCCGCCGTACGGCCCGGGCTGTGGGTGTGCTGCGCTAAATGGCCCGGCTTATCCTGGCTTCGGCATCGCCCCGGCGCCGGGTGCTGCTTGAACAATTGGGGCTCGAGTTTACTATCCGTCCTGCCCGGATTCGCGAAGAAGATTTTGTTGCCTATCCCCCGGCGCAGCGGGTAGAAAAGCTGGCGCTGGCTAAAGCGAGGGCCGTAACCGCCGATTTAAAAGCAGGTGAAGTTATCCTCGGTGCGGATACCATTGTGGTTTGCCAGGGGCGGGTGCTGGGTAAACCCTCTTCGGCGGAACAAGCTTTCGAAATGCTTTCTTTTTTAAGCGGCAAGTTACATCAAGTTTATACCGGGCTTGCTCTGATAGGAGGCAACCCGGAGAAGCAGGTTTTGACCTACGAATGTACCTCGGTGTTATTCCGAACCCTAACCGCCCCGGAGATCGCCGCTTACGTAGCCACAGGTGAGCCGTTAGATAAGGCCGGCGGTTACGGTATCCAGGGCAAGGGGGCCGCCTTGGTAAAAGCCGTCTACGGCTGTTACTTCAATGTGGTGGGCCTGCCGCTGGCCAGGCTTGTGCCCTTACTAGCGGAATTCGGCGTCTATGTCTGGGGGAACGAGGAAATCGAGTTTGGAGGTCAAGTATGAGCGAGTGGGTTACTATAAAAGAAATGCCTAGAGAACTGCGGCCGCGCGAGCGCCTTCAAACCTTCGGCGCCCAGGCCCTTTCCGACGGCGAACTGTTGGCCCTTTTAATCCGGACGGGAACCAAAAAGGAGACGGCCCTGGACCTGGCGAGAAAATTATTGTCTTCACCTCAAGGGTTACGTTTCATTGCCGAAGCTTCTTTAGAAGAACTTAAAAAACAAAAAGGTATAGGTCTAGCCAAAGCCTGCCAGTTAAAAGCTGCCATCGAATTAGGCCGCCGCCTGGCGGCTTATATGCAAGAAAGGATTTCGGTAAGATCCCCCCGGGACGTAGTCAATTTGCTCATAGATGAAATGCGCTTTCTGGACCGCGAACACTTTCGTACCGTCTCTTTGAATACCAAGAACCAAGTTCTGGCCATCAATACCGTTTCGGTAGGCAGTTTAAATTCTTCCATCGTCCATCCCCGTGAGGTTTTTAAAGATCCTATTAGGCACAGCGCTGCGGCCGTGGTACTGGTCCATAACCACCCCAGCGGCGACCCGGAGCCTAGCCAAGAAGATTTAATGGTTACGCGGCGGCTGGCAGAGGCGGGCAAAATTTTGGGGATCGAAGTCCTCGACCACCTAGTACTGGGCGATGGTCGCTATGTGAGTTTTAAGGAGCGGAACCTGTTTTAAGAGGTATAACCTGCCATTGCCGCCTGATGTCAACGTATATTATAATGTATGGGCGAAATTTTTTAGGGAGGAACTTTAGTAGATGTTTTTTGTCCGCGATTTAGGGATAGATCTCGGAACGGCCAATACTCTGGTGCATGTTCGCAATAAAGGGATCGTCCTACGGGAACCCTCGGTAGTTGCTGTTCAACGCGATACCGGCGCCGTCCTGGCTGTAGGCGAAGAAGCTAAGAGGATGATCGGCCGTACGCCGGGGAATATAGTAGCCATCAGGCCCTTAAAAGACGGCGTTATTGCCGATTTTGATGTTACCCAGAGTATGTTGCGCTATTTTATTGAAAAAACCGTCAGCCGCGGTTTTTTTATCCGGCCGCGGGTAGTAATAGGTGTGCCCTCGGGGGTTACGGCGGTAGAGGAAAGGGCTGTGCGCGAGGCGGCTATGCAGGCAGGGGCTAAAGAGGCTTACCTGATTGAAGAGCCGATGGCAGCGGCCATAGGCGCCGGACTCCCGGTTCATGAGCCGACGGGTAGTATGGTTGCGGATATCGGCGGCGGGACCACGGAAGTGGCGGTTATATCCCTGGGGGGTATAGTGACCAGCCGTTCCATCCGCATCGGCGGCGATGAAATGGACGAGGCTATTATGCAACATATTAAAAGAGTTTATAATTTAATGATCGGCGAGCGCACGGCTGAGGAAATTAAAATTGAGATCGGCGCTGCTTATTTTGGCGATACCGAGGCCGACCAGGAGAGAAAAAGAAGGGTTTATTCTGTCAGGGGCCGCGACCTGGTTACCGGCCTGCCGAAGACGGTGGAAGTAACGGCGGAAGAGATCAAGGAGGCGCTTTCCGAGCCGGTAGCCAGTATTCTGGAAGCCATAAAAGTCTGCCTGGAGAGAACGCCGCCTGAACTGGCAGCCGATCTCATGGACCGGGGCATCGTCCTGGCCGGAGGCGGCGCCCTGCTCTGGGGACTGGACCGCCTGGTCAGCAAGGAGACCGGCATGCCGGTGAATCTGGCAGAAGATCCTTTAACGGCGGTTGCCGTTGGGACGGGAAAAGTGCTTGAGAATATCGAAGTCTTGAAGCGGGTATTGCTGCCTGCCAGGCGCTCCGGTTAAAAGGCGGTGATTTTTTGTGGGCCAGCGTTGGCGAAAAATATGGCAGCCGTTGGCCCTCGGTGCCGCCGTTGTTTTCCTTTTGGGGTTGATACGCTGGTCGGGTTTTGAACGCGACCGGCTGAGCCAGGCGGAGAGGTGGCTGCGTGAGGCCATAGTCCCTTTGAGTGCTAAAATTGAATGGACGGCGGCAAAAACAGCTCGCTTCTTTAATTCTTTTAAGTCTTATAACCGGCTCCAGGCTGAAAACGTGGCTTTAAAAGCGAGAATCCAGGAGCTAGAGACCAGGCTCGTTCAATTAGAAGAATATCGCCAGGAAAATCTCAGGCTGCGCGAAATTCTGCGTTACCAGCAAGACCAGGCGGGTAAATATAGTTTTTTAGTAGCCCCTTTAGTGGGTCGAAGTCCCAGTAACTGGTACAGCACTATAATAATAGGGCGCGGCAGTAAAGATGGCTTGAAGAAAAACCAAGCGGTAGTAACGGCTCAGGGCCTGGTAGGGAGGATTATTGCAACTACCGATAGGACCGCCGAGGTGCTTTTGCTCCTGGACCGCGAAAGTGCTGTAGGGGGCCTGGCTCAGGAAAGCCGGGTTGTAGGGGTGGTTGAGGGAAGCCCGGATCACCGGGGATACCTCCAGATGATCCATTTAGCCCATAATGCGCCGCTGAGCGAGGGAGAAATAGTTATTACTTCAGGGCTAGGGGGCATTTTCCCCAAGGGGCTGCCTATAGGAGTGGTAACGGAGATCCTGCTCGAACCCGAGGGATTGACAAAAAGAGCCATTATTCGTCCAGCGGTAGATTTTGAGCGTATGGAAGAAGTACTGGTTATTACCGGGGTTAAGGCAGATGCAGGTCCTGGGTTTGGTACTGCTTGGAATTCTATTACTGGTTCTGGAATCAAGCCTCTTTTATCACCTGAAAGTGGCGGGGGTTAGGCCTGACTTATTGTTGATTGTAGTAGTATTTTACGGCCTGCAGAGGGGGCGTACTAAAGGTTTTTTGTTGGGCCTGATATATGGAGGGTTAGAAGATTTAATTTCAGGCCATTTCCTGGGCAGCAACGCCCTTATAAAATTGATTATCGGATTTTTTTCCGGAGTGGCCCAGGATAGGTTAAACCGCGACAACATTTATGTGTTTATTTTTTTAGTGTTGGTAGCAACCTTGGCGAAGTTCGTTTTGTTTTTTATGCTTGTCGCCACCTCGTATGCCTGGCTGCCGGCTTTGTGCGACATCCTTTTGCCCGAAATGGCTTATAACGGTGCCATGGCTTTTTTAGCGAGCGGTTTTCGCCAGGAGGGAGGAGACCTTTTAAAATGGCTGGCCGGGAAAAAGAGGCGTGGAGGGGAAAGTTGAAATCCAGGCTGACGGGTTTTACCGTGGCCCTTACTTTTATTTTTTCCGTGCTTGCCACGCGCCTCTTTTACCTTCAGGTAGTGAGCGCCGAGGAATTTGCCAAGCAGTCCAGCGAAAACAGCATTAGGATTATTCCCATTGAGGCGCGGCGCGGCGACATTTTTGATCGCCAGGGAAATCTGCTGGCGACCAGCAAGCCCGTCTTTGCTATTTCCCTGGCCAATATACCTGATAAAGAGTTGGATGCTACGGTAAACAAATTGGCAGCCCTTTTAGGAGATCCCCTGCTCACACCGGAAAGTGTACGTGAGAAAATCAAGACCAACCCCCGCCGCTATGAACCGGTGATTATTAAAAGGATTCCAGCTGATGCCGAGGGTATGGCCGCCATCACCCGCCTGGAGGAACACCGCCTGGAGCTTCCCGGCGTGAATATCACAACCGAACCCTTGCGTTTTTACCCCCACGGCTCCCTGGCCGGGCATATCCTGGGTTATGTGGGCCAGATTACCCAAAAAGAGCTTGAAGAAAGAAAGGCAGATAATTACCGCCTGACGGCTAAAATCGGTAAGACCGGTATTGAGCGGTATCTAGAATACGATAACCAGGGTGGAGAGGAGATAGGTTTAAGAGGCAAAGACGGGGCCCAGCAGGTAGAAGTGAATGCCTATAACCGAAAAATCCGGGATCTGGTCACCATTCCACCTAGGCCCGGCGACAACGTTATCCTCACCCTCGATCTCGGTTTGCAGCAAACCCTGGAGCAGGCTATGGATGAAGTTATACAGCAGGCGAAAAAAAATAACCCTAAAGCCGGCGCCGGGGCGGCCGTGGTTATAGATGTTAAAACGGGCGCCATCCTGGCCATTGCCAGCAAGCCCAATCTCAACCCTAATGATTTTGTGGACGGTTCTTTTGAGAAAAAACAAAATTACTATAACGATATACACCTGATGCCCGGATTTAACAGGGCCGTCCAAGGCACCTACCCACCCGGTTCTACTTTTAAGCCCATTACGGCTATGGCTGCTTTATCTTCAGGCAACGTCCTACCCGAAGACAGCGTTCTTTGCAGCGGCGGTTACTGGAGGCCCGGAGGGATAACCTGCTGGCAGTCTCACGGCCGGGTGGACCTGGAGCGCGCTATGGCCACTTCTTGTAATACCTACTTCCAATGGGCCGGGGAGCAGGCGGGGATTAAAAAGATAGTCGAGGTAGCGCGCCAGTTTGGTTTAGGCCAGCCTACGGGCGCTTTGGGCATTCTCGGCGAAGCGAGCGGGATTTTGCCGTCGCCGGATTGGAAGAGAGAGGTAGCCGCTGCCGAGGTAAACCGCCGCTACCAGTCTTTAAGAGAGGGATTGGAAAAGAAGTATAATACTCTCTTATCCAAAGCCTCGCCTACCGAACGCGAACGGCTCCTGCGCGCTAAAGAGCAGGAGTTGAGCTACCTGGAAGCCCAGTACAGGATCGACTATAACTTTGAGACAGGCTGGCATCCCTTTGACACTTATAACACTTCTATTGGCCAGGGTTCCAACAACTACACGATGCTGCAACTGGCCAATTACGTCGCCACCCTGGCTAACGGCGGAACGCGTTGGCGCCCCTATATCGTTGAGAAAGTAATTTCGGCCAGGGGAGAGATTAAGCAAGAGTTTAGACCAGAGGTTATGGAGAAGGTGCAGATAGCCCCTGAAATTATGGCTGCCGTACGCAAAAGCATGCTGGCGGTTACGCAGCCCGGCGGGACGGCTTCTTTTCTTTTTAATAATTTCCCTCCCTATATCCGCGTCGCGGCTAAGACAGGTACGGCTCAAACGGGCCGCGGGGGTGACGATCCGGATAAAGATTATCACGGTTTATTTATTGCCTTTGCTCCTTATGACGATCCCCAAATTGCCTTTGCCGGCGTAATTGAATATGCCCGGCACGGAGGAGATTCTGCCGGTCTGGTTGCCAAGGCGGTTTTGGAAAAATATTTCGGTCTGACACCAACAGGACAAAGGGAGCTTCTGGACGGCCGGGCGGTGGAATAAGGGGGTGGAATAATGTCTAAAAATGTTTTACGGTGCCGGATTAAAGCCGAAAAAAGGCCTCCTCATTTAGGTTGTGGTGGCAGGATTTGCCTTAACCGCGTAGAATCTTTAAAAAGGGCGGGAGACTGCGGTTGCAAGGGAGGAGAGCCTTTTGTCCGGCGTGTTTCAAGAGTGCTTCTTTGTGCTGGAAAAGGAGGGGCTAACCTCTATTCCAACCAGAGACAATCATACTTTGCTCGTCAAGCGCACGGTACGCTCAGGCCAGCGCATAACCTATGCCGGGAATATCGTTATTATGGGGGATGTTAATCCTGGCGGCGAGGTTATAGCCGAAGGCAGTGTCATCGTCATGGGTGACTTAAAGGGTGTGGTGCATGCCGGGTCCAGCGGCGATGAAAAGGCGGTAGTTATTGCTTTTCGTTTGAAGCCCATCCAGTTGCGTATTGCCGGCTTTATTACCCGTTCGCCTGACGAAGGCGAAAGCCGGAGCGATCATCCGGAAATTGCCCACATCCAGGATGGCAATGTGGTCATCGAAAAATATCACCCGGGTTGCGAAAAAATTTAGATGGATAACTTAAAAAGAGGAGGAAAAATATGGGTGAAGTGATCGTTGTCACTTCAGGCAAAGGTGGAGTAGGTAAAACTACTACTACGGCTAATCTGGGCACCGGTTTGGCTATGCTGGGCAAAAGGGTCGTAATGGTAGATACGGACATCGGGTTGCGCAATTTAGATGTAGTAATGGGCCTGGAAAACCGCATCGTCTATGACCTGGTAGATGTAGTCGAGGGCCGCTGCCGGCTGAAACAGGCCCTTATAAAAGATAAACGCTTTGAAAACCTTTTTTTATTGCCTGCCAATCAGACCAAAGATAAAACGGCGGTTAACAGGGTTCAGATGCAGGAATTAACCAAAAAACTCAAGGAAGATTTCGAATTTGTTTTGATTGATTGCCCGGCGGGCATCGAAATGGGATTCCGCAACGCGATTGCTGGCGCTGAAAAGGCGCTGGTGGTGACTACGCCCGAAGTTGCCGCCGTCCGCGATGCCGACCGCATAATTGGCCTTTTGGAAGCCGAGGAAATGCTCCCTCCCCGGCTTATCATTAACCGGGTGCGGCTGGACATGGTTAAAAAAGGCGATATGATGGATATAGAAGATATTTTAGATATTCTGGCCATTGACTTAATCGGGGTGGTCCCGGAGGATGAGTACATAATCGTTTCTACCAACAAGGGCGAACCGGCTGTTTTGGAAAAACATTCACGCGCCGGGCAGGCCTATCAGAATATATCCCGTCGTCTGCTTGGAGAAGAAGTTCCAATCATGGACTTAGAGGCAAGCGGAGGTTTAATGGCCAGGATTAAAAAGTTATTCGGTTGGGGATAAGCGAGAGGGGGCGCGGCTTTGTTAGAATTTTTACAGCGTTTTTTTGCTCGCGAAACTACCACCAGCAAAATGATAGCCAAGGAACGTCTCCGGCTGGTATTAATTCAAGACCGGGCAGATTTAACACCAGGGTTGCTCCAGGCTTTAAAAGAAGATCTTATAAAAGTGATCTCGGAGTATTTGGAAATCGACACCGGCGGCCTGGAGGTGGCGTTTAACCGGGAGAGGGACTCTGTGGCTTTGGTAGCCAATATTCCGGTACTTAAAGTAAAGCGAACCCTTAAGCCTTAATTTTGCGGTCGGTTTCAGCTGGGAAGCGGAAACATCGGAAGGCCCACCGTCTATTTTTTGGATTGTAGGGGAGATCCGCCTGAGGGCGGGTTTTTCTTTTGGCTGGGTTGGGTTATAATGTTGGTGGCATAGTTTTGGGAGGGCGAGAGATGGTCGGGCGGCGTTTGTGGCGTAACCTGGACTACCCTTTCATAGGAAGTATAATAGCCATCCTAGCGCTTAGTTTGGTAGTCCTTAATAGCGCCGCGGCGGGCATTTCTGCCGACCCTGACTATTATGTAAAAAGACAGTTCCTCTGGATTATCCTCGGTTTCGGCGCCATGCTGGCTGCAATTAAGGTAGACTACCAGGTTCTGCGTCGTTATCACCTGCCAATTTATTTGTTTAATCTAGCTTTACTGGTTGCCGTTTTACTGGTGGGTAATGAAGCCAAGGGCGCCCAGCGCTGGATTGCCCTGGGCTCTTTTATCTTTCAGCCCTCCGAGTTTGCCAAGATCTCTGTGATTATCACTTTAAGCCGTTTGCTGGAAGCCCGCCAGGGCCGCCTCAATAACCTGAAAGATCTGGTTATGCCTTTTTTACACATCGCCTTACCCATGTTGCTGATTTTGGTCCAGCCCGACCTGGGGACGGCTTTAGTATTGATGGCCATCCTTTTGGGTATGCTTTACCTGGCCGGCGCCAACACCGCTTTGCTGGCTAAATTAATAATTACCGGCGGCGTCCTGGTTTCTTTTGCCCTTTTTGCTCACTTTCACTACGGCCTACCCCTCCCCCTCAAAGAATATCAGTTACAGCGCCTGGTTGTATTTTTAAACCCCTATAACGACGGCGAAGGGGGACTCGGGGCAGGCTACCACATCATCCAGTCTCAGATAGCCATTGGCTCTGGAGGCATTTGGGGTAAAGGCCTGCATCAGGGCTCCCAGGTCCACTTAAATTTTTTGCCCGAGCACCACACCGACTTTATTTTTTCGGTTGTGGGTGAAGAGCTGGGGTTTATCCGCACGCTGGGAGTGCTCGGCCTTTACTTTATTCTGCTTTACCGAACCTTACATATAGCCGGGCGGGCTAAAGATATGTTTGGGGCTTTACTGGCCGGCGGCGTGGCTTCTCTTTTCGCCTTCCATCTTTTAGTGAACATCGGTATGACCATCGGGATTATGCCGGTAACCGGTATACCCTTACCGCTTTTTAGCTACGGCGGTAGCGCTATGTTGAGCAACCTTCTTTCCCTGGGCCTAGTCTTGAACGTAAATTTAAGGCGGCAAAAAATTCCCTTTTAAGGTTAGAGGGATGTTGACAAGTTTTGGACGCTTTTATATTATATTTATTGGTTATTAGCACTTAATCTCGGTGAGTGCTAACAAATAATCCGAAAGGAGGAAACATATGCTAAAACCGTTAGGCGATCGGGTAGTACTTAAGGTCCTGTCAGGAGAAGAAAGAACCCAAGGAGGTATTGTCCTTCCTGATACCGCCAAAGAAAAGCCTCAGGAAGGGGAAGTTATTGCCGTCGGACCGGGGAGAATCCTCGATAACGGCACCAGGGTGGCTCCTGAGGTTAAAAAAGGCGACCGCGTAGTTTTTGCCAAATACAGCGGCACGGAAGTCAAGGTAGGCGGCGAGGAATATTTGATTATCAGGGAATCTGATATTCTGGCCATTAAAGAATAATAAAGTTAAAGGAGGAGGCAAGACCCAATGGCTGCTAAACAGCTAGCTTTTGATGTAGAAGCCAGGCGTGCCCTGGAAAAAGGTGTCAATGCAGTAGCCCAGGCGGTGAAAGTTACTCTCGGGCCTAAGGGCCGTAATGTAGTCCTGGAGCGTAAATTTGGTTCTCCGGTGATCACCAAAGACGGGGTTACCGTGGCCAAGGAAATCGAGCTTGAGGATCCCAACGAGAATATGGGAGCTCAACTGTGCCGGGAAGTTGCTTCTAAGACCAACGATGTTGCCGGCGATGGGACGACCACTGCTACCGTTTTGGCCCAGGCCATTATGCTGGAGGGCCTGAAGAACGTTGCGGCTGGCGCCAACCCCATTTTTATTAAAAAAGGCATTGACCGGGCGGTAGGTGCGGTAGTAGAAGAAATTAAAAAGATGAGCATTCCGGTGGAATCCCGCGAGAGCATTGCCCACGTCGCGGCCATCGCCGCCAACGAGCGCGAGATCGGCGAATTAATTGCCGAGGCCATGGAAAAGGTGGGCAAAGACGGTGTTATTACCGTAGAGGAATCTAAAGGAATGACTACTACCGTCGAAGTAGTAGAGGGTATGGAATTCGATCGCGGCTATGTCTCGCCTTACTTTGTTACCAACGCCGAGGCCATGGAAGTAGAGCTGGAAGAGCCGTATATACTTATCCACGAAAAGAAGATTTCGGCCATTAACGACCTGCTCCCCTTACTGGAAAAAGTCGTCCGCACTGGCAAGCCCCTGCTGATTATTGCCGAAGACATCGAAGGCGAGGCCCTGGCCACCCTTGTAGTTAATAAATTGCGCGGCACGCTCTCCTGTGCGGCCGTCAAGGCGCCCGGCTTTGGCGACCGGCGTAAGGCCATGATGGAGGACATAGCTATTCTCACGGCCGGCACCTTTATCTCGGAAGATCTGGGGGTTAAGCTGGAGAACGTCGATCTGAATATGCTGGGCCGGGCCAAGAAAGTCAAGATTACTAAAGAAAAAACCACTATCGTCGAAGGTTACGGTTCTAAAGAAGCGGTGGCCGGACGCGTAGCCCAGATTAAGAAACAGATTGAAGAAACGGATTCCGATTACGATCGCGAGAAATTACAGGAACGCCTGGCCAAACTGGCAGGCGGCGTAGCCGTAATCAAGGTCGGCGCTGCTACCGAAACCGAACTTAAAGAAAAGAAACACCGGGTAGAAGATGCCCTAGCCGCAACCCGCGCGGCAGTAGAGGAGGGTATTGTCCCTGGCGGCGGCGCTGCCCTGGTGCATGCCATACCTGCTTTGGACAATATTAAAGCTGAAGGCGACGAGGCGGTAGGCGTACGGATCGTCCGGCGGGCTCTGGAAGAGCCTTTGCGGCAGATTGCTGCTAACGCTGGACTGGAAGGATCGGTAATCGTCGAGCGAGTAAAATCGGAGGGCGGTAATATCGGTTTCGATGTCGTGACCGAACAATATGTGGATATGATCAAGGCCGGTATTGTCGACCCGGCGAAAGTAACCAGGAGCGCCCTGGAGAACGCGGCCAGCATAGCTTCCATGCTGCTGACCACCGAGGCCCTGGTTTCCGAGATACCCAAGAAAGAAAAGAACCCGCCTATGCCGCCGAACATGGATTATTAAAGGTTGCCTTAAACGGTGCGCCAAAAAGCGCACCGTTTTTGTGACTCCAAAGAGTATGATTTCCAGGTAAGGTGTCATAAGTAGCTCCCGGCAGCATATATTTTTATAATAAGCTATGCTTGTCCGGGGGCGATTTTTATGCGTGAAAACTGGGATTGGGAAGACCTTAAGGGAGCTCCTTTAGGTGGTTTTCCCGACGGTAACCGGCCCTTACCGCGGCCGCCCTGGGGGCGGTACTGGTGGGGCCGAATTGTGGGGGCCCTGGTTTTATTTGTGGCCATCACTATCGTCTTTCGCCTGGAAACCCCCCTGGCCAGGGATTTGCAGGCTTCTGTCCGTTATTACCTGGCGGATTCGGGCGCCGATTGGACTCCGGCCGTTACGGCCCTGGCCCGCTCTGCCCTCTGGCTGGATAGCTACGACCGCTGGGTATTTCACGGCCTGCAAAAACAAGAGGACGCCTGGCCGGTTTTCGGTAAAACGGTGGGGCTTATGTTGCCGTTAGAAGGCGAAGTTATAAGGCCTTTTGGCTGGGAGCAGTCCCCGGTGGACAAGAATAAGCGCTTTCACGGCGGCATCGATATTGAGGGGCTTCCCCATGCGCCGGTGAAGGCTGCTTACCATGGCAAAGTAAAAGACGTGCGCCGGGATGCGGCCTTGGGCCTTTTGGTGGAAATCGATCACGGGGGCAATGTCATTGCGCTTTATGCCAATCTGGGCGAGGCCAGGGTGGTGTCGGGGCAGGAAGTAAGGCAGGGTGATGTGGTGGGCGTGCTACCCGGGGGACCCAGGCCCTATTTACATTTTGAAGTTCGCAAAAACGGGGAGGCGGTAAACCCTGATCTTTACCTTCTTCTAAAATCGCCCCCCAGGTGATCGGTTTATGCGCCTAGGGCCTAGGTTCGGGGTAGAAGTCATTTTAAACGACTACTTTTTAATACTCCTGGGAGTTTATTTCTTACTGGGGGTAGCTCCCCAGGCCTTGCTCCTTTTTCTGGCCGTAAGCTTACATGAACTAGCCCACGTTTTGGCCGGCTGCCGGTGCGGCATAAAGCCGCTGGCAGTCGAATTGTTGCCTTTCGGCGGGGTAGCCAGGTTTACTGCCCCGCCCTCTTCCTGGTGGCTGACAACTGCAGCCATAGCTCTGGCCGGACCCCTGAGCAGCCTTATCCTGGCTGCTTTGGCCGCCTGGATTATGAACTTAGCCGGCGATCCTGTAAGGAAATGGCTTGCTTTTTTTGTCCAAGTCAACCTCATGCTGGGTTTTTTTAATTTATTGCCGGCGCTCCCCCTGGACGGTGGCTACCTCTTTCGTGCCCTGCGTTTGCCGGCCGTTGGCCTAGGGCGGGCCACCCGTGAAGCAGTCCGCCTGGGCCAGGGGCTGGCATTATTTTTAGCTCTAATTACCGCGGTCGGTTTTTACTACCGTGTCGTTGATCTGCAAGGTTGCGTTCTGGCTGGATTTTTATTTTTAAAAGCTCGCCAGGAAGAGGAGGTGACGGTCTATTTGTTCTGGCGCTATTTTTTAACCGGTGGCGTTAAACCAGATAAACAGCCGCGTCAGACCCTCATATTGGTCGCTAATAAAAAGCTGCGCCTCTCGGCCCTCTGGAGGAACTTTGTT
This sequence comes from Clostridia bacterium, assembly GCA_030445865.1. Taxonomy (GTDB): domain Bacteria; phylum Bacillota; class DSM-521; order Neomoorellales; family Neomoorellaceae; genus JASUSV01. The sequence continues at coordinate 47,432 of JASUSV010000009.1, forward strand.
CCCGGACGCTATCATCTCGTCGCCGTCCTCGGCGATAGAGGCAAAATAGCCGGCTTTATCAGCGAAGAGCAGCTGCGTGAGATGATTTTGACGGGCAATAGCCAGGCTTCTCTGGAAGAACTTCTGAAGTGAACCGTTATCTCTTTCCTATTTTTATTGGAGGCTGTATTTCTGCTTTATTTCCTGATATACTATTTCTGGTAAGAGTTAGCGATGATAGGGAGAGAACTGGTTGTCTCATTTGAGGGAATATATACTGAAGAACATCCTGGACCAAGTAGAAAAACCAGCCCGCTACCTGGGCACCGAATGGAATAGCGTTCATAAAGACTGGGATAGCGCTCAGGTACGTATGGCTTTTGTTTTCCCCGACCTTTATGAAGTCGGCATGTCGCATCTAGGGCTGGCCATCCTTTACGGCCTTATTAACGCTGAGGAAGACCTGCTTTTAGAGCGGGTTTTTGCCCCCGGCCTGGATATGGAAGCCAGGCTAAGGGAGGAAGGGATCCCTCTTTTTAGCCTGGAATCTTACCGGCCCCTGAAGGATTTCGATGTCATCGGTTTTACGCTCCAGTATGAAATGACCTATACTACCGTTTTAAATATACTTGCGCTGGCCGGTATACCCTTAAGGGCAGAAAATAGAGAGGCTACGGCGCCGCTGGTCATTGGAGGCGGGCCCTGCGCTGCCAACCCGGAACCGCTGGCCCCTTTTTTTGACTGCTTCCTCCTGGGCGACGGCGAAGAACTCCTGCCCGAATTTTTGCGCCTGATCGGGAAACTTAAAAAAGGTCCCCGGAATAGGGCCGACCGCCAGGAGGTTTTAAGGGAGGCGGTTAAGCTACCAGGTGTTTACGTCCCTTCCTTTTACGAGGTGACTTACCGGCCTGATGGAGTTATAGATAATATACGGCCGCAGGGGCCGGGAGTACCGGAGAAAGTAAAGAAGCGAGTGGTGGCCGACCTGGAAAAGGCCTTTTTCCCCACGCGGCCCATCGTACCTTTTATCGAAGCGGTGCACGACCGCATCATGTTGGAGGTTATGCGGGGCTGCACACGCGGTTGCCGTTTCTGCCAGGCCGGGATCCTCTACCGGCCGGTGCGGGAACGGGGGGTAGAAGTTCTTTTACGCCAGGCGGCGGAGATTTTTAAGGCTACCGGCCACGAGGAAATAGCACTTACTTCTTTAAGCACGGCCGATTATTCTTGCGTGGAAGAGCTGGCCCAGAAGCTGGCCCGGGAATATGCCGATAAGGGTGTAAGCCTTTCCCTGCCTTCCCTCCGGGTGGATGCCTTCAGCGTGCGTCTGGCAGAGGCCATCCAGAAAGTGCGCAAATCTACCCTGACTTTTGCACCCGAAGCCGGCACCCAGCGGTTGCGGGACGTAATCAACAAGGGCGTCACGGAAGAAGACCTTTTTGCCGCGGTTACGGCAGCTTTTGAAGCCGGCTGGCGCAGTGTAAAACTCTATTTTATGCTGGGGCTGCCCACCGAAACTTATGCCGACCTTGACGGGATTGCCATCCTGGCCAAGGAAGTTCTCTTCAGGGGACGCCGGCTGGCCAAAAACGGGCAAAAAATAAGGGTAACGGTCAGCGCTTCTTCTTTTGTACCCAAAGCCCATACGGCTTTTCAATGGGAACCGCAGGAGGATATTGAAGAGCTTAAAGCCAAGCAAAATTACCTGCGCAGCCGCCTCGCGGGCCGCGGTCTGGAATTCAACTGGCACCAGGCGGAAGTTAGTTTTATTGAAGCCGTGCTCTCCAGAGGCGACCGCCGCCTGGCTGATGTTTTAGAAGCGGCGTGGCGGCTGGGGGCGAAGTTCGACGGCTGGACGGAACATTTCAATTATAATGTCTGGCAGGAAGCCTTTAAATCTAAAGGGATAGATCCTGCTTTTTATGCCAACCGCCGCCGGGATTATGCTGAAATAATGCCCTGGGATCACCTGGATTTCGGCGTAACTAAAGGGTTCTTGCAACGTGAACACCGTTTGGCTTTATCAGGAGTCCAGACCGCCGACTGCCGTTCAGGACGCTGCCATGGATGCGGCGTCTGCCCCGGCCTGGGAGTAGCGCTGGATCTGAAGAAAGCCTGAAAGTTGCTTGGTTTCCTTACAGAAAGCGTTGCCCAGCGCCGGGAGCTGAGGAGGCGAGGGAGCCATACGGATCGCTGGTAAGCCCTAAGACACCGGCGCCAGCGTGGCATGGGGAACGTTTCGGAAGTATCCGAATTAAGTTAGGTGGCGTGGGAGTTGATTTAAGGTTGCGCCTTCGTCTTCAATATACCAAACTAGGTCCTGCTCGCTTTTTAGGCCACCTCGACTTAATGCGGCTTTTCCAGCGGGCGGCCAGGCGGGCGGATCTGCCTTTAGCTTATAGCGCCGGCTTTAACCCCCATCCAAAACTGGCCCTGGGCCCGGCCCTGCCGTTAGGCATGGAAAGCGAAGCCGAATACCTCGACCTGGAATGTACCCAGGAAATACCGGCCCGGGAAGTGCAAGGGCGCCTTCAGGAGCAGCTTCCGGAGGGCATCAGCGTACGAAAGGCAAAAGTTATAGATTCGCAAACCGAATCCCTTGCGGCTGCCATAAAATGCGCCGCCTACAGAGCGGAGTTGCCGCCGGATGTCCCGAAGAATAAAGTCGAAGAAGCTATTAGCCGCCTGTCCTCCCAGGAAAAAGTATTGGTTAAACGTAAAGATAAAGAAGTTGACATTCGGCAGGGTATTTATGATCTGAAGATCGAAGGCGACGGCGGCGTTTTTTTATATATGCTTGTGGCCTGCAGCCAACGTTTAAACGTTCGTCCTACCGAAGTAATGGAGGCCTTGGGCCTGAGAGCTACAAAGCCTTATGTGTGCCGCAGCGGCCTTTTTATTAGTTGCAGTCCACCTTTGGTAACTCCTTTGAACGAAATTTTTGGAAGGTAGATATGGTGACCAAAGAAATTTTAGTTCAAATGGATGCCGGCGAAATAGCCGTAGCTGTTCTTGAGAACGGGCGCTTGGTAGAAATTTACCTGGAGCGATCCGACAGCCAGCGCCTGGTTGGGAATATTTATAAAGGCAAGGTAATTAACGTTCTGCCCGGCATGCAAGCGGCCTTTGTAGATATAGGGCTGGAGAAAAATGCCTTTCTTTATGTAGGCGATGTTGTGGCTTTCGAAGGGGAAGGAGAAAAACCTCCTAGGAATTACTTGCAAATCAATGACATACTTAAAGAGGGCCAGGAAATTCTGGTGCAGGTCGCCAAGGAACCCCTTGGTTCTAAAGGGGCAAGGGTTACCACCCATATTTCTCTTCCCGGTCACTATGTAGTTTTAATGCCCACGGTCAATTACATTGGCATTTCGCGGCGGATTACCGATGAGGCCGAACGAGACCGCCTTAGAGCTTTGGCCCAGCGAGTCAAACCCCGCGGCATGGGCCTGATTATACGCACGGCTGCCGAGCACGTTACTTTAGGAGAACTCCGCGCCGATGTAGAGAGCTTAAACCAGACCTGGAAGAAAGTCCGCCAGGCTGCCAGGCGCGGTAAGGTGCCTCGCCTGGTGTACCAGGATCTCGGACTTTTGGAGAGGGTTTTTCGGGATCTGTGCAGCGAAGATGTCGAGCGCCTGCTAACTAACGATCGGACTATTTACGGGCAAATAAGTCAGCTGTTGCGTACCAGCCATCCTGGCTTAAAAAACAGGTTATATTTGCGCGAAGGAGCCGATCTCTTCGGCCTCTACGGGATTTATAGCGAAATCGATCAAGCTTTAAAACGCAAAGTTTGGCTGAAATGCGGCGGGTACTTGATAATTGACCAGATGGAGGCTCTGACGGCCATAGATGTGAATACTGGCAAATATGTTGGCCGCCACAATCTGGAAGAAACTATCTTGCGCACCAATATGGAGGCCGCTGTCGAGGTAGCCAGGCAATTACGCCTGCGCAACATCGGCGGCATTATCATTGTGGATTTTATTGATATGGAGCAGCCGGCCCATCGAGAACGGGTTTTGTCTCTTCTGGAAGAAGAATTAAAAAAAGATAAAACCAGGAGTCAGGTTCTAGGGTTAACTAGATTAGGTTTGGTAGAAATCACCCGCAAAAAAGCGCGCCCTGCCCTAGGGAATTTCCTGCAGCGTGATTGCCCTTACTGCCACGGCACCGGTAAAGTTTTATCCGAAGAGACTATAGCCCACCAGGCCAAAAGAGAAATCTTTTCTCTAGCCTCCAAGACCAAGGCCCCGGCCATCCTCATCGAAGCCAATATAGCGGTTGCCCAGTTGCTGGAAAACGACTTTGCCCGATTGGAGGAACGTTGCGGCAAGAAGCTGGTTATTCGCGCTTCCTCTGAACTGCCCCTGCAAAATGTGCGCTTAAAGGAACTACATGATTGGGAGCCGGCCCGTGCTGGCAAGAAGTAACCCGATGCCGGCGAGACACGGTGCTGGCGACTGGGTCATCCCCAGTTTTCGCTGGGGGAGGCCTGCTTTGGCTTGAAAGCGAGCGACTAAACCCGAGCGGTAGCCAAACTTAACGAGGCCGAAAGCGGAGGCGGACCCGAGGGCATGAGACCTTCGGCCGGCAACTGAGACAGGAGGTCGAATTTGCCGG